>JBILYK010000009.1:0-63071 GCA_044377735.1 Paracoccaceae bacterium | reverse complement strand
TTGGTGTGCTTGCCTTGCCAGCCCAAGCCCGCCGCTTGCGCCAAGGGCTTTTCCATGACGGGTGCCGTGTCGACAAAAACCTTGATCTCACCACCCTGCGCGTCAAGCAACCACCGACCCAACCGCTTTAGCCGCCGCTTCACCAGATCGTGGTAATCCTTGCCCTGCGCATAGACGCTCACCACCCCCCGGTCGCGCTCGGCCAGACCCGCCATCGGATCGCTTTCCGGCGTGTAGACCTCGGCCAGCATGATGACCGACCGCGCCTCAGGCCATAGCGCGTCCGGATTGCCGCGCCAGTCCTCGCGCTCGGCCATCCAGCCCATCTGCCCCTGTCGCCCATCCGCCAGAAACGCGCGCAATCGCCCCGCCGCCTCGGGCACCGCATCGGGCGCACAGATGCGCAGTTTGGAAAACCCTTCGGCCAAAGCCTGTTCCAGCAAGCGCTCTTTCATCTTGGCCTAAATACTCCGGGGTCCGGGGCAGCGCCCCGGAGGGCGGGATCAGAAATCCAAGTCGGCATAATGGGCGGGCGGCGGAAAGCCCGGGATCTGATCGGCCAACAGCGTGCGGAACGACGGGCGTGATTTGATCTTTGCGTACCAGTCCTTCACCGTTGCGTTGCGGTTCCAGTCAACGTCCGAAATATAATCCAGGCACGACAGATGCGCGGCGGCGGTAAAGTCCGCGAGCGTCATCTCATTGCCCGCCAGCCAGCGGCGCTGATCCAAAAGCCACGCCATGTAATCCAGATGGTATTTGATCCGCCCCGCCCCGGATTTCACATTCTTCGAATCCGGATAGCCGTGACCCATCACCTTCTTGTTCACCCGCTCGTACAACAGTTTCGAAGTGACCTCGGCATGGAACTTGTCATCAAACCACGCGCAAATGCGCCGCACTTCATAACGGGAATCCGCGTCGCGCGGCATCAAGGCGGGCGTCGGGATCGCTTCGTCCAGGTACTCGCAGATCGCCTGACTTTCGCTCATCACCTTCTGGTCCATGCGCAAGATCGGCACTTTGCCAGCCGGGTTGCGGCGCAGGAAATCGGGGGTGGGCTCCCAATAGCGTTCTTCCACCAACTCGACCTCAAGCTTCTTTTCGGCCAGCGTCAGGCGAACCTTGCGGCAGAAGGGCGAGAGCGGGAAGTGATAGAGACGGATCATCGGAGAAGGGCCTGAAAAAGGGGATACGTCTCAATAGCGCCCTTGGCGGCAGTTGCAACTGGCCTATTGAAAACAGCCCGCCCGGCCATCGACATCAATGGTCTCAGCCCCTGACAGAATGGCACGCGTGCGCTTGCGCACAAAGTCCGAAGGTTGGCTCGCACTGCGGTCTTTGGGGTTGGGCAAGACGGCGGCCAGTCGCGCGGCCTGCAGCGCCGACAGATCAGCGGCATCAACGCCGAAATGGTGCTGGGCTGCGGCCTGCACCCCAAAGACGCCCTCGGCAAACTCGGCGGTGTTCAGATATACCTCCAAGATACGCTGCTTGGACCACAAGATCTCGATCACCGGGGTGATCGCCGCCTCCATCGCTTTGCGCAGATAGCTGCGCCCGTGCCACAAGAAGGTGTTCTTCACCACCTGCTGCGACAGGGTCGAGGCCCCGCGCGCGCTGCCCTCTTCAATCGCATCACGAATGGCGGCCATGTCAAAGCCCCAGTGCAGGCAGAAATTCGCATCTTCCGCCGCCACAACTGAGCGTGCCATGACCGGGGCAATCTCGTCCCAGCCCACCCAGTCCTTTTCAATGCCGCCCAGCCGCCACGCCTCTTGCGCCTGATAGATGTTGATCGGCGGCGGCACAAAGCTGAACAGCACGATCAGCACGCCATAAACCGCCGCCACACCGACCAGCCCGCGCCAAAGCCACAGCCGGATACGTCGCAAAAGCGGCAGTTTGGGCGGGTTTGCTTCGGGTTCAGGTTTCTTGCGCGCGGCCATGGGCGAACATAGGCCATGAAGGATGGGCCGGGGTCAAGTCACTGGGGTCAAGTCACTGGGGTCAAGTCACTGGGGGCCAAACGCTTTGCCCCGTGGTGACTTGCAACTGGTCACCCTGCCGTGGAACATGGGCGGCAACAGGAAACAGGAGCAGGCAGATGTTCAAGGCATTGGTGGTGAACAAGGATGAGGCCGGGGCAACCCATGCGGCGGTGACCTCGCTTGAAATTGGCGATCTGCCGGTGGGCGACGTCTTGGTCGCGGTTGACTATTCGACGGTCAATTACAAAGACGGGCTTTGCCTTGGCACCGGCGGTGGGCTGGTGCGCAGCTATCCGCATGTGCCGGGCATTGATTTCGCCGGTACGGTCGAAAGCTCGACCGATGCCCGCTACAAGCCCGGCGACAAGGTGGTGCTGACCGGCTGGCGCGTGGGGGAAAGCCATTGGGGCGGCTATGCGCAAAAGGCGCGGGTCGCGGCCGATTGGCTGGTGCCCTTGCCCAGCGGGCTGACCACCAAACAGGCCATGGCCATCGGCACGGCTGGGTTCACCTCGATGCTGGCCATTCTGGCGCTGGAAGATCACGGGCTGAAGCCCGGCAATGGCCCGGTTCTGGTGACCGGCGCGGCAGGGGGCGTGGGATCGGTTGCGGTCGCGCTTTTGGCGGCAGCGGGCTATGAGGTGGCCGCTGTCACCGGGCGGCCCGAAACCGAAGCCTATCTGCGCGATCTTGGCGCCACTCAGATCGTGGCGCGTGAGACGATCAACGAAACCGTCAAGCGCCCCCTGGAATCCGAGACATGGGCGGGCTGCATTGATGCGGTGGGCGGGCCGATGATGGCGCGCGTGCTGGGGCAGTTGAAATCTGGCGGGTCCATTGCCTCGGTCGGTTTGGCCGGGGGGGCGAACCTGCCCGCCTCGGTCGTGCCCTTCCTGTTGCGCGGGGTGAACATCTTGGGCATCGATTCGGTGCTGCAACCCTATGCGCGCCGCGTCACGGCATGGCAGCGCATTGCGCGAGACATGCCGAAAGACAAGCTGGAGGCGATGGTGAGCCTGCATGGCCTTGCCGATCTGGCGCAGCTTGGCGTCGATATTCTGGCGGGCAAGGTCAAGGGTCGCGCGGTGATTGATGTCAACGCCTGACAGCTGAAGCGCATCGCGTTTGATCGGCGCAACCCGATCAAACGCGATCGGCTTTCAGCCCCCGCATGGCGGCCGGGTGCCGGATCTTCCAAAACCTCAACCGCGCGTCCTTGCGCCGAAAATCGCGCTGCCCACCCGCACATGGGTGGCGCCATGGGCTATGGCGACCTCGAAATCGCTGCTCATCCCCATCGACAGCCCGGTCAGCCCGTTGTGCGCGGCCATCGTGGCCAGCATGGCAAAATGCGGGCTTGGGTCCTCGCCCTCGGGCGGGATGCACATCAGGCCCTGCACCGGCAGGTCCATCGCGCGGCAGCGCGCCATGAACGCCTCCAGATCGGCAGGCAGGACGCCCGCCTTTTGCGGCTCTACCCCGGTGTTCACCTGCACGAACATCTGCGGCGCGGCCCCCCGGTCTTGCACCAACCGCGCAAGCTTGTCGGCCAAGGACGGGCGGTCGACTGAGTGAATGGCGTCAAACAGCTCTAGCGCCTGCTTGGCCTTGTTGGTCTGCAAGGGGCCAATCATATGCACCTGAACCCCGGCAAACTGCGCCCGCAGGTCAGGCCATTTGCCCGCCGTTTCCTGCACATAATTCTCGCCAAAGACGCGATGACCTGCCTCCAGCACCGCCACCACCCGGTCCAAGGGCTGCAGCTTGGACACGGCGATCAGGTGAACCGACCCCGGCACGCGGCCATGGGCGGCCTCGGCGGTGCGGATGCGGGCGGTGATTTCGGTCAGTGACATGAACGGTCCTCCTGCGGGGCAGATGGCCACATCGGGGGGGGAAAGGAAAGGTGGGCCGGGCGAAAAGCGGGGGCGATTTTGGGGGATGGATGGGGCAAGTTTGGGTGGGGCAAAGGTACAGAATTTCTGTCTGCCTTGAACGACGAGTCTTCTCGCGACTACTGCCCTGGCTCTGTCGGCAGGCGTCGCTTACGCTGAAGTTTCTGTGTCGGGCAATGCCCGTCTGGGTCTGCAATACAACAGCGCTGGTGCGTCGGCTGCGGCAATTGCGAAAGCGACGGCGGCTGCAACTGCTGCAACCGGCGCTGCGACTGTCTTCAATGCAGCCCCAACCGCTGCGAATCTTGCTGCTTTGAACACCGCTAACGCTGCCAAAGCAAAGGCCGACGCCGCTGTTGCAAAAGCGAATGCGAACGAAGGCACCCGGATTGAAAAGCGCATGTCCATCGACATGGTCGGCACCGCTGAAACCTCCTCGGGCATCACCTTTGGTGCCAAGCTGCGCATGCGGTCCGGTGAAGCTGCCGGTGGCGTCGTTGCTGGCGCTCGCGTTTACATGCAGACCTCGGGTTTCGAACTGGCGATGGGCAACATCGACGGCGCGATTGATTCGATGCCGAACCTGTACTCGCCCTCCGCTGGCCTGACCGGCCTCGGCTGGCAGGGTGTGGTGACCAACACTGCCGCCAAGGGCGCGTTCGGTTGGGACTCCTACTCGTCCTCGGGCAACGGAGCCGAAGGCATCGAAGCCATCTACTCGGCTGGCGCCTTCACCGGCCATGTGTCCTACTCTGACCAAGACCTGTCGTCGGGCGCTTCGGCCCAGAAGCGCGCTGGCGCTTATGGTGCCTACACCTTCAACGACTGGACTGTTGCTCTCGGCGTTCAGCGGTCCAGCACCGCTGCTGAAGACAAGACCGTTCTGACCGTTGGCGGCAATATCGGTGACTACGGCGTTGGCGTCGGCTTTGCTGACAATGACGGCGTCAGAAAGATCGCGCTGAACGGCTCGGCCACCTTCGGTGCGACCAAAGTTTCGGCTTACGTCGCTGACGAAGACTCCGCTGCGGCAACCGACCTCTCGATCGGTCTGGGCGCGTCCTATGACCTCGGCGGCGCCTCGGTGGTTGGCGGTGTTGAGCGTGGCGCAACCGGCGGCACCCGTGCTGACCTTGGTGTGTCGTTCTCGTTCTAATCTGACCAAGTCAGATCCACGGAAAGAGCGGGCTTCGGCCCGCTCTTTTCTTTTTGCGCACCCCGATGTGGGCACAGGGCAGCAAAAAGCCCGGCACAGGGCCGGGCTTTGGCAGCATTCGCGGAGGGCACACCCTAAAGCGGATCGCATTCAATCTGATTCAGATTGAATGCGATACAAGACAGGCAAGCCATTGGGAATGTTACGTATCGCGTTTGATCGGCTGAACCCGATCAAACGAGATACACCCTAGCCCACCAGACCCGCCACGATCTCCACCCTCTCGGCCAGCGTGTTGGGCATCAGATGCGCATAACGCTCGGTCATCGAGATGTGGAAATGGCCCAACAGCTTTTGCACCTCATAAAGGCTCGCCCCTTTGTTGATCAGCAGGCTTGCATAGGTGTGGCGCAGATCGTGGATCCGCACATGGGGCAGGCCCGCCCCTTGGCGGATCCGCTCCCATGATGAGAAAAAGCAGTTATAGGGCCGCCGGAAGCGCGGGTTTTGAAACACATACTCGCCCTGCCGGGTGCTCAGGTGAAACACCGCGTTGCGTTCGCGGATCTCGTGCAGCAACTCCACGGCGGCACCACTCAGCACAATGCGTCGCGCGCGGCCGTTTTTACTGACCGGCACCGTCCAGATGCGCTTGTGCAGATCAATGTCGCACCAACGGGCCAACCGCGCCTCACCGCTGCGCGCCCCCGTCAGGATCAGCAGTTTCAGGATGTGATGCATGAACGGATGCTGATCCGCCTGCGCCGATTTCAGCACCTTGGCGATTTCTTCGACGGTCAGAAAGCGCTGCTTGTAATCCCCCATCGGCAGACGCTTGATCAGCCGATCCTCACAGGTGTTCTGGTCAATATACCCCCAGCGCCGGGCCAGATTCAGCAGCCGGTTCACCAGGAAGATGTGCTTGTTGATGGTGCCCGGCAGATAGCGCTGTTTGACCTGATCGCGCACCCAGATGTCCAGCGCGTTGTTGTCCAATTCGTCAAACCGCAACGCGCCGATGCTGGCACGCATGTGTTTGTCAAAGGTTTGGCCAACGACCTTGGGCCGTTTGCGGGTGGATTCGGCGTGCGGGTAGTATTTGGTATCAAAAAACTCGGCCAAAGTGATGCGCGGATTAACGCTGCTCAAGGGTGGCGCAAGCGGTTCGATGTCGTGTTTAAGAAGCTTTGAAAACAAGCCCATGTGCGATGTCCTAAGGTCACTATGCGCCCAGGGTGCAGGCAAAATCGCCTTACGGTTCTGGACTGCCAATTAATTGATTATTTTATAAAAAATCAGGACGCTCTTTGGTATAATATCCATCCAAAAAGCAGCAGACATGCGGAAAGAGCGAACATAAGTTCGCTCTTTCCATTTCTGTAGCGCGCTTGCTCTCAAGCGCTCTCGTTCGGATTAGAACGAGAAGGAGACGCCCATGTCAGCGCGGGTCTGGCCCGACGCGGTCTTGGCCACGCCACCAACCAGCGATGCGCCGCCGAGGTCGTGGCTGATGCCCAGACCCATGGAAGCGTTTGCAGCGCTTTCTTCGTCAGCGAGATAAGCCGAAACGCTGGTCGCGCCAAAGCTTGCCGAGCCGTTCAGAGCCAGCTTGGTTTCGCCGCCGTTGTCGGCATAGCCGATGCCGACGCCGAAGTCGCCAACCTTGCCACCGACGGTGACGAGGGTCTTGTCATTGTCGGCGTTGTCGGCGTCGTACTGCGAACCAACTGCGACGGTCCAGTCACCCATGGTGTAGGCAACGTAACCAGCGGTGCGGTTTGCATTCGAACCCAGATCGGTGCTGGTGTACGACAAGTGGCCAGCGAAAGAACCCGACGAGAAGGTGACTTCAACGCCTTCAGCGCCGTTGCCCGAGGACGAGTAAGAGTCCCAGCCCCAGTAGCCAGTTGCGTCGGTGTTCGCCAGAGCGCCGCCCCAGCCCAGACCGGTCAGACCAGCCGATGCCGAGTACACGCCGGGCATCGAATCGATGGCGCCCCAGATGTTGCCAACGCCGACTTCAACGCCACCAGTTGCCATGTGAACGCGAGCGCCCGAACCGACAGCAGCCTTACCTTCGTTCGCACGCAGGTTCAGGGTGGCACCGAAGGTCAGACCCGAGGTGGTTTCAACCGAACCCGACATGGTCACGGTCATACGCTTTTCGAACTTGGTGGTGGAGTCTTTGGCAGCAACAGCAGCCGAGCCAGAGCTTTCAGCGATCACTGCATCAAGCGACTCGAGATCTGCTGCCAGTTCAGCCATGGCTACGGCGTCAGCCGGATCCTGAGCTGCTTCCATAGCGGCAAGCGCATCAGCCCACTCTTGGCGAAGTTCCTGAGCTTGGCGCACGTAGTCGGCAGTAACGAGTTCGTCTGCATCAACTGCGTTAGAACCCAAATACTCATTGATGAGAGCAGCGTTGGCTGCCGAAATGGTGCCCTGCACAGCGTCCTTGCCAGCAACTTTACCAACGTGTTGCAGACCCATACGAGCGTTGCCCGAGATGGAGATTTCAGCGTAAGCGACGCCTGCCGACATAGCCAGGGCAGTGGTCGCGAGAAGAACCTTTTTCATCGTTTTCCCTCTTGTGTCAAAGGTGGTGCCCAACTCAGGGGAATCCGAGCTGGGTATGAGGCGTTTCTCGCCCCAAGCGTTCGTGATTGCAATCATGACACGCCGTGGCCGGGGAAGAAGCGGACGGCTGGTGCAGCAATGTCACAGTGCATTTGCACCCAAGGTTGGTGGTATCGCTGCTGGCCCATGGTCTGGCATCTGGCGTCTGGCGGCTTTGCGCTTGGCCGCATCGCTCACAGGTGGCTTGGCAAAAAGCCTTGTTCCACCCCGCACCCTCGGCTAGACAACAATGCAGATTGTCCCCGGGGGCCCGAATGACCGTGCAACGCCTTGCCCGCAACGCCTTTCTTGTTCTGACCGTTGCAAGCCTGTCGGCCTGCGGTGGCGGCATTGGCAGCAGCAACCTGTTCGGCGGCGGCGGGGCGCAGTTCACGCCGCCAGCAGAAGCCGCGCCCGTCCTGCGCGGCCGTCAGGCCTATTTCCAAGGCTCCACGCAATCCACCCTGCGGGACCTGATCGGCGGCGGTGCCGATACGAACACCACTTTGGAAGTGAACCGCTACATCTGGGCGGCCAGCCTTGAGGTGCTGAACTTCCTGCCCATCGAATCGGTGGATCCGTTCTCGGGCGTCATCATCACCGGCTATGGCACGCCCCCCGGTGGCGGACGGTCCTACAAGGCGACAATCTTGGTGCAAGACCCCGCGCTTGATGCCCGCAGCCTGAAGCTGGCGTTGCAAACGCGCGGCGGCGGTGAGGTGGACCCGGCCACGGTGCGCGCCGTTGAAGACGCCATCCTGACCCGCGCCCGCCAGCTGCGCGTGCAAGACAGCAAGCTGTAACGCGGCTCAATCTGTCTGGACCTTTGGCCCTGCGGCGGTGTAATCCCGCGAGGCAACGTTTTGAGGCCAGACATGTCGCGCTACGAACCCAGCTCTATCGAACCAAAATGGCAAACCGCCTGGGATAAGGCCGGGGCCTTCACCGCGCGGCGCGATCCGGCAAAGCCCAAGTATTACGTCTTGGAGATGTTCCCCTATCCCTCGGGGCGCATCCACATGGGCCATGTGCGCAACTACACCATGGGCGACGTGGTGGCGCGCTATAAAATGGCGCAAGGTTTCTCTGTGCTGCACCCGATGGGCTGGGACGCCTTCGGGATGCCCGCCGAAAACGCCGCCATGGAGCGCGGCGGCCATCCCAAAGAATGGACCTACGGCAACATCGCCGACATGCGCGACCAGATGAAGCCCTTGGGCCTGTCCATCGACTGGTCGCGCGAATTCGCCACCTGTGACCCCGAATACTATGGCCAGCAGCAGTCAATGTTCATCGACATGATGGAAAAGGGTCTGGTGTACCGCAAAGCCGCCGTGGTGAACTGGGACCCGGTCGATATGACGGTTCTGGCCAATGAGCAGGTGATCGACGGCAAGGGCTGGCGGTCCGGGGCCGCCGTTGAACGGCGCGAGTTGACCCAGTGGTTTTTTAAGATCTCTGACTATTCCGAAGAACTCCTCACCGCGTTGGACGGGTTGAAAGACTGGCCCGAAAAGGTGCGGCTGATGCAGGCCAACTGGATTGGCCAGTCGCGCGGGCTGCAGTTTGCGTTCGACACCGTCGGCGCACCTGCAGGGTTTGACAAGCTTGAGGTTTACACCACCCGCCCCGACACGCTGATGGGCGCAAGCTTTGCCGCCATCTCGCCCGATCACCCCTTGGCCAAAACGCTGGAAGCTGACCCGAAGGTCGCCGCTTTCCTGGCCCAGTGCCGTCTGGGCGGCACGACCGCCGAGGCGCTGGAAACGGCGGAAAAGATCGGCATGGACACCGGCATCCGCGTGAGGCACCCGCTGGACCCGACTTGGGAACTGCCGGTCTGGATCGCCAATTTCATCCTGATGGATTATGGCACCGGCGCAATTTTCGGCTGCCCCGCCCATGACCAGCGCGACTTTGACTTTGCCACGAAATATGCGCTTGCGATCAAGCCCGTGTTCTCGGCCGATGGGTCCGACGCCGCGCTGACCGAGGCCTATGTGCCGATGAAGTCGGAAAAAGTCACCTACATCCGCGGCTTTGCGGGTAACGCCGTTCAGACTGGCGAAGACGGCGTGGCCGCTGCCATCGCCCATGCCGAAGCGCAGGGCTATGGCACTGGCGTTACCAAATACCGCCTGCGCGACTGGGGGATTTCCCGCCAGCGCTATTGGGGCTGCCCGATCCCGGTGATCCACTGCGCCACCTGCGGTGTGGTGGCCGAGAACAAGGCAAACCTGCCCGTGAAACTGCCCGACGATGTGACCTTCGACATCCCCGGCAACCCCCTGGACCGTCACCCGACCTGGCGCGACTGCGCCTGCCCGAAATGCGGGGCGAAAGCCCGGCGCGAGACCGACACGATGGATACCTTCGTGGATTCGTCGTGGTATTACGCCCGCTTCACCGCGCCCCGCGCCACCACGCCCACCGTGGCCGAGGATGCGGATTATTGGATGAACGTCGATCAATACATCGGCGGCATCGAACACGCGATTCTGCACCTTCTCTACTCGCGCTTCTTCGCCCGCGCGATGCACAAGACCGGCCACCTGCCTGCCAAAGCGATTGAGCCGTTCAACGCGCTGTTCACCCAAGGCATGGTGACGCATGAAATTTACATGACCCGCGATGCCAAGGATCGTCCGGTCTACCACCTGCCCGAAGACATCATCCGCAGTGAATCCGGCGCGACGCTGAAAGACGGCACGCAGGTGGAGGTGATCCCCTCGGCCAAGATGTCCAAATCCAAGAAAAACGTCGTCGACCCGATGAACATCATCGCGTCTTTCGGCGCCGATACCGCACGCTGGTTCGTGCTGTCCGACAGCCCGCCCGAGCGTGACGTGGAATGGACAGCCTCTGGTGCCGAGGCGACCTACAAACACCTCTCGCGCGTCTGGGGCATTTGCGACCGCATTGGTCAGATGCCCGAGGGTTACAAGGGTGAGGGCGACGAGGAGTTGGCCCGCAGCGTCGCGAAGGCCATCGACGAGGTCACCCGCGCGATTGACACCTTCGCCTTCAACAAGGCCATCGCAGCCCTTTACGGCCTGACCAACACCATTGCCCGCGCCAATGCCTCGACCCCGGCCATGAAAGACGCCATCCGCACGCTCGCGAAACTCATGTCGCCAATGACCCCCCATATCGCCGAATCGATCTGGACCTATCAGGGCGGCGCGGGCCTTTGCGCCCAATCGCCGTGGCCAAAGGCCGATCCCGCACTTTTGGTCGATGACACGGTCATCCTGCCGATCCAGATCAACGGCAAGCGGCGGGCGGAAATCAGCGTGCCAAAAGACATGTCCACGTCTGAGGTTGAAAAGATCGCTCTGGCCAATGATGATGTGGTCAAATTCTTGGCCGGTCAGCCGGTCAAGAAGATCATCGTCGTGCCGGGGCGCATCATCAATGTCGTCGTTTAACCGCCGAACCCTCCTGACGCTCCCGCTGGTGCTCGCAGCCTGCGGCTTTACCCCGGCCTATGGTCCCTCTGGCCCCGCCCAAGGGCTGCAAGGTCGCATCCGCGCCGCAGACCCGGGTGACAAGAACGGCTTTGACTTCGTCACCGCCATCGAGGCCCGCTTTGGCCGCAGCAAAGACCCGCGCTATGGGTTGGCCTATACGATCACGACAGAAGCGGTTGGTGTCGGCTATGCCACCGACACCTCCATCACCCGCTACAATCTTAAAGGCCGGGTTGACTGGTCGCTGACCGACCGGGAAACCGACACGCGTATCGCGGGCGGCACCGCCCAGAACTTCACCTCATGGTCGGCCACCAGCGCCACCGTCGCCGCATTCGCCGCCGAACAGGACGCTGCCAAACGGCTCATGGTGATCCTTGCCGACCAGATCGCCGCCGAAATCATCGCCACTTCGGTGCGGTTCACCCCATGATCCTGAAGGGGGTTGAAGCCAGCCGTTACACAGCAAAGCCCAACCCGGCCCATGCGGGCCTTTTGATCTTTGGCGCCGACCCGATGCGCGTCGCTTTGAGGCGTCAAGAGGCCATCGCCGCCCTGATCGGCCCCGACGGCGAGGCCGAAATGCGCCTGACCCGCATTGCCGCATCCGAACTGCGCAAAGACGCCGCCGCCCTGTTTGATGCGATCAAAGCGGTTGGCTTCTTCCCCGGCCCTCGCGTCGCCTTTGTCGAAGATGCCACCGACGGGCTGACCGACACCATCGCCGCGGCGTTGAAAGACTGGAAACCAGGCGATGCCCAAATCACCGTCACCGCAGGTGCGCTCACCGCGAAATCCGCGCTGAAAACGCTGTTTGAAAAACACCCCAGCGCGGTCTGCATCGCCCTTTACGACGACCCACCCTCGCGCGAAGAGATTGAAGGCGCGTTGAAAAAGGCCGGTCTCACCCAGATTGAGCCCACCGCCATGGCCGACCTCTCGGCCTTGGCCCGCGCACTTGATCCCGGTGACTTTCGCCAGACGCTTGAAAAGATCGCGCTCTACAAATGGGGCGACACCACGCCCTTGACGCCCGCCGAGGTTGCCGCCATGGCCCCCGCCACCATCGAGGCCGAGGTGGATGACCTCGTCATCGCCACCGCTGAAGGCCGCGCGCCTGCCATCGGCCCCTTGCTGCGACGACTTGAAGGCCAAGGCACCGCGCCGGTGACGATCTGCATCGCCGCCCTGCGCCATTTCCGCACGCTGCATCTGGTCGCGGCAGATCCGAATGGCATCAACAAGGCCCGCGTGATCTTCAAACTGCGCGACGCGGTGCAGCGCCAAGCCAACCAATGGGGCCTGCGCGCGCTGGAACAGGCGCTGGCGCTCTTGGTCGACACCGATCTGACCCTGCGCTCCACCTCCAAGGCCCCCGCCATGGCGGTGATGGAACGCGCGCTGATCCGTCTCGCGATGATGAAGCGCTAAAATCCAACAATTTAGCTAAAATCTGCTTTCATCTTGGTCAAAATACTCCACGGGGGGCGCGGGATTTGGCACAAATCCCGCGGGGGGCGTGAAGCCCCCCTCCTTCATGCCCGCCGCAAACTGCCCTCCAAAGGAACCACCCCGGCCAATGTGTTGGAAATCGTGCCATATTTCAGGATGTTGCGGTGCATCAGGTCCAACCGGGCGTCTGGCTCGTCGCTTCCAATGACAATCTCATAGCGGACCGCGACCAGCTTGGGCGGGCTGTCCTGTCGGTCCGCCTCAAGCCGTACCTCCACGGTGGTTAACTGAAACGCCAGCATCGGGGCCACCCGTTCCACCCCCTTGATCATGCAAGCGGCCAACGCCGCCAACAAAAGCTCCACCGGGTTGAACGCATCCTGCCGCCCCGCCAAGTCGGTGCCCAAAACCACTTCGGCCGCTTTGGCCTGTGCCAGACTGCCGTTTGCATCCACGCGATGCGCCACCACCCGATAGTCCATATCTGCCTCCACCGCTTGATCCCGGCCACGGCCTCTGCCATGGCTGATCGCAAAAGGAACCCCAGTATGGCCCCCACCCTGACCCCGCACCAGTCCTTCCTTGCGCCCTTGGCCAAACTCACCCTGCGCCACCCCGATCTTGAAGGGCAGGCGATCTGGTGGGAGGACGGCATCTGGCAGGCGCAGGACGATGACGAGGCGATGATCGACGGCGAAGAAATCGCCTTTTACGCCGAGGGTCTTTTGGACGAGGGCTTTGGCCTGCACTGGCAGGTTCTGGCCGAAGAAGATTCGCCGAAAGACCCTTTGCTGGTCAGGCTGTTCCTGTGGCAACCCGGCGAGATGCCGAAGGTGCCATCACCCGATCCGGGTTGGTGCGTTCTGGCCGAGGCCCGGACCGAGGCCGCCTAAACGGGGCACCTGCAGCATATCACCTGCCACCTTCCAACCCTTGCACAAGCCCGCACCCCGTGGTCGGATGCCCCCAGATCAGGGATCCCACGCATGCCCAGCGCCTATGACCACCTGCACACCGCCTGCGCCGCCCTCGGCACGCTGCTCTTCACCATCACCACCCAAGACGAGGCCGCCGGTGTCACCCGCCGGGCCTACAGCTCGAACCCGATGGACTATCCGGTGTCAGGCACCAAACCACTCACCCGTGACGGCTGGTATGACTTCTGCATCACCGGCCAACAGGTGTTCGTCGCCAACACCACACCGGAATTCGCCCGCTATTTCTTTGACCATGCGCTGATCACCTCGCTGGGTCTCGGCTCATGCATCAACATTCCCGTCATCCACGAAGGAACCGTGCTGGGCACGGTGAACCTTCTGGCCGAAGAGCAGCACTTCACCGCTGACCGGCTGGCAGCCTATCGGGCGCTGGTCACCCACCACCACGCAGCCCTCGTCGCCCAAATGGCCCAAGGCTGAGTGCGCACTGAGGATTATGGAGGGGCGGTGCGGGCGGCTTTGCTACGGGATGCGACCACCAAACGCGGGCGATCCTCCCCCCGACGAGAAGACGAAGTCGCCCGAGGAGGGCTTAACCCGCCGCTGCCCGTCCTGCCCAAGCCCCGGTGGCAAGGCAGGCCGTCAAGAGGTACCCCCCCGTCGGGGCCTCCCAGTCCAGCATTTCCCCAGCGACGAACACACCCGGCCGTCCGCGCAGTTCCAGACCGCTGTTCACCGCCTCCCAAGCCACGCCACCGGCGACTGAAATTGCTTCATCCAAGGGACGCGCACCGGCCAGAGACGCGGGCAGAGATTTCACAGCCTGCGCCAGATCCATCCCCCGGCCCCACTCCATCACCAGCGCAGCAGCGGCCGGAGCAAGCCCCAGCTTGCGCAGCCGGTTGGCCGTGCTTTCGCCAGACTTCATCCGGTCCAGCCGGGCCGCAACCTCGGCCAAAGCCAGATCCGGCATCAGGTCAATCACCAGCCGCGCCCCACCCCGCAGCGCACGGCTGACGGCATAAATGCCGCCACCCTCAACCCCACGGGCGGAAATCACGAACTCCCCCCGCTCACGGATCGGGCCGACGATCAGTGCCGCCCCCTTGACCGCCTGCCCGAACTGCCGCGCCATTTGGGGCGACCAGTTCACCGCAAAACCCATGTTGGCGGGCTGCCAAGGGGTGATCTTCACCCCCTTCTCAGCCAGCCACGGCACCCAAGCCGCATCCGACCCCAGCCGCGCCCAACTGGCCCCGCCCATTGCCAAGACGGTGACGGACGGGCGCAGCACCTGCCGCGCCTCAGGCGTGTCAAACACAAGCCCATCGCCGTCAAAGCCCGCCCAGCGCCAACGACTGCGCAGCTCAACCCCCAGCGCGGACAGCCGCGCCAGCCAAGCCCGTAACAGGGTCGAGCCCTTCATCGCCACCGGAAACACCCGACCCGATGAGCCGGTGAACACGTCTTGCCCCAAGCCCCGGCAAAACGCCTTCACCTCCTCGGGTCCGAACCGTTCCAGCATCGGGCGCAGCCGGTCGGGGCAGTCATAGGCAGCCAGAAAGGCAGCAGGCGATTGGTCTTTGGTGATGTTCAGCCCCGATTTACCCGCCATCAAAAACTTGCGGGCGGGCGAGGGTTTGGCGTCAACCACCAGCACCCGACGGCCTGCCCGCGCCAGTTCTTCAGCCGCCATCAAGCCGGCCGGGCCCGCGCCGACAACCAGCGCATCGGGGTGCAGATCAGCCAAGCGAACCGCCCTTCACCTCGATCACCCGATGCGGATAGGGCATCTCGATCCCGGCCGCTTTCAGCGCGTTCCAGATCGCGAAATTCACCTGACTGGCATACTTGTTCTTGCCGTCGTCAATGCCCGCCACCCAGTATTCCACCGCGAAATCCACGCTGCTTTCGCCAAAGCCGCGCAACTCACAATCGGGGCCATCAGGGTCTTTCAACACAAACGGCAGGGCGGCCACAGCGGTTTCAATGATCTCAGGCACACGGTTGATGTCGGTTTCATAGCTCACCGAAAAGGGCGCCTCATAGCGGTTCGCGCTGCCTTGGTCCGAATAATTCACCACCCTTGTGGTGATGAAATGATCGTTGGGCACCACGATCCATCGGCCGTCAAACGTCTCTAGAATACAGGCGCGGGCGGTCATCTTGACGATGGTACCCTTCTCGCCGCCATCAAGCTCGACATAATCACCCACCGTGGTCTGGCCTTCGATCAGCAGGATGACGCCGGACACAAAATTGGCGGCAATCTGCTGCAGGCCAAGCCCAATGCCCACGCCCAAGGCACCGCCCAATACCGCCACAGCCGTCAGATCGATGCCCATGATCGACATCAGCAAAAGCAGGGCCGCGCCGAAGATTATCATCTCAACTGCCTTGACCGCCAATTCGCGGGTGGCAGGGCGCAGTTCGTCCTGCGCCTTGATAAAACTGGCACTTTGGCGGTTTGACCAAGAGCCTAGCCAGAACAGCACCGCCCCCGCAATCGCCCCCCGGATCAGCGCAAGCAGCGAAAAGCGGATGTTGCCCAACGCAATCACGGTCTCTTCCAACTGCAGCGTGATGTCATCCAAGACGCCCAGCACATAAAGAGCGGCCACCGGGATCAGCACATATTTGCCCAAAAGCCGCAGGAAACTGTCGGTCAACACCTCACGCACAAAAATGCCGGCAGCCAGGAAGATGAACACCCGCTTGCCAAAGGCCAGCACCTCGCCCGAGCCAAAGGTGGCACGCGTCACCTCCTCGCCCATCGCGGTCAGCCCATAGGCGACAAGCGGCAGCATCAAAGGCACAAAGCGCAGGACAAAGCGGCGGGCATCGGCGAGAGGGCCAGCCTTGCCGGTCGGGTCCAAAAGGCCGATGACAAAGGGCGTGGCACGCGCGGCGGTGACGCGGGCCAAAAGAAAGGCCACGGCCAGAAGTCCAACCTGCGACCAAGCCGCAGGCGAAGACAGCCAGCCCAGCGCACTCTCAGCAGCCTGATGCACCCAACCTGTCAGCATTGCGGCAAAATCTTCCTGCCCGTTCATCTTTTTTGTTCCCTATCACGACCGACCTGCCAAGGGCGCGCCCCGGCCCATCCTGTGCCAGCACAAACCCGCGGAGACAAGATGACGAATTTCCCCGAATTTTGCGAGCCTGATCCGACCTGACCGCTGTGTCTGTGCCCCATCCCACCCGATGTGCCGCAAAGCCTGCATCATCTGGTGCCCCGGCTGAAAGGTGGCAAAGGCGGGCCGGTCGTTCTGGTACATCATGTCTGTGACAAGGAAATCCACGCCCGATTTGCCGAAACCGAACTCACCCGCAGCTTTCACGCCATTGCGGCGCTGCGCGAGTCGGATCGGCTGCGGCCGTTTCTGGATTGGGTGGCCAAAGGCGCACCGGGATTCCTCAGCCGGGTGCCAGGCGGTCCGGGGCGGTGGCATCGCGGCAGCCATTGGCCACCACCACCTCGGCCCCACCGGGCACGGGGTGGATGGCAAACAGCGCGGTCAGGCAGGCGTCGAACTGGGCTTCCTCAATCGACGCGGGCAGGATGCCGCTTAGCACCCGTGGCACCCTTTGGCCAAAGTCTGCCAGCGCGAGCTGTCATCTCCCAAATGCCGCAGCGCCCCCCAAGACCCCCATTTTCCAGGGCTGTAGACATCGACAAAGGCATTGAAGGGCTGATCCGAAATCAGCGACCAACCTGCCAGCAACTCACCATACAGCGCGCCCATCTCGGGGGAATAATTGAGCTGGGCGAAAAACGCGGCCAGCTCCGCATCCTCCATCTGCGCGCCGAACCCCACCACATGCGTGCCGCCCTCATACATCACCAAGGCCAGCCCGCGATCGGCGGCAATGCTGGCGTGATAAGGCAGCGTTTGCCCCAAAAGCGTGGTCAACGTGTCCTTGGCCTGGCCGGTGACCGAACCATCGCGCAACTCATCCGCCGCAATAGAATTGGCCAGCGCATAGGGATTGGCCGGATCAGCATCCTTTGACTGCACGAGCCAAGCCTTGACCGTCAGCGCCCTGTCATCGGCCCCCAGAAGGGCCGAGAAATAGCCTGTCACCGCATAGGCATCAAAGCTTTCCACCGGGGCCGGACGGCCTTCGGCCACGACCAAAGGCGCGTCCAAAATCTGCGCTTCCAGCCCCAGCCAGCCGGTCTGCACCCCAATCACCCGCACCAGTCGCGCAGGGTCATCCTTGAACACATCGGCCCAGATATCGGCCACCTCCGCCGCGCGGCGGGCATAGAATTGCACCCATGTGTTGTCCTGGTTCCACAGCGCCTTGCCCTGCGCCTCGGCCCAAGTGGCCTGCGCGAATTGCCGATTCCAAACCTCGTTGGAAAATTCGACATGGGCAACAAGGCCGGGGGCCAGTTCTGATTCCACCAATTCCGCCCAGTCCCGCACCAGCGCATCTTCGGACAGGTGCGGCAGGGAGAACCACGGGTCGGCCTCCAACTCATTGGCCAGCGCGATCAGGGTTTCCATCGGCACACCGGCCCGCGCCCACGTGTAATCGGCCGGCTTTGGGCGATCCGCCGCCAGTGACAGCGTGCTGTCATTGGTTGCCATCCAGTCCATGAACCGCAGCCCCTTGGCCCCCCGGATCCGCGCCAGCCAATCGGGGTTGAAGATCTGGCCCGAGGCGAGCACCTCAGCGCGGTCTTCGCGCACCACCACGATATTGCGAATGGGGTCGGTGGGGTCAATCGCGCTGAGCGTCACGATCACAGCACCCGCGCCGGGGGTATAGCCAAAGACAATCCGGCCGGGCACCGCCTCGGCCACTGCGGCGCGGCCTTCAAGCGCCAGCGTGCCCTGCCCCTCCCATGTCAGCACATAGCGCCCGGCGACGCCTGCGGCATCCTCGGGCAGGTCGGTTAGGATCAGCGTGGCGATGGCCGAAAGCTTAGCTGGCAGCGATCTTGGCCAGCCGTTCTTGTCGAGAACGCCCTTGGCCACCAGATCCTCATGGTCCCAACCACCCCATTGGCCCGGCAGATGACCAACCCAAGGCCGGGCGGTTTTCATCAGGTCCAGAAAAGGCTGCTGCACCGACCAATCATTCACCCCGGCAAGCCCAAAGGCGAGGTTGGGGTTGGTAATCGGCTCAAATGCCGGAAAAGCGGGGGCTTCGACAGCCGTCTCCACCGGGGCAGGATCTGGCAAGGTCGCGGCGGCGGGTTCAGGGCCTGGCGCAGCGTCAGCGGCGGGCACCAAACCAGACGGCACCCCCGCCAAGACTGCCGCCCAAGCCACCCTTTGCAAGGCGCGCGCCTGCTCTTCGGTCAGATGCGCGTCACGGTTGGCCCAGCTGCGCGTCAGCTTGGCCGGCAACCCCTCGGGCGATTGGCCCGCTACCGCGCCCGCAATCACCATGGCCATAAAGTACTGACCTTTGCCGTCAAGGTGGATCTCATCGGAAAACATCGCATCCAGACTGTCGATCCCCGGCACGCCCCCGGCGGCAATCTCGTCTTCCAAAAGTGCCAACGCCTGCCCTGCGGGAATGATCTTTACCCCCTCGCCCGCCGCACCCAGCCAAAGAGGCAGGTCATGGGCCAGTTGCTCGCGCCACGGCAGACCCTCGCCCGATCGGGCGGGCCAGCCTTCGAAAAGATAAACCCGCACCTCGGGGTTCGCCTTATGCGCCAGTTCGGCAAAGCGCGCGACATTGCCTGCGGTGTCGGACCATTTCACATGCTTAGATACCGGGATCGCCTCGGTCAGGATCAGCGCATCGGTCTGACGCAGAGCCAGCCGCGCCCGCGCGTCCACCCCTTCGGCATTGGCCGAGTTTTCCCAGTTATAGGCCAAGGACGCGCCATTGATGATCTGCGCCTCAACCACCGCAGGCCCCTGCATCTGGCGCAGCGCCTCTTCGGTCAGCACCGGCAGATTGCCGCCAAAGAGGCTATGTCCCACCATCAGCACATCTGTCAGGACCGAAAACACAGACATGGGTTACCCTTTCGCCACTCCACTCGCACGATAACCTGTCACCAGCTGCCAGACCAGCTTTTGGAGCGCCGCTGCCGGATCAGGCGGTGGGGGCATGACCGGCGTACCTTCGGCGCGGGCCAGTTGGGCGGGCAGGCCAAGTGGCGAGTGGTGATACTGCACCCCATAATGGGCCATTGCGATCAGCCATGCGCCGATGTCATTCAGATGGATGTCATCATTCAAGACATCCTCGCGCCGGGTCAGGCTGGGCATTTGGCCTCCCTAAACGGCACGGACGGCGACGGCCATGATTGGGCCCCCGGAATGACTTGGATCACGCTTGCCCGCGCTATTGCAGAGAGCGGTAAGAGCCGCGCATCGGCGCGGCCTTGCAGGCCAGCGCCGCCCAATCGGCCAACCATGCGGCGCTGTCATAGTGGCGGATGGCGTCGCGCAGTTCGACCATCTCGGTCAGGACCAACGCCGCGTAATCGCCACGTTCCAGCGCCTCATGCACCGGACGGTGCGCAGGATAGGCGTTTTCCTCGGGAAAGCCGTTAACCCGTGCCATCCAATGGTCGCCCAAAGAGGACCCCCAGCCCAACTGGCCATGATGCACATGCCCAGCAACCTCAGCCAGCATCGCGGGCATGTCGCGGCCCACAAGGCTGTGGCCAAGGTGATAGGTCTGCATTGGCCTAGCAGGCGGTGGCAGGGCCGTGGCAAAGGCGGCGCCCCAGTCTGCATCTGACAGCGTCTTGGCGCGGCCAAACCATGCCCAGGCCGCCGCTGCAGCCGCAACGGCCGCCGAGATCATCCGTCGCTCGATTCTGCGCCCCTCTGTTCTTTGCCCCGATATCTGAGTATTCAGCCCCTTGATGACCAGATGCATCTGGCAATAACCAAAGGGGGCGCGCATGACGCATCTGTGGGTAAGGGCCGAACAACGCCCGAATGAGGAACGCGTCGGCCTGACGCCCGAAGGGGCATCGGCACTGGTCAAGGCGGGCATCCGGGTGACGGTCGAGCGGTCCTCGGTGCGCGCCATCCCCTTGGCGGGATATGAGGCGGCAGGTTGCGAGATTGCGGCCGAAAACCTGTGGCCGCAGGCCCCGGCGGACGCGATCATCTTCGGGCTGAAAGAACTGCCCGAGGATGGCACCCCGCTCACCCACCGCCACATCATGTTTGGCCATGCCTACAAGGGCCAGCCAGCCGGGCAGATCCTGCTCAAGCGGTTCAAGGCGGGCGGCGGCACGCTGTATGATCTGGAATATCTCGTGGACACGACCGGGCGGCGCGTGGCGGCCTTTGGCTATTGGGCAGGCTATGCAGGTGCGGCGGTCAGCCTGAAATGCTGGGCCGCGCAGCAGCGTGGAGGCATTGCCGGGCCGGTGTCAAAATACCCCGGCAAAGACGCGCTTTTGGCCGATCTGGCGCAAGATTTGGGCGCGTCTGCCCGTCCGCGTGCCATCATCATCGGCGCAAATGGCCGGGTTGGCACGGGGGCTGCCGACCTGTGCGTCGCGATGGGGGTTAAAACCACCCGCTGGGACATGGCCGAAACCGCCAGCGGTGGGCCGTTTCCGGAAGTGTTGCAGCATGAGATTTTCCTGAACTGCATCCTCGCCCGTCCCGGCTGCCCGGTGTTTGTGCCTGCCAGCGCCAAGACCGATGCGCGCAAGCTGACGGTGATCGGCGATATCGCCTGCGATCCGACGTCAGATTTCTCGCCCATCAAGGTTTATGACCGGGTGACGGAATGGGACGAACCAGCGCTTCGGGTGGCGGAAGCTCCGCCCTTGGACGTGACGGCGATCGACAACCTGCCTTCGATGCTGCCGGTGGAATCGTCGCAAGATTACGCCGCACAGCTTTTGCCCAGCCTTTTGACGCTGACCGATCTGGGCGCAGGCGTCTGGAGCCGGGCCAAGGCGGATTTCGACACGCATACGGCGGGTTTGTAAGCAAATTTCTTCGAAGAAATTTGCAAGAATTATCGATAACTCTTGGCGCCTGCGGGCGGCAAAGCGGAGGGATGAGACATGACGATTCATTGGTGCGGCACGGGGCTGTCGTCGGGTCCGGGTCTGCGGCGGCTGTTGGAAGCCGGGCAAAAGGTGGTGGTCTGGAACCGCACCGTCGAGAAGGCCCGCGAGGTGGTGGGCGATCTGACCCAAGATATCCGCCCCTACAGCCTTGAAGCGCTGACGGCGGCCCTGGCCCCCGGCGACATCGCGGTGTCGATGCTGCCGGCTGACCAGCATGTCTCCATCGCCAAGGCATGCCTTGCCAAAGGGGCGAACTTCGTCTCCTCCTCCTACATCGCGCCAGAAATGCGCGCGCTGGATGACGAGTTCCGTGCCAAGGGCCTCGTCTCGGTCAACGAGGTGGGTCTCGACCCCGGCATTGACCACCTCATGGCGCATGATCTGGTGGCCACTTACCGCGCCTCGCCCGCCTATCACGGGGATAACGTGCTGTCCTTTGTCTCCTACTGCGGTGGCGTGCCGAAAATCCCGAACCCCTTCCGCTATAAATTCAGCTGGGCCCCTGCGGGCGTGCTGAAGGCGCTGCGCTCGCCCTCACGGTCCTTGAAGAACTTCAGCGAGTTGCGGGTCAATCGCCCTTGGGATGCGATCACGCGCTATGACGCGCCTCTGCCCCAACCCGAAAGCTTTGAGGTTTATCCCAACCGCGACAGCTATCCCTTCATGGAAGATTACCGATTCGATCCGGCATGGAAGGTGCGAGATTTCGTGCGCGGCACGATCCGGTTGAATGGCTGGGCCGACGCCTGGACCCCGATCTTCCGCGAGATTGAGGGGCTTGAAGGCAAGACGGATGCCGAGATCAACGCAGCCCTGACCGCACGGGCCGAGGCGCTGTTGAAAGAAAACTCCTACGCACCGGGCGAGCCGGACCGCGTGGTCCTCTTCGTCAGCCTGAAGGCCGAACGCGACGGGCGCGCGGTGTTCGACCAGACTTGGGCAATGGACGCTTGGGGCGATGCGCGCGGCTCGGCCATGGGGCGGCTGGTGTCAGTGCCGGTGTCCTTGGCGATCGAGACGGTGCAGGCGCGGGAATTCCCCGCCGGTGTGCATGCCGCGCCGCATGACCCCAAGCTGATTGCCAAGTTCCTTGGCCAAGTCACCCATCTGGCGCAGTACATGAGCCGCGTCGATCATCTGGCCTGACAAGCCGTGCTGCCGGGTGGCCAGAAACCCCATCCGGCAGCTCTCGCCACAAAGACGCCACAATTCACGATTCTGACCCCACTTTAAGGTGACATCGTGGGGTCACACAGCTATGCTCGTCTCAAGAATGACCCGCAAGGCGGGCAGCCCCAAAGAGCAGACAAGCATGACATCGCGCAGCACAGGATCCCTGATGGGCGGCCTCGGCACTCGCTGGGCAATGGGGCGTGCCTTGCGGGCGCTGCCCGCGCGCGGGTTTGTGGCGCAGCCCGAACCGCGCACCATCGGGCTTTATGCCCGAGGTCGTCAGCTGATCGCCGGCAATGCGCTGTTTGGTGGGCAGTTGATCGAGGTGAAAGCCGGCACTCTGTGGGACATCGTACAGCCTGATCCGGGTCAGGCTGATGACATTCATGGCTTCGGTTGGCTGGATGATCTGGCGGCCGTGGGCGACGCGCAAGCCCGCACGCGGGCGCAAGACTGGCTGTGGGATTGGATCGCGCGCTATGGCAGTGGCCGTGGTCCGGGCTGGTCACCCGATCTCACAGGGCGGCGGCTGATCCGTTGGATCAATCATGCGCTTTTTGTCCTCAGCGGGCGCGACCGTGGGCAGTCAGATGCCTATTACGCCCAAGTCACGGCGCAGACGATGTTTCTGTCTTGGCGCTGGCAGCAGGCAGCCCCCGGCCTGCCGCGCTTTGAGGCGTTGGTCGGCCTGGTCTCGGCCAGCCTTGCCTTGATCGGGATGGAAAAGCTGGTTGGCCCGGCGGTCACCGCTTTGTCCACTGAATGTGGGCGCGAGGTGGGCGCGCAGGGCGGCATCCCCACCCGCAACCCAGAAGAACTGCTTGAGGTCTTTGCCCTGCTGACATGGGCCGCGCAGGCGCTGAATGAGGCGGGACAGATGCCGCCAGAACCTCTGATGGCCGCGATCGAACGCATCGCCCCCACGCTGCGCACGCTCCGCCATGCCGATGGCGGGCTTGCACGGTTTCACAGCGGCGGGCGGGGCCTTGAAGGGCGGCTGGATCAGGCGCTGGCCGCAGCCGCCGTCAAACCCACCGCGACCAGTGCCCAAGGCCTTGCTATGGGGTTTGCCCGGCTGCAAGGCGGGCGCACCTCGGTGGTGATCGACGCCAGCGCCCCTCCGGCCGGGTTGGCCAGCGCGCTGGCCCATGCCTCGACGCTGGCTTTTGAGCTGACCTCAGGACGACGCCCCTTGATCGTGTCCTGCGGATCAGGCACCCCCTTTGGCCCCGACTGGCGGCTGGCAGGCCGCGCAACGGCCAGCCATTCGACACTGGCGCTGGAGGGGTTCTCCTCGTCGCGCTTCAAGCCAGGCAGCGAATTGCTGACCGACTGCGCCGGGGTGCATCATCTGCGCTTGGGCGCGGGTGACGGCGGACCGTTCTTTTCGGCCAGCCATGACGGATGGGCCGCCACGCATGGCCTGTCACATCTGCGCACGCTGACGCTGTCCACCGACGGCCGCCGTCTGATAGGCCAAGATGCCCTGATCGCGGCCACCGACAGCCAAAGGGCCCGTTTCGAACGACTGATGACCGAAGGGCGTCTGGCCGGTGTCGGCTTTGACCTGCGGTTTCATCTGCACCCCGATGTAGATGCCACACTGGACATGGGCGGCACCGCCGTTTCAATTGCGTTGAAAAGCGGCGAGATCTGGGTGTTTCGGCACAATTCGCAGGCGGTTCTGTCACTGGATGCCTCGGTCTATCTGCAAAAGGGGCGGCTCAAGCCGCGCCCAGCGCGTCAGATCGTCCTTTCGGGCCGCGCCACGGCCTTTGAGACCCCTCTGGGCTGGACCTTGGCCAAGGCACAGGATACTGCGCTGGCCATTCGTGATCTGGACCGTGAGGAGATGCCGGTTCCTCTCTAGGTCCCCCTTTGAGGTGCGCCCGCCATGACCCATCCTGTCGCCACTGATCATGTTTACGTCGGACGCGCGCTGATTTCGGTGTCCGACAAGTCGGGCCTTCTTGATCTTGCCCGCGCCCTGGCGGGCATGGGGGTGGAACTGATCTCAACCGGTGGCACCTCGGGCATGCTGCGCACGGCCGGGCTGACGGTGCGCGATGTGTCGGATGTGACGGGTTTTCCCGAAATGATGGATGGTCGGGTGAAAACCCTGCACCCCAATGTGCACGGTGGCCTTTTGGCGCTGCGCGATGATGACGAACACCTTTTGGCCATGGCCGCCCATGGGATCGAGCCGATCGATCTGTTGATCGTCAACCTCTACCCGTTCGAAGAAACCGTCGCCAAGGGCGCCGATCACGCCACCTGCATCGAAAACATCGACATCGGCGGCCCAGCGATGATTCGGGCGGCGGCCAAGAACCACCGCTTTGTTAGCGTGGTGACCGATCCGGCCGATTACGCGCAGCTGATCGATCAAATGAAGAGGAACAGCGGCGCCACAACACTGGCCTTCCGCCAGAAACTGGCCCTGACCGCCTATGCCCGTACCGCAGCCTATGACACTGCCGTCAGCACTTGGCTGGCCAGTGAGCTGAAGGAAACCGCCCCGCGCTATCGCGCGTTCGCCGGAAAACTCGCCCAACCCCTGCGCTACGGCGAAAACCCGCATCAGGGTGCAGCCCTTTACACCGACGGCAGCCGCCGCGAAGGTGTGGCGACCGCGCGCCAGTGGCAGGGTAAGGAACTGTCCTATAACAACATCAACGACACCGACGCAGCCTTTGAACTGGTGGCCGAATTTGCAGGCCAAGGCCCGGCCTGCGCCATCATCAAACACGCCAACCCCTGCGGCGTGGGCATAGGCGGCAGCCTGCTTGAGGCGTACTTGCGCGCTTATCACTGCGACCAGACCAGCGCATTTGGCGGGATCGTGGCGCTGAACCAGCCGCTTGACGCCGCCACCGCCGAAGAGATCGTCAAGATCTTCACCGAGGTGGTCATCGCCCCCGGCGCCAGCGACGAGGCCCGCGCGATCTTTGCCAGCAAAAAGAACCTCCGCCTTCTGACCACCGCGGGCCTGCCCGATGCAAAAAAGGGCGGGCTTTCCTTTCGTCAGGTGGCAGGCGGCTTCTTGGTGCAGGATGCCGACATCGACACCATCACCGCCGCCGATCTGAAAGTGGTCACCAAACGCGCGCCCACCCAAGCAGAGCTTGCCGATCTTCTCTTTGCATGGAAAGTTGCCAAACATGTGAAGTCGAACGCCATCGTTTATGTGAAAGATGGCGCGACCGTTGGTGTGGGGGCAGGACAGATGAGCCGAGTGGATTCAACCCGGATTGCCGCGCGCAAAGCCCAGGATATGGCCGAGGCCTTGGGCCTTGCCCAATCGCCCACCATTGGCTCGGTTGTGGCGTCGGACGCGTTCTTTCCCTTCCCAGACGGACTTTTGACCGCCGCCGAAGCTGGGGCGACCGCGCTGATCCAACCCGGCGGCAGCATGAACGATCCCGCCGTGATCGAAGCGGCCGACAAGGCCGGGCTGGCCATGGTGTTCACTGGCCAACGTCATTTCCGGCACTGACCGATGCGCGCACTGATCCTCGCCGCGCTGGCCACATTTGCCGCCGATCAGTCGTCCAAGCTTTACGTGATCCACGGGCTTGATCTGCGTACCGTCGGCTCGGTCGATGTAATTGACCCGCTTCTCAACTTTCGTTGGGCCGAAAACCGAGGCGTGAACTTTGGCCTTCTGTCGCATGACGCCGACTTCATGCGCTGGGTTCTGATCGCGCTGGCGGTGGTGATTTCGGGATGGGTCTTGCACTGGGCACGGCGCGATGGGTTTACCCGCTGGGGCCAGATTTCGGCGGGCCTTTTGATCGGCGGGGCGGCCGGCAATGTCGTGGACCGTGTGGCCTATGGCTATGTGGCCGACTTTTTGAACATGTCCTGCTGTGGCATTGAAAACCCCTATGCCTTCAACGTCGCCGATATTGCGATCTTCGCGGGGGCCATCGGGCTTGTTCTCTTTACCGGGAAAAGCCAAAGTGGCGATGCGGCGCGCAAGGGCTGATAAGACCCCGTGACGCGGTCCGGGCTTTGCGCTAAGAAACGGCTATCAACGTCCCGCAAGGGAAGATGGAGGCAGGCATGACGGCAGCACGATTGGTCCTCGCACTTGCGGGCGTCGCGCTGCTGACCGTGGCCGGATGTGGCGCGTGGCGCGACAAGCCCCCGCAGTTGATGAACCTGCGCTCCTCCACCGCTGGCCCGGATGAGTTTTCCATCGTCCCGCCCAAAGCCTTGGAAATGCCCGAAGATCTGGCCGTTTTGCCAGAGCCGACCCCGGGCGGCGAAAACCTCACCGATCCGCGCCCCAAGGACGAGGCTGTGTTGGCCCTCGGCGGCACACCGCGAGTGGCCAGCGCTTCGGCCCCGGCCTCGGACGGCGCTTTGGTGTCCTATGCGGCACGTGCGGGCGTGGCGGGCGACATTCGCCCGACGCTGGCCGCCGAAGATGTGGAATTCCGCCGCAAGAACAATGGCCGCCTGCTTGAGCGGCTTTTTGGCACCAATGTCTACTTCCGCGCCTACCGCAAACAAGCGCTGAACCAACAGACCGAGTTGGAACGCTGGCGCGCCGCAGGCGCAGGCACGCCTTCAGCCCCGCCGCGCCAATCGGGCGAACGCTAAGACCCCTTTGAACCGCATCACATTTGTGCAAGCGGGGTTTGTCGTTCCACATCCCGCGCCTATCTTTTCCCGTGCTACGCCCTTTTGCCGGAGTTTGTCCCGATGCGTCTGATCCTTGCGGCCTTGGCAATTGGTTCTGGTCTTGCCGCTCCGGCACAGGCAACCGATGACGTCACCAGCTTTACGCTTGGCAACGGCCTTGAACTTGTCGTGATCGAAGATCACCGCGCGCCCGTCGTCACCCACATGATCTGGTATCGCACGGGTGCTGCGGATGAGTTGCCCGGCCATTCCGGCATCGCACACTTCTTCGAACACTTGATGTTCCAAGGCACCGACGATCTGGCCCCCGGTGAGTTTTCCGCCACGGTCGAGGCGCAGGGCGGCAATGACAACGCCTTTACCAGCTGGGATTACACCGCCTATTTCCAAAGGGTTGCCGCCGACCGGCTCGGCCTGATGATGCAGATGGAGGCAGAACGCATGCGCGATCTGACGCTCTCCCAAGAGGATGTGGCCACCGAACGCCAAGTCATCATCGAAGAACGCAGCCAGCGCACCGACAGCAATCCTGGCGCCCTTTTGAGCGAACAAATGGCGGCAGCGCAGTTCCTGAACCACCCTTATGGCCGCCCGATCATCGGCTGGATGCATGAGATCACAGCACTCGACCGTGACGATGCCTTGGCCTTCTACAAGGCCAATTACGCGCCCAACAACGCCATCGTCGTCGTGGCGGGCGATGTGACGCCCGAGGATGCGCGGGCCTTGGCCGAAACGCATTACGGCCCGCTGGAACCCTCAGACGTCATCGCCCCGCGCATCCGCCCGTCCGAGCCGCCGCAACTCGCGGAACGCCGCATCGTGCTGACCGATGAACGGGTCTCGGAACCCTATGTGATCCGCAGCTATCTGGCCACCGAACGCAACCCCGGCGATCAGCGCAAGGCCGCCGCGCTGACCCTTCTGGCCGAGGTCTTGGGCGGCAATCCGACCACCTCGGTCTTTGCCCGCGAATTGCAGTTCGGTCAGGCCGTCGCCACGTGGTCAGCCGCGTTCTATGATGGCACCTCGGTCGATGCCGACACCTTTGGCGTCTATATCATGCCGGTGCCGGGCGTCGCTCTGGCCAAGGCCGAGGCGGCGATGGATGCGGTGATTGACACGTTCCTGACCGAAGGCGTGGACCCTGCAGAACTGGACCGCATCAAGACGCAAGTGCGCGCCTCGACCATCTATGCCCGCGACGATGCGGGCGGGCTGGCGCGGATGTATGGGCAGGCCTTGGCTGTCGGGCTGACGGTACAAGATGTGCAAGACTGGCCCGATATCCTGCAATCGGTCACCGAAAACGAGATCATGGCCGCCGCCGCCGAGGTCTTTGACCGCAAACGCGCCGTGACGGGCTGGCTGCAAGCCCCCGAACCCGCCGCCACCACCGAGGAGGCCACAGAATGATCCTTCGCCTCACCCTCGCCACGCTGGCCTTCGCCGCCACCCTTGCCACCCCCCTGCGCGCCGAGATCGCCATTCAGGAAGTCACCTCGCCCAGCGGCATCAAGGCTTGGCTGGTCGAAGATCACAATATCCCCTTCATGGCGCTGGAAATCCGCTTTCGCGGCGGTACCTCGCTGGACCAGCCGGGCAAGCGCGGCGCGGTAAACCTGATGGCCGCCACGCTTGAGGAGGGCGCGGGCGATCTGGACGCGCAGGGCTTTGCCGCCGCACGCGATGGGCTGGCTGCCCAAATCGGCTTTGGCGCGAATTCCGATGAGGTGTCGGTTTCGGTGCAGGCGCTCAGCGAAAACCGCGCCGCCGCGATGGACCTTCTGCGCCTTGCCCTCATCAAACCACGCTTTGATGAGGTCGCCCTTGATCGGGTAAAAGGGCAGGTTCTGGCGGGCTTGCGCGCCGACGAACAGGACCCCTCCGCCATTGCTGGCCGGGTCTTCAGCGCGCGCGCCTATGGTGACCATCCTTACGGCTCCTCGGGCGATGGCACGATCGACAGCGTCACCGCCCTTACACGCGACGACATCACCACCGCATGGCAAGGCGCGATGGCGCGCGACCGGATCTATGTCGCGGCGGCGGGCGATATCTCCGCCGAAGAGCTGGGCCTTCTTCTCGACAAGCTCTTTGCCGGACTGCCCTCCACCGGCTGGCCCATGCCGCCCAAAGCAACTTGGAATGACGCGGGCGGCATCGGCGCCCAAGACTTCCCCGGCCCGCAATCGGTTGTGCTCTTTGGCCACAGCGGCATTGCCTTTGACGACCCCGATTTCTTTGCCGCCAATCTCTTGAACGATATTCTCGGCGGTGGCCGCTTCTCGGCCCGTCTGATGCAAGAGGTGCGCGAAAAGCGCGGGCTGACCTATGGCATCAGCACCGGCCTTTCGTCGCGCGATTTGTCTCAGGAATGGGTTGGCCAGTTTCAGGCCAGCAATGACAAGGTGGCCGAGGCGATTGACGTGGTGCGCGCCGAATGGGCTCGGATGGCGGCGGGCGATGTGTCCGAGGAAGACCTGGCCACCGCCAAAACCTACATGACCGGGGCCTATCCCCTGCGCTTTGAAGGCAATGGGCCGATTGCCAGCATTCTGGTCGGCATGCAGATGCTGGGACTGCCCTCCGATTACCCCAAAACCCGCAATGACAAGGTGAACGCGGTCACGCTGGCCGATCTTCAGCGCGTCGGGGCGCGGCTGATGAACCCGGACAATCTGTTCTTCAAGGTGGTCGGTCAACCCGTGGGCCTGACTAGCACCGAATAGGGCGACGCCCCGCCGAATCTGTGGCCTTGTGCCGCCCTGCCTGCTAGAGTTTGGGGCATGACCCTGTACGCCCCCCATATATCTGGTGCTGACCGTCCAAAGGCGCCCCCACTGATCCGCCCCTTGGACGAGGCTGCTATCAACCGTATTGCGGCGGGTGAGGTGGTGGAACGCCCGGCCTCGGCGGTCAAGGAACTGGTGGAAAACGCGCTTGATGCCGGCGCGCGGCGCATTGCGGTAGACTATTCCGCAGGCGGCAAGGTGCTGATCCGTGTCACCGATGACGGCTGCGGCATGACGGCGGATGATCTGCCCTTGGCCGTCGCGCGGCACGCCACATCGAAAATCGACGGCTCAGATCTCCTCAACATCCGTTCTTTCGGCTTTCGCGGCGAGGCACTGGCCTCACTCGGGGCCGTGGGTCGCCTGACCCTCACCTCGCGCACCGACGCGTCCGATGGCGCGCAACTCACCGTGGGCGGGGGCCGGATGACCGGCCCGCGCCCGGCGGCCGCGCAAAAGGGCACGGTCATCGAGCTGCGCGATCTTTTCTACGCCACCCCCGCGCGGCTGAAATTCCTGCGCACCGACCGCGCCGAAGCCCAAGCGATTGCCGAGGTGGTGCGCCGGCTGGCCGTGGCCGAACCCTCCGTCGGCTTTACCCTAACCGAAGTGGCCGAAGGCGAAGCCCCCCGCCTGATCTTCCGCGCCGATGCCCAAACGGGCGACTTTTTTGACGCGCTGCATGGGCGGCTGACCGGCATTCTGGGGCCCGAGTTCACCGTCAACGCGCTGCGGATCGACGTCGAACGCGACGGGCTGCGGCTTATGGGCTACGCCGCGCTCCCCACCTATTCGCGCGGCTCGTCGGTGCAGCAGTTCGTCTTTGTGAATGGCCGCCCCGTTCTGGACCGCGTGTTGTTGGGTGCGCTGCGGGTGGCATATTTTGATTTCCTGTCTCGAGACCGCCACCCCGCCGCCGTCTTGAACCTGATCTGTGACCCCGAGCGGGTGGATGTGAACGTACATCCGGCCAAATCCGAAGTGCGCTTTCGCGAACCCGAAGCCGCGCGCAGCCTGATCATCACCGGGCTACGCACCGCGCTGTCGGGCGCAGGCCACCGCGCCAGCAGCACCGTGGCCGATGCCACGCTGGCTGCGATGCGTCCAGAAAGCCCGACACCGCCGCCGCGCATCTACCAAATGGACCGCCCCTCGCAGGCAAGCTTCGCCCGCGCCGCCACATGGCAGGCGCCAGAAAGCCCCGGTTTCGCCGAAGCCCCACAAGCCCGGATAGAGCCCGCCGATGAGCGGGCGCAGCCCGACGAAGAGGCCCACCCCCTCGGCGCCGCCAAAGCGCAGCTGCACGGCAATTACATCGTCGCCCAAACCCCGCGCGGCATGGTGATCGTCGACCAGCACGCCGCCCATGAACGGCTGGTTTATGAACGCCTGAAACGGCAAAGGACCGAGACAGGCATCACCGCGCAGGCGCTGTTGATCCCGGAAATCGTCGATCTGTCGCCCTCGGACGCCAGCCTGCTTCTGGCCCATGCGGCTGATCTGGCCGCGCTTGGTCTGGCCATTGAACCCTTTGGCGGCAGTGCCGTGGCCGTGCGCGAAACGCCCGCGATCCTTGGCACAGTGTCCGCCGCCGCCCTTCTGCGCGATGTGCTCGATGAACTTGCCGACATGGGCCGCAGCGACGGGCTGCAAGCCCGCATCGACGCGATCCTCAGCCGCATGGCCTGTCACGGCTCGGTCCGCTCGGGCCGCCAGCTTCGCCCCGATGAAATGAACGCCCTCTTGCGCGAGATGGAGGCGACGCCGCATTCCGGCCAGTGCAACCACGGTCGCCCTACCTATGTGGAGCTGCCGCTTCACGACATTGAACGGTTGTTTGGACGCAGATGATCACGTTTTTTGGCCAAAGCTTTGCCTGGAACTCCCCCGAGGCGCTGGTCGTCGGGGGCCTCCTCGTGCTGCTCGTCGGCCTCCTCCTCCTGACGCTGCGCTCTGCGGGCAAATCCGCCAAATCCGCCGAACCCCTGATGCGCGAGATGGCTTGGATGTCCCAACGCGTCCAATCTTTGTCCGATGGCCAGGAACGGCTGGCAGGCGGCCTGCATCATGTGTCGGAAAATCAGGCCGTCAGCCAAACGGCCATGCTGCAGGTGATGGAACAGCGACTGGCCGAAGTGACACGGCAAATGGGCGAAAGCCTGCACGGCACCGCCACCCGCACCGCCCGGTCCTTGGGCGACTTGCAGCAGCGGCTGGAAACCATCGACAAGGCGCAGGCCAATATCGAGAAGCTCTCGGGCAACGTCCTGAACCTGCAGGACATTCTGGCCAACAAACAGGCACGCGGGGCCTTTGGCGAGATTCAGCTGAATGACATCGTGCAAAAGGCCCTGCCAGCCGACGCCTATACGATGCAGGCCACGCTTTCGAACGGCAAGCGCGCCGATTGCCTCATTCACCTGCCCAACCCACCTGGCCCGATCGTGATTGACGCCAAGTTTCCGCTTGAGGCATATGAGGCGCTGCGCCGCGCGGAGAACCCGCGTCAGGTGCAAGAGGCACAGGTTTTGCTGCGGTCGGCTGTGCGGGCGCACATCAAGGCGATTTCCGACAAGTATATCCTTGACGGCGAAACCGCCGATGGCGCGCTGATGTTCCTGCCGTCCGAGGCGGTCTATGCCGAATTGCACGCCAACTTCCCCGAAGTGGTGCGCGATGGCTTTGCCGCCCGCGTCTGGATCGTGTCACCCACCACCTGCATGGCCACGCTGAACACCATGCGCGCAGTCTTGAAAGACGCCCGCATGCGCGAACAGGCCGGTGCCATCCGCACTGCGCTGCGGCATCTGCACCGCGATGTGGAGATCATCACAGAACGGGTGGACAAGCTGAACACCCATTTCAATCAGGCCCGCCAAGACCTCGATGGCATCTCAACTGCGGCTGAACGTGCGGGCAAACGTGCCGCGCGGCTCGACAACTTTGATTTCGAAGAACTGGCCCCCACACCCTTGGCCCCTACCCCCGTCGACCCTACCCCCATTCTGGGACCAAGGGTCGCTGAATGATGCGCCATCTGACGCCGCCCGATTACACCACCATGGCTTGGGCCAATGGCAAAGGCAGCACGATTGAGATGCTGCGGGTTGAGGAAGGTGGTCTCCTGAAATGGCGGCTGTCGCGCGCCTCTGTGGTGGAAAACGGCGCGTTTTCACTGTTTCCCGGGATCGAGCGGAACCTGACCGTCCTGACCGGGCCGGGTTTTGATCTGGTGGGCGACGGGCTGCACCTGCCCGCCCGCCCCTTGGTTCCCGTGGAATTCGCCGGCGATCTGGCCGTGCGGGCCGAGGGCGTTTTCGCGCCCTCGGACGATTTCAACGTGATGACAGCTCGCGCCCTGCCGCGCCCCGAGGTTGCTGTGGTCACAGGCCGGGTGCAGCTGTCGCCGGGCGGGCTTTTGGCGATCTATGCGCTGGGGCCCACTGTGGTGAATGACCATACCATGACGGCGCAGGACCTGATCCTGACCGAAGATGCGGCTCAGGTTGCAGGGCAGGCCCTTGTTGTAAGGCTGTTTGGGTAATCAGCCCCCACCCCTCCCCACAAGGGGGGAGGGGAAGGAGCAGCCACCGTTTTCCACCACTCTTGACAACGGGCGCTAAGGGAACGGACCCATCGCCTCCCCTCCCCCTAGTGGGGAGGGGCTGGGGGTGGGGGCCTGCATCCAGCACCACAGAAACCCGCTTGATCTTTCCCCTCAGCCCGGAAACTCTGCCACGATGTTCCACCTTGTCCCCCTCGACATGCTCCTGACCTTTGCCACGGCGGGCATCCTTTTGAACCTGACACCGGGGTCAGATGTGATGTTTGCCACCGCCTCCGGCATGGTCGGTGGGCCGCGCGTCGGCATGGCGGCGGGGGCCGGGGTGGGGCTTGGCGGGTTTTGGCATGTCGGGCTCGCGGCTCTGGGTGTGGCCGCCCTTCTGGCCGCCCATCCGGCGGCGATGACGGCCTTGCGCTGGTTCGGCGCGGGATATCTTCTATATCTCGCCTATACCGCCTGGACCTCTGGCCCGGCGCAGGTCACCACCGGCACCGCAAGCGTTGCCCGCGCCTTCTGGCGGGGGTTTGTCACCAATGCGCTGAACCCCAAGGTCGCGCTTTTCGTACTGGCCTTCCTGCCCCAGTTCACCGATCCCGCGCGCGGCCCGGTCTGGCAGCAGATCCTGATCCTTGGTGCGGTCTTTACGGCGACGGGGATGGTGATTACTTCAGGCTATGGCGCTTTGGCCGGAGTGGCCGGGCAGACCCTCGCCGCCCGCATGGGTGTGATGAACAAACTTGCAGCCGGGGTCTTTGCCCTTTTGGCGCTGCGCATGATGCAGGAGTGACGAATGGCTTTGATTACCCTTCTGGATGGCGGCATGGGGCAGGAACTGGTGGCGCGCTCGGGGGATGAGCCGACACCGCTTTGGGCCACCCGTGTGATGATCGACCATCCCGGTCTGGTAAAGGCCGTCCACGCCGATTACTTCGCCGCCGGGGCTTCGGTGGCAACAACCAACACCTACAACATCCTGCATGACCGGCTGGTGGGTGTGGGCCTTGACAACTATTACCACGCGCTCCACCTGCGCGCCCTGATGGAGGCGCATGAGGCCCGGGCCGAGGCAGGGCGCGGCATGATCGCAGGGTCCATGGGGCCTTTGGGCGAAAGCTATCGGCCTGACCTGACCCCCGCGGTTGCCGTCTCAACCGCGCTTTATGCCGAAAAGGCCGCGCTGATGGCCCCGCATGTCGATGTGATCCTGTGCGAAACCATGTCCTCCTTGGACCTCTGCCGTGGCGCGCTGGCCGGCGCGCAGGTGGCCGGAAAACCCGTCTGGCTGTCGGTTTCCGTCGATGACCGCGACGGCAGCAAACTGCGCTCGGGTGAGCCGGTGGCAGACCTTGCCAAGGTGATCGCCGAACAGCCCACCGCCGCCGTTCTGGCCAATTGCTCGATGCCCGAGGCGATGGAGGCGGCATTGGCCGTCTTGCGCGGGTTCGGGCGGCCCTTTGGCGCCTATGCCAACGGCTTTTCCGAAATCTCCAGCCTGCCCCTGCCCGACACCCACGACGCGCCCGACTATTGCGCCCGCCATGACCTGACGCCAGAGCGCTACACCGCCTTTGCGCTGCGCTGGGTGGACATGGGCGCCACCATCGTTGGTGGCTGCTGCGAGGTGGGGCCAGCCCATATCCGCCATCTGGCGGCAGCGCTCAGGGCGGCGGGCCACAGCATCGCATGATCCCCGATTTCGACTATCGCCCCCCCGATGTGCCGCTGGACATCCTTTATCAGGATGACTTGCTCATCGTGGCCAACAAACCCGCCGGGCTGTTGTCGGTGCCGGGCAAGTTGGAGGGGCGGGAGGATTGCCTTGTCACCCGCCTGCAAGCCGCCCATTGGGATACGCTTTTGGTGCATCGGCTGGATTGCGACACGTCAGGCGTCATGATCTTTGCCCGCACCAAACAGGCGCAAGGGTTCTTGGGGCAAGAGTTTGAAAAGCGCCGGGCGAAGAAAACCTATTTCGCGCGCGTGGCGGGCGAAATGGCGGAAGACTCTGGCCATGTCGATCTGCCCTTGGGGGCCGATTGGCCGAACCGGCCACGCCAGATGGTCAGCCATGAACATGGCCGCCCTGCACAAACCGATTGGCAGGTCATCGGTCGCGCCCCCGGCGAGACACGCGTGCGGCTTTCGCCGCTGACCGGGCGCAGCCACCAGCTTCGGGTTCATATGCTGGCCTTGGGCCATCCGATCTTGGGCGATCCGATCTATGCCACGGGTGCCGCGCGCGCCTATCCGCGCCTGATGCTGCATGCCGAGACGCTGGGCCTGCACCACCCCCGCAGCGGGGACTGGGTCGAATTCACAGCGCCTTGCCCGTTTTAGGGCTTGCGATTTTTAATCTTACTGCAATCTTGATGCTGTTGGATGCCCGATGAAAGGATCCCGATGCGTCTTATCTTGCAACTTCGCTTTCTGCCACTGACGATGTCAGCCCTTCTGGCGCTGGCGGCACTGGCCGCTGCGATGATCTGGCCCGATCGCGCGCTTTTGTTAAGCGCGGTGTTTGTCGCGCTGGCCATGCTGGTGGCCCTTGGCCTGCGCGACATCACCCAGACCCGCCACGCAGTCTTGCGCAACTATCCCATCGCCGCGCATCTGCGCTTCCTTCTTGAATCGGTCCGCCCCGAGATGCGGCAGTATTTCTTTGAAGGCGAAAAAGACGGCGCACCCTTCCCACGCGACAAGCGTGCCATTGTGTATCAGCGCGCCAAAAGGGAATTGGACAAGCGCCCCTTCGGCACGATGTTAGATGTCTATCAGGAACAGTATGAATGGCTGCATCATTCGCTGGCCCCGACCGCGCCGGTGGCAGTTGACCAGATGCGCGTGCAGGTCGGCAGCTATTCGGCCAGCCTTCTGAACATCTCAGCTATGAGCTATGGTGCACTTTCAGCCAATGCCATTCGCGCGCTGAACAACGGCGCGCAGAAGGGCGGTTTCTTTCATGATACCGGCGAAGGCGGGGTATCGCCTTATCACCGCGAACATGGCGGTGATCTGGTGTGGGAAATCGGATCAGGCTATTTTGGCTGTCGGGCGGCGGATGGCAGATTTGACGCGACGAAGTTTGCCAAAAGCGCCGCCGATCCGCAGATCAAGATGATCGAAGTGAAACTCAGCCAAGGGGCCAAACCAGGTCATGGCGGGGTTTTGCCCGCGGCCAAGGTGACGGTGGAAATTGCGGCCATTCGCGGCGTGGCGATGGGCCAGGATTGCGTCTCCCCCGCCAGCCATTCGGCGTTTTCCACCCCAGTTGGGCTGTTGCGCTTTATCGCGCAGCTGCGCGATCTGTCCGGCGGCAAGCCCACCGGCTTCAAGCTGTGCATCGGGCATGAGTGGGAGTTTATGGCAATCTGCAAGGCGATGGTGGACACCGGGATCACCCCCGATTTCATCGTGATTGACGGCAAAGAAGGCGGCACCGGCGCAGCCCCGCTTGAGTTTATGGATCACGTCGGCATGCCCTTGCGCGATGGGCTGTCCTTTGCCCATAACGCGCTGATCGGCGTCGGCTTGCGCGATCGGGTCAAGCTTGGCGCATCAGGCAAAATCACTTCGGCCTTTGATATGGCGCGCGTCATGGCGCTCGGGGCCGATTGGTGCAATGCGGCACGGGGGTTCATGTTTGCAGTGGGCTGCATTCAGGCCCAATCCTGCCATACAGGACAATGCCCGACTGGGGTGGCGACGCAAGACCCGCTGCGCCAGCGCGCGCTGGTCGTGACCGACAAGGCCGAGCGGGTGCGCAACTTTCACCACAACACGCTGCACGCGCTGTCAGAACTGGTGGCAGCGGCGGGGCTTTCGCATCCGGGCGATCTGCGCCCGCATCACTTTCAGCGCCGGGCCTCCTCGGACAAAGTGATTTCCTTTGCGGAACAATATGAACAGCTTGCCCCCGGCATACTCTTGCACAACCCCGGGGCAAGCCCACGCTATGGCGCGGCTTGGGCCTTGGCGCAAAGCGACAGCTTCGCGCGGGCCAGCTAAGTCTGGCGAAGAGTGCCCGGAACGGGCCCGATGAGCAGGGCTCCTCGGTCTTTCCTCAGCGGGCTTACAACCCCAGCGCCACCTTGCGCCCCTCATGAAAGGCATAGGCGGCCAGCCGGGGGGCCGCACAATCGCCGATCCGGTGCGTGGCCTTGCCCTGAAACCCCTCAGGCCAAGGGTCAAAGCTGCGGTTGGTCGTGGCCATCACCAGACCCGAGGCGGCCAACGTTTCCTCCTCCCCCGTCAGCATGTTCTTCACCGTCACCCCGTTGCCATGCCAGCGCGTCAGGCAATGTTCGGTCAGGAATTTCACCCCCAGCTTGGCCAAACGCCGCCGCGCCGCGCCATCGGCAGCGGTTCGGGAAATCTCTTTGCCAACAAAGGGCTCAGGCGTGACAATCACCACCTGATGCCCACGCTCGGCCAAGGTCCAAGCGGTGCCCACCCCGCGCCAGTTTGACCCCTCGTCATACAGGATCACCGCATCGCCCAGCCGCGCCTCGCGGCGCATCGCGGCTTCGGGAGACCAGACCCCGCCCAGATCTATCCCCGGCAGACCGGGCAGATGTGGCTGCCAGCGCTGGAACCCTGTCTCATCGGGCAAAGAGCCCGTGGCCAAAATCACCACCTCCGCTGGATGGGCGGCAATCTCGGCCTCCTCCAGAAAGGTGTTCAGCCGCAGCGTGACACCCAGCTTGGTGAACTGGCGTTCGTACCAATCCATCAGATCCAGGATCTGCGCCCGGCGCGGCTGCATCCCCGCCAGCCGGAACTGCCCGCCAATCTGCGGCAGGGCCTCGACAATATCCACCCGGTGCCCGCGTTCCGCCGCCGCCCGCGCCGCCTCCAGCCCCGCGGGCCCGGCCCCGACCACCAACACCGATTTCGACACTCCGGCCGCCTCGAACCGATCGCCGCCCCATTCCCATTCGCGGCCCACCGAAGGGTTCACAAGACAGGAAATCCAGTAATCCCGGCTGCGCCGCCCCCAGCACATCTGATTGCAAGAGATACAGCCGCGAATGTCCTCGGCCCGGCCTTCCGTCACCTTGCGCGCCAGATGCGGATCGGCGATCTGCCCGCGCACAATCGACACCAGATCCGCCTCACCCGCCGCGAGGATGGTCTCAGCATTGTCCGGCGTCCGCACCCCCGCCTCAGACGTGATGACCGCGTGTTTCACCACCGCTTTCAGCCGCGCCGTCAGGGGCGTCGTCAGCTTTTCACCCTCGGTAAAGGCCGGGATAATGCCTTCAAACTCCAGATAGCTGCCAAAGCCGCAGGTGACGTAATCAACATCGCCGGTCGCGTCATGCAAGCTGACGATCTCACATAGATCATCCGCCGACAAAGAGACCGAATAGCCCGGCGAATAGCTGATCGCCAAACCGATGATGAAATCCGGCCCACAGTCACGGCGAATACGGGCGATCAACTCGCGCGAAAATCGGGTGCGGTTTTCCAAGGACCCGCCCCATTGATCGTCACGCTGGTTCGACCACGGCGTCCAGAACTGGTCAATCAGCGAATGATAGGCTGCCCACACCTCGACCCCCTGAAAGCCGGAGGCCTGCGCGCGGCGGGCGGTGGCGGCATGGGCCTCAAGCACCTCATCAATCTCGGCTTCCGTCATTTTATGGCTGCCGTCGCTGTCATGATAAGACGGCCCGCCCGAAGGCGACCAATGCGGCTGAAACGACAGATCCGAATCGCCATGCGCGCCGACGTGGTAGATCTGCTGCACAATCACCGCGCCGGCGGCTTTGACCTTTTCGGTGATCGCCTGAAAATGGGGAATAACGGCATCGGATTCATGGGCCAGATTGCCCCGCGTCAACACCCCGGTGCGGTGCGCGGGCACCGGTTCGGTCACGATCATGCCCGCGCCGCCCAACGCGCGTTCCAGCCAATAGGCCCCTTGGCGGGCCAGTGGCAGACCGCCTTCGGCCATGTTGTTGGTGTGCGCGCCAAAGACGATCCGGTTGCGCAGGGTCTTGCCGCGCAGGGTCACGGGCGACAAAAGGCGGGGATGCTGGGCCATGTTTGATCCTTCGGCTGATGCCAAAGGGAAGAATAAATCGACACATGTGTCAAGTTTTCTTTGAGCAAAGAAAAACCCCGGCCAAGGCCGGGGTTTTGCGTCAGCCTTGGCTCGGGTCCCAGGCGGACACCGCCTTGAACTCAAGGAATTCTTCCAAGCCCCAGATGCCACCCTCGCGCGCGCGCCCCGATTGCTTTACCCCGCCAAAGGGCGACCCTGCGGCCCGGCTTTTGCCGTTCATCTGCACCATGCCCGCCTTCAGAGAACGCGCCATGCGGTTGCGCTTGGCCCCATCCTGCGACTGCACATAATGCGTCAACCCATAGGGCGAGTCATTGGCGATGCGGATCGCATCAGCCTCATCCTCAAAGGGAATCATGCACAGAACGGGGCCAAAGATTTCTTCGCGCTCAATGGTCATGCCCGGCACCACATCGGCAAAGACCGTGGGCTTCACAAAGTAACCGCGGTTAAAGCCATCCGGCAGGCCGGGGCCGCCAGCAACAAGCCGAGCACCCTCATCAATGCCCTTCTCGATATAGCCCTGAATCTGGTCCCACTGGCGCTTGTTCACCACCGGGCCGATATGGCTGCCCTCTTCCAGCGCATTGCCAACCTTGGTCTCACTGGCGATCTGTGCGGCAATTTCCACCGCCTTGTCATAAACCCCCCGCTGCACCAGCATCCGGCTCGGCGCGTTGCAGGACTGGCCGGTGTTGTCCATCATATGGCGCACGCCGCGTTCCACCGCGCGATCGTCGGCATCAGCGAAGATCACATTGGCGCCCTTGCCGCCCAGTTCCAACGTGACGCGCTTCAGCGTCTCGGCGGCGGCTTTGGAAATGGCGCGGCCCGCGCGGGTTGACCCGGTGAAGGAAATCATCTCGACGTCAGGATGGCTCGACAGACGGCTGCCCACCCCCATGCCATCCCCGTTCACAAGGTTGAACACGCCCGGCGGCAGGCCCGCATCATGGCAAAACTCGGCAAAGATCATTGCATTCAGCGGGCTTTCTTCCGAAGGCTTCAACACACAGGTGCAGCCCGCCAAAATGGCCGGGATCGCCTTCAACGCGATCTGGTTCATCGGCCAGTTCCACGGCGTGATCAGACCCACAACGCCAATCGGCTCTAGAATGATCCGATCATTGGGGGCATGGTCGCCCAACGGGCGGTCCCATTCCAGCGTGTCAAAGGCGGTCAGGAAATTGCCTGCATGCCACGGCAGGCAAGGCGCCTGCAGCTCACGGGCATGTTTCAGGGGCGAGCCCATTTCCAGGCTGATGGCATGGGCCAACTCTTCCTTGCGCGCCTCATACTGCTCCAAAATCCGCACCACAGCGGCGCGGCGGGTCGCCGGAGAGGTCGCTGCCCAAGCCGGGAACGCGGCCTTGGCGGCGGCCACAGCGGCATCACAATCGGCTTCCGAGCCAAGCGAGATCACCGCCACTGGCTCTTCGTTGGACGGGTTGATCACATGGCAATCGCGGCCCGCAATCGGGGCGACCCAACGGCCATTGATATAGAAATCGCGCTTGATGAGCATGGCACCCTCCTTCGGTTTGCACGCAAACTGACAGGGCAGGCAGATTCCGGCAAGAGGCGGACGCGACAATTTGATCAAATATACGACGCGAAGGGACAACAGTTCTGCTTGGCGCAGGAAAACCGGGAGGGTGTTTCGCCCGACCAGAGCCCGCCGTAAAGCAGTCCTTATCTTGGCCCTTAGGGCCACGATGGGGTGCAATCCCCACCCAATGGGTCTATCTCTGGCGCATCATAACCCGGAGTTTCCCATGGCCGTTCGCATCAACGACACCGCCCCCAATTTCACCGCCGAAAGCACCGCCGGCACCATCCGGTTCCACGACTGGCTGGGCGGCAGCTATGCCATCATCTTTTCGCACCCGCGCGATTTCACGCCCGTCTGCACCACCGAATTCGGCGCGGTAGCGCAACTCGCCCCCGAATGGAAAAAGCGAAACACCAAGGTGATCGGTGTTTCCGTCGATTCCGTGGCAGACCATGACAAGTGGAAGCGCGATATTGAGACATTCTCGGGCGCACCCGCCGACTTCCCGATCATCGACGACACCTCGCTGACCGTATCCAAAGCCTATGACATGCTGCCGGCAGATTTCTACCTGCCGACCGAAGGCCGCACGCCTGCCAATTCGGCTACGGTGCGCACGGTCTATATCATCGGCCCGGACAAAAAGATCCGCCTGACCATGTCTTACCCCATGTCCGTGGGCCGCAACTTCGCCGAGATCCTGCGTGCGCTGGATGCGGTTCAGGCCACCGATGGCGCGCCCTTTGCCACCCCCGCTAACTGGGTGCCGGGGCAAGATGTGATTGTTGCACTGTCTGTTTCAACCGACGATGCCAAGGCCAAGTTCGGCGAGTTGGACATCAAACTGCCCTACCTGCGCTTTGCCAAGCGGCCAGTATAAACGGCCCAGCCCAAAAGAAAACGGGGCCAAAAGGCCCCGTTTTTCATTCTGCCGGAACCACCTGCGGCGCAGCCGTTGGGCGCAGCGTACCGCGGTGGTAGCGGGAATACCCCAGATCAGACACATCAATCTCGGCCCGGCGGCCTGAGATCACATCGGCCAGAACCCGGCCCGATCCGGCGGCCATGGTCCAGCCCAGCGTGCCGTGGCCGGTGTTGAGATACAGGTTCGGCACGGTCGAGCGACCCACAATCGGCGTGCCATCCGGCGTCATGGGCCTGAGGCCGGTCCAGAAGGTGGCGTGGCTTTGGTCGCCTGCTCCGCCGAACAAGCTCTCAACCGACAGCTCCAGCGTCGCGCGGCGGCGGGCGGGCAGGGTCTTTGAAAAGCCAGCAATCTCGGCCATGCCGCCCACGCGGATCCGGTCGCCAAGACGGGTGATGGCGATCTTATAGGTCTCGTCCATCACGGTCGAAACCGGGGCGCGCTCTTCATCTACGATCGGCACGGTGATTGAATAGCCCTTCATCGGATAGACCGGCAGGCGCATCCCAAACGGGCGGGCCAGCGCCGGGGAATAGCTGCCCATCGCCAGCACAAAGGCATCCGCAACCACAGCCCCTGCGCTTGTCTGCACGGCAGTGATGCGGCGGCCGTCGCTTTCCAACGCCTTGATGTCAACGCCCCACCGAAAGGTTACCCCCGCAGCGGCGGCCATCTCGGCAAGGGTGCCGGTGAACTTAAAGCAATCGCCCGTCTCATCCCCTGGCAGACGCAGGCCCCCAGCAATCTTGTGGCGGTTTGGCGCGAGACCCGGTTCAGCGGCAATGCAGCCATCGGCGTCCAGAACCTCAAACGGCACGCCATCGGCGCGCAGCACGGCTATATCCTTTTCTGCCGCCGCCACCTGCTTTTCGGTGCGGAACAGTTGCAGCGTGCCCTTGGTCCGCTCGTCATAGGAAATGCCGGTGTCCTCGCGCAACTGGATCAGGCAATCGCGCGAATATTCCGCCAACCGTACCATGCGCGACTTGTTCACCGCATAGGATGCGGTGGTGCAATTACCCAGCATCCGTACCAGCCATTCAATCATCGCCGGATCGGGGCGCGGCTGGATCACCAGCGGCGCGTGACGCTGGAACAGCCATTTCAATGCCTTGAACGGCACACCGGGCGCGGCCCAAGGGCTGGCATAGCCGGGGCTGATCTCACCCGCATTGGCAAACGAGGTTTCAAGCGCCGGGCCGGGCTGACGGTCAATCACCGTCACCTCATGGCCGTCCTTGGCAAGATAATAAGCCGAGGTGACACCAAGGACACCAGCACCAAGGACGACGACACGCATGGGATGCTCCTCTTCGCGGAATTTGGCCGCAAAATAGCGCATCTGACGGAAAGGATTTGGGGATCTTGGACGGGTGAGGCGCAAATATTGGGACAATTTCCCACTAACCAGCGATATATCCGAAGAAAACGTCACCTGATGAAATTTCAGCCGAAGAAAAAGCCCCGAGGTTTCCCTCGGGGCCCTTGTAACCTTGTGACGAAAGGCGATTACGCCTCGGCGCCTTCGCCTTTGACTTCAACGATCTCAGCACCGGTTTCCTGATCGACCATCTTCATGCCAAGGCGAACCTTGCCGCGGTCGTCAAAGCCCAGAAGCTTGACCTTCACTTCCTGACCTTCTTTCAACAACTCATTCGGGTGGTTCAGGCGCTTGTTCGCAATCTGCGAAACATGCACCAGACCATCGCGTTTGCCGAAGAAGTTCACGAACGCGCCGAAATCAACCAGCTTTACCACTTTGCCGGTGTAAACTTGACCTTCTTCCGGCTCTGCCACGATCGACCAGATCATGTCATAGGCCTTCTTGATGTTCTCCGCCGACGAAGAAGCGATCTTGATGATGCCTTCGTCGTTGATGTCCACCTTGGCACCCGACAGCTCGACGATCTCGCGGATCACCTTGCCACCCGAACCAATCACTTCCCGGATCTTGTCGGTCGGGATCTGCAGGGTTTCGATCTTCGGCGCATATTCCGAGAAGCCTTGCGGCGCGGAGAGCGACTTGTTCATCTCACCCAAAATGTGCAGACGGCCGTCCTTGGCCTGCGCCAAAGCCTGCTTCATGATCGCCGGCGTAATGCCCGCAATCTTGATGTCCATCTGCAGCGAGGTGATGCCCGACGCAGTGCCAGCCACCTTGAAATCCATATCGCCGAGGTGATCCTCGTCGCCAAGGATATCGGTCAGCACGGCGTATTTGCCGTCATCTTCCAAGATCAGACCCATCGCGACGCCCGCAACCGGCGACTTCAAGGGCACGCCTGCGTCCATCATCGACAAAGACCCGCCGCAGACCGACGCCATGGACGACGAGCCGTTCGATTCAGTGATCTCTGAGACCACGCGAATGGTGTAGGGGAAGTCGGTCGGTGCCGGCAGAACCGCCTGCAACGCACGCCATGCCAGCTTGCCATGGCCAATCTCACGACGACCGGGCGAACCAACGCGACCCACTTCGCCCACCGAATAGGGCGGGAAGTTATAGTGCAGCAGGAAATTCGACCGGGTGTTGCCGTTCAGCGCGTCGATGATCTGCTCATCCTCGCCGGTGCCAAGGGTGGTCACGACCAGACCTTGCGTTTCACCGCGCGTGAACAAGGCCGAACCATGGGTGCGCGGCAGGATGCCGGTTTCCGCCACGATCGGGCGCACGGTCTTGGTGTCACGGCCGTCAATACGGATGCCGGTGTTCACCACATCGCCGCGCAGGATCGACGATTCCAGCTTTTTGATCGCCGAACCCAGATTGATGTCTTTCAGATCTTCGTCCGACATCGCAGCCTTGATTGCGTCCACGGCTGCCGAGATGGCATTGGTGCGGTCTTGCTTGTCCTTGATCGCGAAAGCGGCGCGCATCTGCGTCTCACCCGCAGCTTTGACCTTGGTATAGAGCGCCGAGTAATCGACGGGGGCAAAGTCAAACGGCTCTTTCGCGGCATCTTCGGCCAGATCCAGGATCAGGTCGATGACCGGCTGCATCTGCTCATGGCCGAACACGACCGCGCCCAGCATTTCCTCTTCGGTCAGCTCATAGGCTTCCGATTCCACCATCATCACGGCGTCTTTGGTGCCCGCGATGACCAGATCCAACCGCTGTTCCGGCTTCAGGCGCAGCTGCGTCATGTCGTCCATCGCGGGGTTCAGCACATAAGCGCCGTTCACAAAGCCAACGCGCGCCGCGCCAATCGGGCCCATGAAGGGCACGCCCGAAATGGTCAACGCCGCCGAGGTGGCGATTATCGCCACAACATCGGGGTCATTGTGCAAATCGCACGACAGAACGGTAGCCATCACCAGCACTTCGTTCTTGAAACCTTCAACGAACAGCGGGCGGATCGGACGGTCGATCAGACGCGAGGTGAGCGTTTCCTTTTCCGAAGGACGCGCCTCGCGCTTGAAAAAGCCGCCGGGGATCTTGCCGGCTGCATAGTATTTTTCCTGATAATGCACGGTCAGCGGAAAGAAATCCTGCCCCGGCTTTGGTGCGCGGGCATAGGTCACGTTGGCCATAACGCTGGTTTCGCCAAGCGTGGCGATGACCGAGCCGTCAGCCTGACGGGCAACCTTGCCGGTTTCCAGGGTCAGCGTCTCACCGCCCCACTGGATTGATTTTTTAGTCACGTTGAACATCTATCGTTCCCTATATGGAAGCACCCATGGCCCCTGCCATGTCTTCCTTTTGCATGGCGGCCCCATTGCCGCCGCCCCCTATCCTTTGCATGTGGCCGGGGGCGGGCCTCACGTCGCAGATGGCGCGCGCATACAGGAAAACCGGGGGATTGGGAAGTGTTTTGGCAAGCGGGGGTTTCGCGCCCGCCAATCAAAACAGCGCGTGGTCGCCCCGGTCATCCTGCGCGGTGCCAACCAGCAAAGCGGCGTAATGGTCGGCCAACCGTTCCGTGCCAAATTCTGGGGTCGCATCCGCCTCATATTGGCCAGTGGCGGGGTTTAGAACCAACATGGATTCCGTGGCATAATAGCGCCCGATGCGCGCCAGATTGGCCTTGTCAGCCAGCTTTGGCGACAGCCGGCCCAGCGCCGACAGCACCGCAATGATCCCATCCATCAGTGCCACCGGCATCCGTTTCAACTGCACCGGACGGCCCGTCAGACGCTCTAGCATCGCGGCCTGATCCATAGGCGTGATCGCGGGGCCGGGGCCGCCAATCGGCAGGATGCGGTTCTGCAAGGCCGGATCGGTCAGGCAGGCCACCAAGAACTGCCCCAGATCGGCGTCTGAGATCGGCTTGCACGCCGTCAGCCGCCCATTTCCAAAGACCAAAAATGGCTTGCCCGCCTGCACCCGCGCCACCTGACCTGAAAGCGATTTGAAAAACGCCGTGGGCCGCACGATCGACCACGCGATCCTTTCCGCCTGCAACTCCGCCTCAAAGACGAGCTTGGCGCGCTGAAACTCCAACAGCGGTTTTTGGACGCAAATCGCCGACAACAGCACAAAGCGCGGGATATCCGCTGCGATGGCAGCGGCCAGCGCCAGACTATTGGCGCGGTGGTCAATCGCCCAGGCGTCCGCAGGCGCTCCGGTGCGGCTGGCCAGACACGAGATCACTGCATCAAACCGCGCGGTCCCAATCGCAGCCGCCAGCGCGCCGGGCTCGGTCACATCAGCGGCCAGTGGCGCGCAGCCCTCCGGCACCGCCGCACCCCCGGGCCGCACCACCGCCACCACTTCATGCCCCGCCCCCACCAAAGCCAGCGCCGTGGCGCGCCCAATGGTGCCGGTGGCCCCCAGCAAAAGCACACGCAAGGATAGGTTCGGCATCGCACACCCTCAGATTTTGACCCAACCTAGCATAAACCCAAAAGAAAACGCCCGCAGCTTTCGCTACGGGCGCAATTTGAAACCTTCGGTCCGCTTAGCGGCGCAGGCCCAGACGCGAGATCAGCGAGGCATAGCGCGGTTCGTCCTTGGACTTCAGATAGTCCAACAGCTTGCGGCGCTGGGCAACCATCATCAACAGACCACGACGCGAGTGGTTGTCTTTCTTGTGGCCCTTGAAATGCTCGGTCAGGGTGGCGATGCGCGACGACAAGATCGCAACCTGAACTTCCGGCGAACCGGTGTCGTTCTCTTTGGTCGCGTATTCCTTGATCAGGCGGGCTTTTTCTTCAACGGTGATCGACATCGGATATCTCCTTGACGGTTTAAGGTGACGGCACAAGCCGGGATGTCGTCCAGCAAGGCCCTTGATGCCCACAACAGGCAACCGACCCAATCGGGGCGGATGCGGGCGTATAGACGGGCTTTTGCCAAAAGAAAAGCCCTGAATCGGCGACTGGAGCTAGCAAATCAAGGCCAGCGGCAAGCGCGTCATACCGCTTTTTCCGTTGCCAGATCCCGGCTTCAACGTCGCCAACCGCCTGGCGCGCAGGCTTTGGCAGACCGGCAGCGTCCCCGACATCATTTCGATCACGTCGTAGACGCTTCAAGCCGACAGTGCCCATACACTCGCCATCTTTGATAACACGGCAGACAAGCCGGGTGCGGCGCGGCTCGACCTTAGTCCTGTCCCATGCGACTGGTTGCGATGCAGTGCGCAACGGTGCGCCTGTACTTCGACGGCAACCATCTGTCGCTTGCCGGGTCAGCACTTGTCGTTCTCCCTCTTGCCGAGGCGGTTCTTGCCGCCCTTATGCCTGGAGATTGACAAGCACCTTGGTCCATTGCACCACTGCGCGCCACCAAGGAGAACCTCATGAAGATCGCGCATCGCGAGATTGGCCCAGGCCACCCACCGCTGGTTATTGCCGAGATTGGTATCAATCACGGTGGCGACATTGCTGTAGCCAAGGAAATGGTGCGTCTAGCTGCGGCTTCGGGTTGCGAGATGATCAAGCACCAGACTCATATAATCGAAGACGAAATGACGGAGGAGGCGAAGTCAATCTTCCCGCCCAACGCAGATGTCTCGATCTGGCACGTTATGGAGCGCTGTGCGCTCAGCCTGGATGAAGAGGCGGAGCTTAAGCGGTTCACCGAAGGTCTGGGAATGATATGGATTTCCACACCATTCTCTCGGGCTGCGGCCGATTTTTTGGAAACGCTAGATGTGCCAGCCTACAAAATCGGAAGTGGCGAAGCCGACAACTTGCCCCTGATCCGCCACATAGCGCGGAAGGGTAAGCCGGTGATTTTATCGACGGGCATGCAGACAATCGAGACAATCCGAGCGTCGGTTGAAATTCTCGATCATGCGGGTGTTGAGTATGCGCTTCTGGAATGTACGAACCTTTACCCCAGCCCCCCTGAGATTGTGTCCCTGCGCGGTGTGACAGAACTCCGGCAAGCCTTTCCTAGGGCTATCGTTGGCTTTTCTGACCACTCAATAGGTCCCGAGATGGCACTGGCATCGGTTGCCCTGGGTGCCAGTATACTTGAGCGCCATTACACCGACACCCGTTACCGGAAGGGGCCGGATATCATCAATTCGATGGACCCGGCCGAACTGCGGTTCTTGATTGATCGGTCCAAGGAGATTTGGATCGCCGCGAACAACCCCAAGCAACGCACTGCGCCAGAGGAAGACGTCTATCGTTTTGCCCGCGGCTCGGTCGTAGCCGACAAGGACCTGCCGGAGGGTCATGTTATCCAGGAGGCTGACATCTGGGCTCGGCGTCCTGGGTCGGGTGAAATTGCCGCCTATGATTTTGACAAGGTGGTGGGGAAGCGTCTATTGCGCGCGGTCACACGGAACGTGCAGTTGAAGTGGGGGGATTTGGGATAACCCAGCCTAGGTGTATGAACTGGGTGATTAGGTCAAAAGCAAAACTTACCACTTGCGGGTAGCGCGCAACTTGGCGGGTATTCATTCGGGCAAGGTAGCGGCGGGTGAAGTAGTGCCCAATACCGCTCATGCGCTGGCCTCCGCAAGGTTCGCGATCCGCCAAAGACCCATCATTTTTTTACCTTTCTGTCCTTTTAGATGTGCCTGACCTTCGGCGAAAAGACACTCGGGTTGGGGGAGTTCGAAAGGAGGTTTTGTTAGATCAAGCGCTCGCCATTCGCCGGTAAGAATGTCCTCGTTTGCCACGCCATCTGGAAATGTCGTGGTCAAAATCCAAGTAGAGCCAGACTTTGCTATGTTAGACAGCGCTGCGCGTACATGGTCATTTGAGAGGTGTACCAAGCAGTCGCGCATAAAGACTAAGTCAGCCTTGGGGACCGGACCGCTGATCAGGTCAATGATTTGGAAGGCAACGCCGGGACGGGCATGCGCTCGGCGGTTAGCTTCAATAAGATCAGGCACTATGTCGCCGCCGAGATATTCTATACCTGCCAGATCGACATGCTGCATCCAAAAGAAGTCCCCACAGGGCACGTCGAGCACCGATGTCACTTCCAACTCTCGCAGCAACGCGGGCAAGAGCTCACGCACTTGGGCAGTAGCCTCGAGATTCGATCCCTTTCCCGACACGCTGTCTTTATCGCCCCACTTGTTGCTAACCGCGTAGTCAGAGAAAATCGAAGCAGGGTCGCGCCCAGCCAGCCGCTTCCGTCGGAGCCAACGTCTTAATTGGGCAAGAAAGGTCATAGCATGGTCTCCTTTGCCGTCGGCAACCTGCCGCCGTACCCTGTCCAATAATCCTGAACCCACCCGACTGGTCCCCGCCCAAGGTGCGGGAACCTGCCCCAGACACCTGAGCGCAATAAATCTGCCGGACGCGGATCACCATGAAAGGCTAGAATTGCGGGACCAGTACCCGGGGGGGGCGTATAGACTAGGTCGCGGCCATATCTGCTTACAAGATGTCGTTTGAAACTAATGACGGCGCCTGTTGGCCACAATGACATTTCCCTAGCATGGGCGCTCACGAAGTCCTGCTCATTACGGAACTGGGCGATAGCGCGCTCCGGGACTATCTGAAAAGCGTCAAGGATTTGGCCCTGCTCCCCTGCTGTGAAAGCAAAAACACCGGTCGAAGGCTGTACGGGTTCACGTCTGCGCCAGTCGTGGCCTGTATCTAGCAAGATCATTCCACCCCGCGGCTCGAAGAAACGATCCAAAGATCCGATAACCATCATGTCGAGGTCGATGAATAGTATTCGCGAATCTACCCCGACAAGCGCGGTGATTTCGGGGTGGAACAGCGCAAGTTTGCGCCATACTCCGGGGGCGCTGATCTGCTCTGAAGTAAGTCCAACGTCAGGAATCGGAGCAATGACGATGCCTTGGGCTAAACCTTCGGAGTCGTCGGTCAGGCATATAAAGCGAAAGCCAGGCGAACTGTTCGCTAGTACCGCCCGAAATAGGACGTTCACATAATCTGCAGGAAACAGCGTCCCCCACTTCATGCAAATGACAACGCGTTCAAGTGGCACTTTTTTTCCGATGCCAAGTTTCGCACACACCACTATCGATTTCAACATATCATGTCCATACAGAGACCAAGCACAGTGATTTGGGTCCACTTGATAGCGCGGCACATCCTTTTTCTAGCTGGGACGCGCGCTGATTTAGGAGAACTGCAACCGCTAGCGACCGCCACCTTCGTCGTTAAGGGTTGCTTCATCATCTTTAACTCCACCCAGGGCAAAGATGAGCCGCAAACCCTCCGCGACGCAATCATGCTAGACTGTCCCATGGGTGCTGATGGCGGACAGATTTGTAGACGCCTTGCTTGGCGATTTTTGGAAGCAAGGAGGATGAGATGTCCGCAGACAAATTCACAGGCGCGTTCAAGCGTGATGCGGTGACCCAAGTCGAAGATCGGGGTTACCCGGTGCACGAGGTCGCCGATCCGCAACATTCCCAACGGCTTACCTGTCTTGGATCACATTCAATCTGAAACAGACTGAATGTGATCCGCTTTACGGGGTCCGTTGCCCGGCATACGACTGCGAAGCAATCGCCATCCTCACCCTAAAACGCGCCCCGCTTCGGCAGGGCCCATCACGATCCGGGGCCGCGACCTATGACAAGCGCCCAGCAGCCATGTGCTGGCCAACCTTCTGCGCCGCGCGAAGACACTGGGGTTTGAATTCGCGCTCATGCCTACCGCCGGGGCTGTTTCTTGGGAAACGCAACAATTTCGCGGCACCAGCGGCGAAATCCCCCGGGAGCTTTGCCCGGTTTTGGATCACAGCCAGTCGCGCAGGATTGGGATCAGGGGGATGTCGGCAGGCGGCATAGGATAGTCGCGCAACCGTTCGGGCCGCACCCAAGCCAGGGTTTGCCCCTCGCGCCCGGTGGCGATGCCCTCCCAACGGCGGCAGGCGAAAAGCGGCATGAGAAGATGAAAGTCGTCATAGCTGTGGCTGGCAAAGGTCAGCGGTGCAAGGCAGCTTGCTTTGGTTTCAATGCCCAACTCTTCGCGCAGTTCTCGGATCAGCGCGGCCTCGGGGGTCTCGCCCGGGTCAACCTTGCCGCCGGGAAACTCCCACAGCCCGGCGAGCGATTTGCCCTCGGGCCGCTGGGCCAAAAGCACCCGTCCGTCAGCGTCGATCAGGGCCACGGCAGAGACGAGGATAATCTTCACGAGCGGTAGTCGGCGTTGATCGAGATGTATTGGCTGGTCAGATCGCAGGTCCAGACCGAGCGTGACGCCTTACCCAGACCCATGTCGACGTGAATCAAGAGTTCGGGGTTCAGCATGTAATTCGCCCCGTCCTCTTCCTGATAGTCGGGATGCCGCCAGCCCTTCTCGGCCACAAGGATATCGCCAAAGCGGATGGCCAGCCGGTCGCGGTCGGCCTCGGCACCGGATTTGCCGATGGCCGCAACAATGCGGCCCCAGTTCGGATCTTGGCCCGCAACGGCGGTTTTCACCAAGGGCGAGTTGGCAATCGACATCGCGACCTTTTGGGCGTCGATACCGCTTGCCGCCCCGGTCACCCGCACTTCGACGAATTTGGTGGCCCCTTCGCCATCGCGCACGACCTGATGGGCAAGGTTCAGCATCACCCCGCGCAGGGCCGCCTCAAAGGCCTTGGCCACGGGTCCCTTGACCTCGGCAGCGGCGGATTGACCGGTGGCGGCGACAAGCAGGGTGTCAGATGTCGAGGTGTCGCTGTCGACCGTGATCGAGTTGAAGGTCGCATCGACATGGCGCGACAGCATCTTTTGCAAGTTGCTGGCCGAAATCTTCGCATCCGTGAAGATGTAGACCAGCATCGTCGCCATATCCGGCGCGATCATGCCCGAGCCTTTGGCGATGCCAGAAATGTGGATCGGCCCACCATCGCCCTGCACAACGGCAGCGGCACCTTTGGGGAAAGTGTCGGTGGTCATGATCGCCTCAGCCGCGCCTTGGATGGCGGCTTCGGACAGCTGGCCGGCCAGAGTGGAGATCACGGTTGTGATCCTCTCGTACGGCAGCGGTTCTCCGATCACGCCGGTCGAGGAGGAAAATACACGCGAGGCGGGAAGGCCCAGCGTCTCGGCCACACCGCCGGTGACGGCGGCCACGGCCTTGTCACCCATGGCGCCGGTGAAGGCGTTGGAATTTCCCGAGTTTACGATGATCGCCGCGCCCGCGCCCTCTGGCACGCGGGTGGCCAGTTTGGTCTGGCAATCACGCACGCAGCCCGACCGGGTGGTCGAGCGGGTGAAGGCCCCCGCAATCGCCGTTCCGGGGGCAAGGCGAACCAGCATCACGTCTTTGCGGTTTTGGTACTTGATGCCCGCGCCAATGGCCGCGAATTCGGCGCCCTTGATAAGCGGCAGGTTCGGGAAATGCGACGGTGCCAGCGGTGAAACGGGCTTGGCTTCCTTTGCGGGGGCCGTGTCGGGCGTGGAGGCCGCGGCTGTTTCATCACCCGCACGCAGCGCTTTCAACGCGCTTTTCAGTGCCTTTGCCTTTGCCTTCCAGTCTTTCTTGCCCATCATCCGCCCCTCTGTTGCCCGTTTACTTGTCCAGCAAGCCAAGATCACCCAGCAGTGCTGGGTCGATGCCCTCGCTGGGCTTTTCCACCTTCGCCGCTTCGGTCACTTCGGCCACATGGGCCTCGATCGCCTTTTGTTCAATCTCTGTCGCCAATTCGTCGCGGATATCGTCCAGTGTCGGCTGGGCCGCGACGCGGGTTTCCTTGACCAAGATCAGGTGAAATCCGAAATCCGATTGCACCGGGCCTGCGACTTTGCCGACTTCGGCGGCCACCACGGCCTCTTCAAAGGGTTTGACCATCATGCCAAGCCCGAACCAACCCAGATCGCCACCCACGGCGCCCGATCCGGCGTCGGTGGAATTGGTCTTGGCCAATTCTGCGAAATCGGCCCCGGCTTCAAGATCGGCCAAAAGCGCTTTGGCCTTGGCCTCATCCGCCACAAGGATGTGGGCGGCGTTATACTCAGTTTGCGGGGCGGCTTCCTTGAAGCGGGCCTCATAGGCCGCCTGCAACGCCTCATCGGTCACCGCGCTCATCACCACCGCCTCAAGCGCACGGGCGGAGACATAGCCACGTTTTTCATTGTCGAGATGCAGGTTGTCACGACGTGTCAGCTTGCCGTCCATCGACTGTTCCAGCGCAGTTTGCTGCACCAATTGGTCCATGATGCCCTTAAACAGCACATCCGCCGGAAGCGCCTTGTACTGCTCTGGCAGTGCCTCACGCGCGACGATCATATGGCCCAGCGTGATGGCGGTGCCGTTCACCGTGGCCACCACGGTGTCAGCAGTGGGCGTATCTTGCGCCAAAGCCGGTGCAGTCCAAAGCGGCAGCGCCAAACCCATCATCAGCGCCGTACCCGTCAAAAACCACATCGATTTTGCCATCTCACATACTCCTGATCGTGCCGCGGCCTTGCGCGACGTTGACTATCCCGGCCCTTCCCCTTACATCGCACGGGTCGCGTGCAACGGGGTCGCTTGGTCTTTACAGTCCTTCTAGGGAAGGCCGCAGGGGCGAGCAAGGCCAGAGCCTCACACGATGCGCGGAAACAATGACCAGTCGGAGATAACATGCTCGGTTTTGGGGCTCTTACGCGTAAGTTGTTCGGGACGCCGAACGATCGCAAGGTGAAATCGGTGCGCCCTTTGGTGGCGAAGATCAACGCGTTGGAGCCGGAATTTGCCGCCCTCACCGACGAAGGCATCATCGAAAAAACCCGCGAGTTTCAGCGCCGCGTGCAAGAGGGTGGTGAGGCGCTGGACGCGATCTTGCCCGAAGCTTTCGCCAACTGCCGCGAGGCCGCCAAGCGCGCCTTGGGTCTGCGCGCCTTTGATGTGCAGCTGAAGGGCGGGATTTTCCTGCATCAAGGTAACATCGCCGAAATGCGCACAGGGGAGGGCAAGACGCTGGTTGCGACCTTCCCGGCCTATCTGAATGCGCTGACCGGCAAGGGCGTGCATGTGGTGACCGTGAACGACTACCTCGCCAAGCGTGACGCGGATTGGATGGGCAAGGTTTACAGCCAACTGGGCCTGACCACCGGGGTTGTCTACCCCTATCAGGCCGACACCGAAAAGCGCGCCGCCTACCGCGCCGACATCACCTATGCCACCAACAACGAGCTGGGCTTTGACTATCTGCGCGACAATATGAAGGGCTTGATCGAGGAAATGGCCCAGCGGGGGCATTTCTTTGCCATCGTGGACGAAGTGGACAGCATTTTGGTCGATGAAGCGCGCACGCCGCTTATCATCTCTGGCCCAAGCCAAGACCGCAGCGATCTGTATCAAAAGGTCAACGCCCTGATCCCCCAGCTTGATGAGACGCATTTCAAGATCGACGAGAAAACCCGCAACGTCACCTATACCGAGGATGGCAACGAGTTTCTGGAGCAGGTCTTGCACCAGTCGGGTCTCTTGCCCGAGGGACAAAGCCTTTATGATCCGGAAAGCACCACGCTGGTGCACCACGTCAATCAGGCGCTTAAGGCGCACAAGCTGTTTCACCGAGACCAGCAATACATCGTCCGCGATGGCGATGTGATGCTGATCGACGAGTTTACCGGCCGCATGATGAAGGGTCGCCGCCTTTCAGAAGGTCTGCATCAGGCGATCGAGGCCAAGGAAGGCGTGACGATCCAGCCCGAAAACATCACTTTGGCCAGCGTCACCTTTCAAAACTACTTCCGGCTTTATGAAAAGCTTGGCGGCATGACCGGCACTGCGGTGACCGAGGCTGAAGAGTTCATGGAAATCTACGGTCTTGGCGTGGTCGAAGTGCCCACCAACCGCGCCGTAGCCCGGATTGACGAACATGACGCCGTCTATCGCACCGTTCGCGAAAAGTACGAAGGCGTGGTCAAGGCGATCCACGAAGCCCATGCAAAAGGCCAGCCGATTCTGGTTGGTACCACCTCGATTGAAAAATCCGAATCCCTCTCGGGTCTTTTGAAAGAGGCAGGAATTCCGCACAGCGTGTTGAACGCCCGCCAGCATGAGCAAGAGGCGCAGATTGTCGCCGATGCCGGCAAGCTCGGTTCGGTGACCATCGCCACCAACATGGCCGGTCGCGGCACCGACATCAAACTGGGCGGCAATGTGGAGTTCAAGGTGATGGAGGCTTTGGCCGCCAACCCCGAAGCCCACCCCGATGAAGTGCGTGCCCGCATCGAAGCCGAACACAAGGGTGCCGAAGAGGCCGTGAAGGTGGCCGGCGGCCTGTTTGTTCTGGGCACCGAACGCCATGAAAGCCGCCGCATCGACAACCAGCTGCGTGGCCGTTCGGGCCGTCAGGGTGACCCGGGCCGGTCGGCATTTTTCCTGTCGTTGGAAGATGACCTGATGCGGATCTTTGGCTCTGAGCGGCTGGATTCGGTTCTGTCAAAGCTGGGGATGAAGGAAGGCGAGGCCATCGTTCACCCTTGGGTTAACAAATCCTTGGAACGCGCGCAGGCCAAGGTCGAAGGCCGCAACTTTGACATCCGCAAGCAATTGCTGAAGTTTGACGATGTGATGAACGACCAGCGCAAGGCGATTTTTGGCCAGCGGCTGGAGATCATGGAGGCCGAAGATCTGGGCGACATCACGCGCGACATGCGCCATCAGGTTTGCGAAGATCTGATCGATGCCCATATGCCGCCGAAATCCTATCCTGATCAATGGGATGTGCCTGGCTTGGTCGACTCCGTCCGCGAAAAGATGACAATGGATCTGCCCGTCGCGGCATGGGCCGCCGAAGAGGGTGTGGATCAGGCCGCCATGTTGGAACGGCTGGTGGCGCAGTCCGATGCGATGATGGATGAAAAACTGGCCGCCTTTGGCGCGGATGCCATGCGGTCGATTGAAAAGCAGCTGTTACTGCAGACCATCGATGCCAAATGGCGCGACCATCTGCTGAAACTGGAGCATCTGCGGTCTGTCGTAGGCTTCCGTGGCTATGCCCAGCGTGACCCGCTGAACGAATACAAGACCGAAAGCTTTACGCTGTTCGAATCTATGCTGGACTCCTTGCGCCAAGATGTGACGCAGAAACTGTCACAGATCCGCCCGATCTCGGCCGAAGAGCAAAAGGCGCTGATGGAGCAATACCAGGCGCAACTGGCGGCGCATCAGTCGGCACAAGCACAGGCCCAACTGGCCGCCGTGCAGGCCACCGCTGGGGTTGTGGCTGCGGCGGCTACGACTGGGTTTGTCGAAGCCGATCCCAGCACCTGGGGCAACCCCAGCCGCAATGACCTATGCCCCTGCGGATCGGGTGAGAAGTTCAAGCACTGCCACGGAAGGGTATAAGCCATTGTTCTTAAACGATTAAACAATCGCTTGCCCACCCAAATTTGTTATGCAAATGTTGCACACATGGCTACTTTGGGTGGGAGTTTTGATAATTGTTAGGCAAAGCTGACAGTGAGTATCAAGAAAAACTCCTTGATGGTCAGGTGTTTCTGTTCTCACGAAATGGGATATTTCAAGCTCGTTTGTATAAAGGTAAACGGAGTTACATCTTTAAGTCACTGAAAACACGTGATGTTAACCGTGCTCGCCAACTGGCAACCAAAGCGTTTTATGAGTTGGAGTTTCGCAAAGAACAAAACTTGCCTCTGCAAGACAAACCATTTGGTGAAGTGATTGATGAGTATGTGCGGTTGCGTGAAGCGCAATACAATCGAGGTACATACGGGCACAAGAACAAAACTAACCAAGAGCAAACCAGCATCCACATGCTCAGGCAGATCAAGCGTGTAAGCAAATTCTGGCGTGAGTTTGGTGGACAGAAAGCGGTTGCGTCGATCGATAATGCTTGGCTACGCCAATACGTTGAATGGCGGGTTGCTTACTACACAAAGATGCCAGCAGAAAAACGACCTCGAAACCACAAGCTCATACCTGCAGATAAGACATTGGAGTGGGAAACCACTTTCGTTTTGACCCTGCTGAGATTTGCAACAGAGCAGGGCTATAGGGGCAATAAGCCCATGCCTGAGTATCGATTTAAAGCAGGTCGATTTACTGTAAGACCAGCTTTTACGCTGGACGAATACCGCAAGCTTTACACTGAGATGCGGCGCTGGCTCAAAGAAGCAAGCAATCCCAAGTATCGCTACACACGAGAAATGCTGCGTGACTATGTGTTGCTGCTGTCCAACAGCGGCATCAGAGTCGGTGAAGCAAATAATTTACTCGAAAACGATATTGAGCCATTCACGGACAAGTTAGGGCGGCAGAACTACTATCTGCGAGTGCGAGGTAAGACGGGTGAACGGCTGGTTGTGATGCGGGCTGGCGGTATTCGCTGTATACAGCGCACGCTAGAGCGCAATCGCCAGTGGCGCACAACTTGGCAGCAAGCAGCTGCAGAGGGAGCAAAGCGGCACAACAGGCTGAGTGCAGAGCACAAAAAGTGGCTGTTTCCCATGGTTGATGGCAACAAGATAATCTCATTGGGTGATCAGTTCAAAGTAATTCTCAAACGAACTGGGATCGAAAAAAGCGATAATGGGCAAGATTACTCGCTGTATTGTTTGCGCCACTTCTGAGCTACCCCCCGAAAATCGGACAGTGACGGAAGCTATGATCTGAGCTTTGCTGGTCTCCAAGAATGAGGAGATCAGACTATGAAGAAACGCAGGAATCATGACGCCGGCTTTAAGGCCCGTGTTGCGCTTGAGGCCTTGAAGGGCGAGCGGACGGTGTCGGAACTGGCAGCGGCCTATGAGGTCCATCCGACGATGATCCATCAGTGGAAGAAGGCGCTGCTGGACGGCGCGGCCGACATCTTTGAGCGCGGCAGCAAGGCGGCCCCTGAGGTCGATGAGGACACGGTGCGGGTTCTGCATGCAAAGATCGGGGAGCTGGCTGTGGCCAACGATTTTTTGTCCAGAAGGCTCAAGCCTTGGATCGGCAAGTGAGGCGCGAGATGATTGTGAAGAACCATCCCAGCCTGTCGGTCGGGGCGCAATGTCGCCTGCTGTCGATCTCGCGATCATCGTTTTACTATGAACTGATGGGCGAGACGGCGATGAACCTCGACCTCATGGTGGTGATCGACAAACAGTTCCTGGAGACCCCGTTTTACGGCGTGCAGCAGATGATGTGGCACTTGCAGAACGGCGGCCATGCTGTGAATTACAAGCGCATCCGGCGACTGATGCGGCTAATGCGCCTGACGCCGATCTACCAAAAGCCTGATACCAGCCGACCTGCAAAGGGGCACAAGACCTATCCGTATCTGCTGGGCCGGTTACGGATTGATCGTCCAAATCAGGTCTGGTGCGCCGACATCACCTACTTACCCATGCGGCGGGGCTTCCTTTATCTCGTCGCCATAATGGACTGGTACACCCGCAAAGTGCTGGCCTGGCGTATATCGAACACGCTTGAGGCTGACTTCTGCGTCGAAGCGTTGAACGAGGCGATCCACAAGTTCGGCTCGCCCGAGATCATGAACACCGATCAAGGGTCGCAGTTTACGTCCTTTGCTTGGACCGACCTGCTGAAACGGGTCGGGAGCCGGATATCGATGGACGGTAAAGGTCGCTGCATGGACAACATCTTCATCGAGCGCCTCTGGCGGTCGCTGAAGTATGAATGCGTCTATCTGCACGCTTGGGAGACAGGGTCGCAGGCAAGGAACGGCATCGGGCGCTGGATCACCTTTTACAACCACCAACGCCCACACACTGCCCATGGCGGTCAACCGCCCGCCGTGGTTTACTTCAACAGCAATGAAACCGATCAGCAGGTGCAGGCAGTAGCTTAAACACGCCGGAAATCTGTCCAAAGATCGGGGAGTAGCTCACTTCTATGCTGTGCAAACCATCAATCGAGGCAAAGTGACCACTTTCCATGTTGCAAGAAACATGGGCACATCGATTGAAATCATTGAAAATTACTACGCCAAACACTCAACAGCTATGGATGTGGCAACAGAGCTAGGCGGCTGAGCTGGGCAGCGTTTATGGAAATCATACGGCTTAAGTAAAAAGTTTTAACCAAGCAGTTCGACCGCTGCTCTCAGCTTGTTGTCATTGATGTCGATGTAGCGTTGCGTAGTCCCAAGGTTCTTGTGTCGTGCCAGTGCTTGCACCACACGAGCGTTGATGCCCATATCTGCAAGATTTGACACAAATTGTCTGCGCCCGCTGTGGCTGCTTGCCCCAGCTATGTTTGCAAGTTTGTAAAGTCGCTGGAACAAGTTCACCACTGTCTGCGGGCTAAAGCCACCGCCCTTTGCGCTGAAGATAAGGTGCGCTGCGGGCTTGAGCAGCTGTTTGGGGTGCTGTGCAGCGTAGCGGGCTAGTTGCTGTCTCAAACGCTTGTTTGCAAGCACTGTGCAGCTTTCGTTGCCCTTGGTCTGTGCTGCGCTCAAGTAGATCGTATCTTTGGGCTTTCCAAAAGCGTCAAACACGTCGCCAATCTTCAGTGCAGCAATCTCACATGCCCTAAGTCCTGCATAGAAGCTGAGGGCAACAGCTGTGTGGTTGCGGGTAGGGTAACGCAGACTGTCGATGATCGCAGTCAGGCGCTTAAAGTCCAGTTCTGTCAGTAGCTTGGCTTGTTTCATGATTTTGTCAGCCTTATGTGTGGTTATACTATCACACAGCATAAAGTCACACATTATGCAGAGCTACCTAAAAGACGTCTGGGCTTAACCCGTTGTTTTTGAATGCTTTAGGGCGAAATGTTAGAGAATACGAATTCTATAACATTGTTGAAGTGTTGACAGGGCGATGCCAACGTTTACCAATTGGGTAGGAAATTCACGAACGGAGCAAGGGATGAGCAGTTGTCCTGCATGTGGTAAGGGTTACTCTGGCCCACCCTTGAACACAAAATGTGATCTATGCGGGTGCGCTTTTTGCTATGATGGGAACTGCACTGGAACGGTGGGTGGCAAAGCTATGGTACGATCTGCTTCTGGACGTTCAGCAAACATGACGTGCCCCAAGTGTGGCAAAGGCAAGTTAAAGAAAGTCTAAGGTTCCTCGAACCCACAAGTTTGGCATGATAGTCGTTGCGGCAAGTGTAAAGACAAACCTTCTCACCATCTGAATGCCAAGTGCCAGTTAAGCTAAACAGCTGCGAAACGAAGTATCAATCTTCTGAACCTCGAATGAGTGAGACATAGAGAATGACCGCAAATCAAATTGGAGCACTAACGGTACTCATATTTGTCGCTGTATTCTATATAGGCACTCCACTTTGGGCTGAACGGCGTGGTCGCAACTGGAAGGTTTGGCTTGTACTGGCGTTCTTGTTCCCTGTCATTTCTCTGATCGTGCTGTTCTTACTGCCCAACAAGAGAACTGCGGACACCTTGCCTAGTGCAGCAACGAAAGAAGAACGCAAAACTGTCAAATCGACGACCCAGAAAGTGGTGAGTGTTCAAGAGAACGTCATACAACCCCAGCGCAACGTTGCGAATGCAAAGATCAAAATAGAAGGAAAAGATACTGTGGCTGCAGCTTCATCCTCCAAGAAAAGTTACACCGAAGAGTTCAAGAAAGAAGTTGTCCACACAGCTCTAACGGCGGGCACCAGTTTGAGCGAAATTGCTCGAATGTATGAGATCAATCTGACCTTGGTGCGCAACTGGAAAGCGAAGTATGAGGCTGAGATACTAAAAGTAATTAATGGCGATGACGGAAATGACAGCGGCGATGAAACAAACGAAGTAGACACGGAAGACGATATTCCAACCCCAACAGCTATTTGGCATATTGATCGGGCAAAATTCGTTTTCTCTGACCCCGCAGAATATAAGCAGTGGAAGAAAGAAAAGAAGGTTTTCTTTGAGTTTTCGCCAATGGGGGCAGACGATAGTGGAGAGGCGGTATTTGCGGAAGCTGAGACTGCCGAAGATGATTTTGAGGTGACTGAAGATCGTGGTTTGGTGAAGATCACACTGGAAAAAGACGGACCAGTAATTTCTGCTTGGGTTGGTGTTTTGGCAGAAACCGTAGGTGATCTTGATCAAGAAACTCTAACAGATTGGTCAAATGATCAGGGTGGCTGGTCATGCTCTTCTATTTACCTAGGTGATTTCGATGTATCAATCGTTGAGGACGATGGCGGCGATTGGCGTTTGGTTGAAACAGACAAACACTGGGACGCCAATGAGGTTGAAGGCAAATACATGGAGGTTATTGTTACTCAAGGTGATGATAGCGAACATATCTACTGGGTTGACTTGGAGCCCCTTCCAGAAGGCGAAGACGAGTATGATTGGTCAATTCAGGTGGCAGTCGAACATCACAATACTCTAGGCTTAGAGCAGGTTTCAGAGGATGAAGCCTCTGCAAGTGAACCGTTCTCTAGAAATGAGTCAGAGTTCACTTTCGTTAATATGGATATGGTTTCATATGTTGGAAACACAAAGTCCAATGAGAGCAGAACTGTTGTTTCTGAAAGTAGGGTCGCAAATGTGTGTCAGATAACATTTGGAATACTTGAGGATGGCGAGGATCGTCCAACTGGGTTCTTTGGGATTGATGATTTTTCAAAATCAACAACAGTCATAGGGTTTCAAGATGAAGAGGGCGAATGGGTTGGGTTCGCAATTAATGATGGCAGTGGAAAATTCTTTATTGATAACTGCGATATTGGAAGCCTCGATGGAAAGTCACTAAGAGAAGCTTTAAAGCCGAACACGAGAGACTTATGGAACACTGTCATGCTTTCTTCGATTGATCTTGAAGAAATTGAAGATGAAGGAATAAAATTTAAGCTGTTTTATCGTGATGACAATGCAGACGATGACTCACGACCATTCCATGTTAAAACCGCTCTGAAGGGTTCTGCTAAGTCACCATGCCATCTTCTTGTTCACAAAATTTTTGGTCAGTTTGAATTCGCTGATGGCTTCAATAATTTATTAGATATAAATTCATTTTTCGACGGGAGCCTGAAAACTCCTGTTTCTTCACCCATCGATTCTCTTGGTGGGATTTCAGATTTTGATACTGATTCAGAAACGTTGTGCATTGTACCACTTTCAAAAAATCATCAGACAATTGAAATATGAAATCGTTGGATCTGCGTGAAGCGGAGCAATCTTAGTCAGATGTAAATTAGCGTTGTTGGGATGCATCGTGACATCTGAATAGTTAAAAGTGTAAAGAGCAAAACAACGAGTATAGAAAATGAAGGAGGTCAAGCACATGAAGTTCCAAACGGCTGTTAATTTTGAAGTTGAAATAACAAGTTTCGAGAGATTCTCTGTTGAAACTTTGGAACACGTTGAGTTCACACCTGAAATGAAAATGAAGGTGGCGCAAGATTTTGATCTTAAAAAATTTAGCCTCGCATTGGATATGAGTGCAAAAGATCCAGAGGGTGATGGCTTCACGCTGTATGCAACTGCATCCAACATGAAGAAGGCTAAATTTGGAATTGTTAGAGTCGATGATGTTTTCAAACTTCAGGGTTGCGCTGTGATTTC
>JBILYK010000147.1:0-2631 GCA_044377735.1 Paracoccaceae bacterium | reverse complement strand
TGGTCGAGTTGGTCACGCAGGATCCTGACATCACACTGGCCGAGTTGCGGGGTGCGCTGGAGCATGCGCATGGGGTGCGGGCGTCGATTTCGGGCGTGGATCAGGCGCTCAGGCGGCTTGGCTACACGTTTAAAAAAATGAGCCTCATCGCGGATGAACGCCGCACCCCTCGCGTAAGACAGGCGCGCCACGACTGGATCACGCACCGCATGCCGCTCATGCGTCGCGTGCCTGAACGGCTGGTTTTCATCTACGAAACTTCAGTGAAGACCAACCTGACCCGTCTGCGAGGGCGCTTTGTGTGCGGCACGCGACTGACCGGTTCCGCCCCCTTCGGCAAATGGGGCACGCAGGCGCTGATCGCGGGGCTGACGCAGGACGGGCTGGTCGCACCCTGGGTGATCAAAGGCGCAATGGACGGGGAGGCTTTCGCCGCTTATGTCCAAAAGGTGCGGGTGCCGGAATTGCAGCCCGGAACCTGTCTTGCGTCGGGAACATGATCCACTGGATCATGTTTTGATCCTCCTCACCTCGACAACCTCTCCACCCATCACAACACCGAAGCCGGGAAAGCCATCCGCGAGGCTGGGTGCTGGTTTCTCTTCCTGCCACCCTACTCTCCCGACCTGAACCCTAACCTATCGAACAAGCCTTCTCCAAGCTCAAAGCCCACCTCCGGCTCATCAGAGCCCGCAGCTTTTCCCAACTCTTCACAGCCATCGGCGAAATCTGCGAAATGTTCAGCCAGCAGGAATGCTGGAACTACCTTCTCGCTGTCGGATATGTTCCAATATCACGTGGAAACGCTTTAGCAAAGGGATGAGGTCGGTGAAATGACGACTGGTTCGCATTGGTCTGACTGGACCAATGCATGTCTTCGCCATGCCGGTCATGCTTCAACGTAAGTCAGAAACGCTCTGGCGAAGCGTCGCGCGGCAGTGTCCCATGCAGATGCCGCAGGCCTCTGGCGGGAGTATTTCGGAAGGCGCAAATCACAATGCGCAAATCACAAGGCGTTTCAGCTGGTGGATTTGCGCCTTTTCAAATACTCACCTTTGCTCGGCCTGGCGCAGATAGCCACGCTTGTTTGGGCGGGCCGGATGCTACGGGCGGCCCTCTTTGAGTTCAATCGTCGCCCAGGTTTCAAAACACACCCCGCCGGCCAAGGCCATAACCCCAATGGTCGCCCGGCCGCCAAGGCCCCGCTCGCGCCCGAAGACCTCAAGGAAGAGGTCGGACAGACCTGACGAGACCTTGTGGACGTCCTCATAATCTGGGGCGCAGACGACGAAGTTCAGTGTCCGAACGATCGACTGGACGTGGTCAAGGCTGCCCACCGCCTGTTTGATCCCGCCCAGCACATTCAGCCCGGTCTGGCGTGCGGCAGCATAACCCTGTTCGGTGGTCAGGTCTTTGCCAAGCCGACCCTTGTGGGTGATCGCGTTGCTGATCTGCGCGACATGGCCAGACAGGAACAACAGGTTTCCGATCCGGTGAAACGGTTTCATCGTGCCGTAATCAGCCCCGTAATAGCCAATACTGTCAAAGTCGGGCAGATCAAGGCCCATACGCAGGGCAAGGCTTTCCGGGCTGTCGGTCATGGTGGACCCTCTGTTGTGGCAACAGCACCCTAACATTCTCGTGATCGTCGGCAAGGGGTGCCGGCCTTGGCCCGCTCTTGTGCTCGGGCGCGGGCGACTGTATCCCAATTCCAGAGGCGGCCCTTTCGGAGTAATTTAGATGCGATTCTTGCGTGCTGCTGTTTTTATGGTTGGAGTGGGCTTTGCTCTGTCGGCTTGTCAGACCAATGATCTGACCGAGCCGCCTGTGCCCTTGGGCGATTTCGCGCTGGGCCATAACATTGTGGTCACTTCGAACATGCAAAAGGTTGCGATTTCGCGCAATGCGACGCCCGAGGAATGGGAGACGGCGCTCGAGGCGGCGATGGAACAGCGGTTCGGCCGCTATGAAGGGGCCAAGCTTTACAATATCGGCATTTCGATTGACGCCTTTGCACTGGCCCCTCCCGGTGTGCCTCTGGTGCTTAATCCCAAGTCAGCCTTGGGCATTACCGTGACGGTCTGGGATGATGCAGAGCAGAAAAAGCTGAATGAAGAGGGCAAGCAGATTATCGTCATGGAAAAGATGTCGGAGAAAACCGTCCTCGGCTCGGGTCTGATGCAGTCGGCTGCCAAGCAGATGGAGATCTTGTCCTATAATGCGGCGAAGTCCGTGGAGGGCTGGCTTTTGGAAAACCCTGAGTGGTTTGGGTTGCCGCCCTTGGCCACGCCCGCAACCCCGGTGGTGACGACCTTTGGTGCCACCCCGCCCGGTGTGAAACCGCCGGCTGTCGCCACGGAGTAAGGCGCGCAGAAGATTGGTGATCTGCTTGTCTCGGGGATGGTACGCAGAGGCTGCGCAATCTGGCTGCGATAGCCCAGCAGCCCTTGATTTTTCCCGCTCAGGCAGATAACTGCCCGCCCGTGGAACACGAGGGCCCTTCGGGGCCCCCTCAGAAGCAAGGGCGCCCTCATGGCAAAGGCAAAGTTTGAACGTAACAAGCCGCACGTTAACATTGGCACGATTGGCCACGTTGACCACGGCAAGACCACTCTGACGGCAGCGATCACC
>JBILYK010000146.1:0-2643 GCA_044377735.1 Paracoccaceae bacterium | reverse complement strand
GGGTTGTACCCCACCCATCGCAAGACCGGTGGGTTAGAAACCCACCCTACAAGGTGATCCCCATGAAACCCACCCAACTGATCTCCCCCGTCGATGGCTCGGTCTATGCCGAACGCACGCCCCTGTCGCCGGATGCCGCCAAGGCCGCCGTCGCCCGCGCCCGCGCCGCCCAAGGCCCTTGGGCCGCCCGCCCCTTGGCCGAACGTATCGCCCTTGTCAAAGCCGGGGTCACCCGCCTGACCGCCATGAAGGAAACCATCGCGACGGAGCTGTCCCATCAAATGGGCCGCCCCATCCGCTATGGTCAGGGCGAAATGGGCGGCGTGAACGCCCGCACCGATTACATGTCCGACATCGCCGCCGATACGCTGGCGCACCACATGATTGAAGACAGCGACAAATTCCGCCGCTACCTCGCCCGCGATCCCTTGGGCGTGGTATTCATCATCGCGCCTTGGAATTACCCCTACCTCACCACCATCAACACCCTCGCCCCGGCCCTGATTGTGGGCAACACGGTGGTGCTGAAACACGCCTCGCAAACCCTTCTGGTCGGTGAACGCCTTGCCCAGGCCTTCCATGAGGCTGGCATTCCCGCAGATGTGTTCCAAAACGTTGTGCTTGATCACGCCACCACCGAAAGCCTTATCGCGGCCCGCGCCTTCAACTTTGTGAACTTCACCGGCTCGGTTGCCGGTGGTCAGGCCATCGAGCGCGCGGCGGCGGGCACCTTCACCCCCTTGGGGTTGGAACTGGGCGGCAAAGACCCCGGCTATGTCCGCGCCGACGCCAATCTCGATGCGGCGGTCGATACGTTGATGGACGGGGCCATGTTCAACTCTGGCCAATGCTGCTGCGGGATTGAACGGATTTACGTGCACGAAAGCCTGTTCGATGCCTTTGTCGAGAAATCCGTGGCTTGGGTGAACGGCATGAAGCTGGGCAGCCCCTTGGACCCTGAAACCACCCTTGGCCCGATGGCCAACAAACGCTTCGCCAAGGTCGTCCGCGACCAGATCGCCGAGGCCGTGGCGGCAGGTGCCAAACCCCTGATCGACCCCAAAAACTTCCCCGCCGATGACGGCGGCGCCTATCTTGCCCCGCAAATCCTTGTGAATGTGGATCACTCCATGCGGGTGATGATGGAAGAAAGCTTTGGCCCCGTCGTCGGCATCATGAAGGTCAAGGATGACGAAGAAGCCATCCGCCTGATGAATGACAGCCCCTATGGCCTGACGGCCAGCATCTGGACGCAAGATTACGACACCGCCGCCGCCATCGGCGCGCGGATCGAGACCGGCACCATCTTCATGAACCGCGCCGATTACCTTGACCCGGCGCTCTGCTGGACCGGCTGCAAAGACACTGGCCGTGGCGGTTCGTTGTCCTATCTCGGGTTCCACTCGGTCACCCGGCCGAAATCCTATCACCTCAAGAAAGTCTGATCTCATGACCTCTCATTCGGTTCCCATCCGCAACTGGTCCTACCCCACCGCCATCAAATTCGGTGTGGGTCGCATCGCTGAGCTGGCCGAGCATTGCGCCGGCGCGGGCGTAAAAAAGCCCCTCTTCGTCACCGACAAGGCGCTGGCATCCTTGCCGATCACCGCCGAAGCTGTGGCCGTTCTGAAAGCCGCAGGTCTGGGCACCGCCGTGTTCTCGGAAGTGGACCCCAACCCCAACGAGAAAAACATGGCCGACGGCATCGCCGTCTATCTGGCGGGCGGCCATGACGGCGTGATCTGCTTTGGCGGCGGCTCGGCACTGGACCTTGGCAAGATGATTGCCCTGATGGCGCATCAGCGCAAAGACCTCTCGGTCTGGGATCTGGAAGATATCGACGATTGGTTCACCCGCGCGGATGGCGCAAAAATCGCCCCCATCATCGCCGTGCCGACCACGGCAGGCACCGGATCAGAAGTGGGCCGTGCAGGCGTTCTGACCAACTCGGTCACCCACAAGAAGAAGATCATCTTCCACCCGAAGCTTTTGCCCGTGGTCACCATCTGCGACCCTGCCCTCACTGTCGGCATGCCCAAATTCATCACCGCAGGCACCGGCATGGACGCACTGGCGCATTGCCTTGAGGCCTATTCCTCGCCCTTCTACCACCCGATGTCCCAAGGCATCGCGCTGGAAGGCATGCGGCTGGTGTTTGAAAACCTGCCCAAGGTTTACGCCAACCCGAATGACCTTGATGCCCGCGCCCAGATGATGAGCGCGGCCGCGATGGGCGCTGTCGCTTTCCAGAAAGGCCTTGGCGCGATCCACTCGCTGTCGCACCCAATCGGGGCCGTCTACGGCACCCACCACGGCACCACCAACGCCGTCGTCATGCCGATGGTCTTGGACATGAACCGTGCCGCGATTGAGGACCGCATCGAGAAGGCCGCTGCCTATCTGGGCATCAAGGGCGGGTTTGACGGCTTCCGCGCGGCCATCATGGACCTGCGCAAGACGCTGAACATCCCGGAAACCCTGACCGCTTTGGGTGTGACCAACCCCAATCTGGATGAGCTGACCGACATGGCGCTGGAAGACCCCTCCTGCGGCGGCAACCCGGTGGCCATGACGCGCGAAAACACCCTCGCGCTGTTCAAAGCCTGCCTCTAAACCATCGCTCATCGTCGCCGTTCCGGCGCT
>JBILYK010000001.1:0-121015 GCA_044377735.1 Paracoccaceae bacterium | reverse complement strand
CCCTCTTCGAAGCCCTGGACGTCTCAAAGCCTGCTTGAACCGCCTGTTGTTGTGGCAATTCCAGAAATCGCCACAAGTGAATTCAATTACTTAGCCGATTTTCTGTTGAACTTGGGCTCAAAGCCTGCTTGAACCGCCTGTTGTTGTGGCAATTCCAGAAATCGCCACAAGTGAATTCAATTACTTAGCCGATTTTCTGTTGAACTTGGGATATCTGGATTCAAGCGGACCCGGCGAAGCAGTTCAAAGTTGAGGGCTAAAGCAGGTCAGACATTGTGATGCTGCCGTGCCCAAGCGCCACAAGATCGGCCCGTGACGGATAGTGCAGGCTGCGCAGGTCCGTTGCGTTGACCTGCGTATGTCCGGAGAAAATGCGGAAATATTGGTCCACAGCGTCCGAGTTCAGGAACGCCGCAAGGCCGCGAGCAAGGTTGAGAGGTAAGCCCGCGCCGTCTTCGTGGAAGTAATTCAAGTGGTTCTCGAATCCGGCACGTTCACCCTCGTAGATTGTCGCGACAAGGCGGCGCTTTTCTTCCTTGGCGGTGAAACGCTTGGTCAGCACGAAGACGCCTGCGGGCGTGATCAACTTGGCTGTCTCATCGTTGTCGGCCAGTGCATTATACTTTCGAAAGTTTGCAATCGGCCAGCGGATACCGCCTTCGTGAAAATGTTGCGGATAGATGAGTGGAACCGTGTCGTCGCCGGGTTCCTTGCGTAGATGTTCCGTGGCGCGGAAGTCGACAACCCGGCCAGTCGAGACCTGTATACCAAGATCGGCCAGCACGCAGGGCAGCGCCTGAACGCTATCGGCCAGATCATTGCCGGAAACAGGCAAACGAATGAAGGCATGGCGATCAGAGGGGCGCACGATGTTAGCAAAAGGAACTTGGCGCGGCTCTGTCTCATCGGTCGACAGCGCCACGTCGCCTTGCTCACCGCCTTTGCGCAGGCGGAAAATCATGTTCTCCTGCAATACATCATCGTCCTTGAAAGAGGATCGGCGGGACTCGAATACATGCAGGTTCATGACTGCCGAACCGGCCAGCAACAAGTGCCGGAACGGCTCATAGTAGGAGCCATTGCAAAAGGATCGTGGCGTGATGGCGACAATTTCGCCGCCCTCCATCATTTGACCGAGCGCAACAGCGACAAAGGCGGTGTAGAGGTTCACCGTTTCAATCCAAAGGGAGCGTAAACCTAGCCGCCACTCGGAGGCCTGATTGATCTTGCCATATGGCGGATTGAGAATGGCACAATTGTAGGAGCGTTGCTCGCTCAAGAGTGGCTCTGCCGATTGCAGGATATAGTCGTCTCGAATGACCCGGCTCGTGAAGGTAACCCCAGCTTCTGCGCATTGAGCGGCACAGGCCGCCATAGTATCGTCAAGGATCGACGCGAGCCGGTCATCGACCTCGAAACAGGTCACATCTATCGAGTTGGGCACCGTGACGCGGGAAAGAGCCTCAGCAACGAAGGCGGCGGTTAATGCACCCATCCCTGCACCGGCGTCGAGCAGGCGAACGTTCTTGGGTAAGGTATCGAACATCTCCGCCATGAAAGATGCGATGCGACCAGGAGTCATGAACTGACCCAGCTTCGAACGGCGCTTAGGGTCAAGCGTCGGGGAGACTTCTAGCCGGGTGCGATCAATGGTCTCAAGAAGCATTCGTTCTACCTTTGTTTCGCCCGCATCATGGCATCGGTCAGCGCCGATTCCAACCGGAGACTTGGTTGCCAGTTTTGCTGAGTGGGCAGGACAGGTATCAGAACGGCGCTTTGCCGTCGTTCTCGACGTGGACTGTTGGGTTCGGTTCTGACCTCAGGCCGACTTCGTCGAGTAGCGCGACCGGCAGCTTGTCCTCGCCGCCGAGGCCGATGGCGCGCAGGACCAAGTCGCGCAGCTTGTCGTGGTCCTTCTGCGTTTTGACCACACCCGAGTCGAACAGGGCCGAGTGACGGCGAACGTCTGGTTCCAGTTTGCGAAGCACGGCGCGCAAGTCGAGCATCCGCTTGCGTTCGGCTGCTGCCTCGACTTCTGCCATGGTGGCAGGGTCACGCTCCTGAGGGGCGTGAACGCGCAGCTTGCCTATGTCTCGTCCGCGGTTATTATCTGCCATGACAAAGAGGTAGCAGAGCGGGCGACGGCGATCAATTGCTGTTGCACGTCGGCGCTTCGTCGTTTAAACGAGGCGCTGCGTAGCCCTAATAGCTCAGCTGGTAGAGCAGGTCCTTCGTAAGGACAAGGTCGGCGGTTCGAGTCCGTCTTGGGGCACCATCCTCCTCACCTCGGTTTGCGTATGTCATTCTCAAAGCGCCACAACTTTGCGACAACGCCGCCGATCACGATCAGGACGGATGCGCCGGATGGACTGAGATATGCAGTCATCCAGAATGCATACGACTGTGGTCCTAGTTACGGTCAGATTCGTTCTGTGACATGTAGGGTATTGCTAGGCGCACCTGACCCGAGCAACTGGAGCGAAGTTCCGAACATTCGTGACGAGGTGCTATACGACATTCGGCACTGCGACTGGTTCAAGGTTTATGACGTTGCCGAAGCCCTATTGTCCTTCATTGAAGGAACATATGGCTACGATAGCGCGGTTCAGTATGCTCAGGCGATGAATGACTTCTTCATTGGTGCGGGCATCGGTTGGCAGTTCGCGCCGAATGAGGGGATTGTCTATCGCGGGGACGAGACCTTTCGAGTTGCAACTGCCGAAGCCGCGAAGACCCTCTCAGGCACTGGGCGCAAGAACGCTGCGACCGAGATCGAGGAAGCAATCCGGGACATCTCCCGCCGCCCCGACCCTGACATTACGGGAGCGGTGTCGCACTCGATGGCGGCGGTGGAGTGTGTCGCCCAAGATGTTCTCGGCAGCAAGCAGACACTCGGCCAGATCGTCGGAAATCTGAACCTCCCGAAGCCGCTCGATGAAGCCGTGAGTAAGCTCTACGGCTTCGCCTCGCAGCATGGACGGCACGTCAGCGAGCAAAGCAGGCCCGCCCCCGAGGATGCCGAACTTCTGGTTCAGGTGTCGTGTGCCATTTGCACCTATCTTGCAAAGCGGCACAGTTGAGCGCAAGGGCGTTCTTGCAACATCCTTGCAACGCGACAGACGGCCTAGAGAAAACACTGAGTTATCAAGACGGTTGGCGTCTAGCCCACGTCATTCGTAATGATGGGGTCGGGGGTTCGAGTCCCTTCAGCGGCACCACTCGCACCGAGTATTTACTTGGAAACAACCTGAAATCGCTCAATAAATCTCTCTGGGATCATCTTGGACGGATGGAGCGTAGACCAAATTGACGACCAGTTGGGCACCGTATACCTTCCAAAGGGACGGCTTTTTTGCTTTTTCAGATAAACTCCTTCTGACCTGAGATGCACCTATCAGCATGGTCGAATCGTTCAAGGTCTCGGAACCGCTTCAGCTCATGTGGCGCGGCGTAAAGCGATGATGGTCGCAGCCTAGCTGGACGAGTATTGGTCCCATTTTCGTCTGAGCGAGACTGATTTACCGGGGCGAAAATTCCTTCTGCAGGCAGAAGAGGCCTATCAGCGCAATGACAGGCGGTGGCTGAGGTTGCCCACGAGGAAGTCACGACTGCGTCCCTACTCTTCAGAATGCGGTCAGTGCTTCATGGGGAGAGCCGAAATTGGGGGTGTCTCTCGAAGTTATACAAAACTATTCAATAAAGCGTGACGCAAAGTTCACTATTTTAAAATTAAATCATATGGTTAAGCTCTTCTCAGGCCGAACTTCTTCTTCGACTGGGAACCTGAAGCCGCGATCGCCGCCGTCATCGACCACACCGCTACCTCTTCGTCCAATCACCGCAATTGGGCGGGGCGTGGCAGTTAACGGCGCAGTTGCCAATGTAGATCTGGACGGCCCGAGGCACATTGCGCGGCGCGGGCCTTTCATATTCCCGCCCTTGAAGCACTTGCTTTCACCGAATTGGAATTAATTCTTCCACAGTCGCAATAAGTAGAATATTTATTCCATTATCGCAGACCATCGCCGTTTTCTTTGGGAACATCGCATGAAAACCCTTGATGTCATCACCATCGGTCGCGCTTCGGTGGATCTTTACGGCGCGCAGGTGGGCGGGCGGCTGGAAGACATGGGGTCGTTCCAGAAATACATTGGTGGCAGCCCTTGCAACATGGCGGCGGGCACCGCCCGTCTGGGGCTACGTTCAGCCCTGATCACCCGCGTGGGCAACGAGCACATGGGCCGTTTCATCCGCGAGGAACTGGCGCGCGAAGGTGTCAATGTAGATGGCGTGAAAACCGATCCTGACAGGTTGACGGCGCTGGTTTTGCTGGGCATCCGCGATGAGCAGCAGTTTCCCCTGATCTTCTACCGCGAAAACTGCGCCGATATGGCGCTGTGCGAAGATGACATCGACGAGGGCTTCATCGCCTCGGCCCGCGCCGTGGTGGCCACGGGAACGCATCTGTCCAATCCGCGCACCGAAGCCGCCGTGATGAAGGCGCTGCATCTGGCGCGCAAGCACGGGCTGCAAACCGCCTTGGACATCGACTATCGCCCCAATCTGTGGGGTCTGGCGGGCCATGGTGATGGCGAAAGCCGGTTCATCGAATCCGCCGCTGTGACGGCCAAGCTGCAATCCACGCTGCATCTGTTTGATCTGATCGTTGGAACCGAGGAAGAATTCCACATCGCGGGCGGCACCACCGACACCATCGCCGCCTTGCGCGCCGTGCGGGCGGTGTCCGCCGCCACGCTGGTGTGCAAACGCGGCCCAATGGGGGCGGCGGCCTTTACCGGGGCCATTCCCGACAATCTTGATGAAGGCGACTCCGGCCCCGGCTTTCCGATCGAGGTGTTCAACGTGCTGGGCGCAGGCGATGGGTTCATGTCGGGCCTGCTGAAAGGCTGGCTGGACGGGGAACCTTGGCCCATGGCCCTGAAATACGCCAATGCCTGCGGGGCCTTTGCTGTCTCGCGCCACGGCTGCACGCCCGCCTATCCATCTTGGGAGGAGCTGCAGTTCTTCCTGGCACGCGGCGTTGTTACCAAAGCCCTGCGCAAGGATGCCGCCCTTGAGCAAATCCACTGGTCCACAAACCGGCAAAAGGATTGGTCCAGCATGCGGGTCTTTGCTTTTGACCACCGTATGCAGCTTGAGGCGATGGAGGGGGCTACGCCGGAAAAGATAGGCGCCTTCAAGAAACTCTGCCTGAAAGCCGCGCTTCAGGTGTCAGCCGGTCAGCCCGGCTATGGCATCTTGTGCGATTCGCGCCTTGGCCGCGATGCGCTTTATGCCGCCGCAGGCACCGGTCTTTGGATCGGGCATCCGGTGGAATGGCCCGGCTCACGCCCCCTGACGCTAGAGCCCGAGATCGGCCCTGATTTCGGCGGGCTGTCGGAATGGCCCTTGGAGCATGTGGTGAAAGTACTGTGCTTTTATCACCCGGATGATACGCCCGAGATGAAGGCCGCGCAGGAAGACACGGTACGCCGCCTGTTCCACGCCTGCCGCCGCAACCGGCTGGAGATGCTGTTGGAAATCATTCCGTCCAAAGTTTTCCCGGTGAATGACACCACCAGCGCCGAGGTGATTTCTCGGTTCTACGATTTGGGCATCTACCCCGATTGGTGGAAGCTGGAACCCTTTGCCACCGACACAGCCTATCGCGCCGCCTGCGCGGCGATCACCGCGCGCGACAGCCACGTGCGCGGCATTGTCGTCTTGGGGCTGGATGCCAGCGAAGCCGAACTTGCGACCTCACTGCAACTTGCCGCGCGGCATGATCTGGTGAAAGGCTTTGCCATCGGCCGCACCATCTTTGGCGAAGCGGCGCGGGGCTGGCTGGCGGGCAAGCTGACCGACGATCAGGCCGTGCAAGATATGGCCAGCAAATACGCCCGCCTCTGCGGCATCTGGGATGCCGCCCGCGCGGCAAAGGGAGACAAGGCATGACCACCATCAGACTTACCGCTGCTCAGGCCTTGACAAAGTGGCTTTCGATGCAGATGACCGAAGAGGGAGAGCGGTTCATCGAAGGCGTCTGGGCGATCTTTGGGCACGGCAACGTCGCCGGTCTGGGCGAGGCACTGCACGGCATCAAGGACATCATGCCCACATGGCGCGGGCATAATGAGCAGACCATGGCCCATGCCGCCATTGCCTTTGCCAAAACCCACAAACGCCGCCGGGCTATGGCGGTGACCTCCTCCATCGGGCCGGGGGCGACCAATATGGTCACGGCGGCCGCGCTGGCACATGTGAACCGCCTGCCAGTGCTGTTCATCCCCGGCGATGTGTTTGCCAACCGCGCGCCTGATCCGGTCTTGCAGCAGATCGAGGATTTCGACGATGCGACCGTGTCAGCCAATGACTGCTTCCGCCCCGTGGTGCGCTATTTCGACCGGATTTCACGCCCTGAACATATCCTCACCGCTCTGCCCCGGGCGCTGCGGGTGATGACCGATCCGGTCAACTGTGGGCCAGTGTGCTTGGCCTTTTGTCAGGACACACAGACCGAAGCATATGATTACCCTGTGGAGTTTTTCGTCCCCAAAATCTGGCACATTCGTCGTCCAGAACCCGATGCCCGCGAGCTGGCCGAAGCCGTCGCCACGATCAAGGCCGCAAAGAACCCGCTCATCGTGACCGGCGGCGGCGTGATTTATTCCGGGGCCGAAACGACGCTGCGCGACTTCGCTGTGCGTCACAACATTCCTATGGTGGAAACCCAAGCGGGCAAGGGCGCAGTCGATTGGCAGGAGAAGCTGCATTTTGGCTCACCCGGTGTCACTGGCACCGGGTGTGGCAACAAACTGGCGGCCGAGGCGGATCTGGTGATCGGTGTTGGCACGCGATTTCAGGATTTCACCACTGGATCGTGGACAGTGTTTTCAGCGCCAAACCGCAAACTCCTGTCGATCAACATTCACGGCTATGATGCAGCCAAACGCGGCGCGCAAAGCCTTGTGGCCGATGCCAAGGTGGCCTTGGAAAAAATCAGCGCCGCGCTTGCCGATCACCGATTTGCCAACCCTGACTTTGCCGCCCGCGATCAGTGGTTCCAGACCACCGATGCGTTGATGGCCGCGCCGAATGGCACGAGCCTGCCGGCCGATGCCCAAGTCATCGGCGCCGTGCAGCGCAACACGGGCAAGCAATCTGTTGTCATGTGCGCCGCTGGCACCATGCCCGGTGCGCTGCATGTGCTGTGGCGCGCGGCCGTGGGTGGATACCATATGGAATATGGCTTTAGCTGCATGGGTTATGAAATTGCAGGCGCCATGGGCATCAAAATGGCACGGCCCGATGCGGACGTGATCTGCATGGTGGGTGATGGCAGCTATATGATGGCCAACTCAGAACTCGCCACGGCAGTGATGATGGCCATCCCCTTTACCGTGGTGCTGACCGACAACCGCGGTTACGGTTGCATCAACCGGCTGCAGAAAGGCACCGGGGGGGTGGGGTTCAACAACCTTTTGGACGACAGCTATCATGTGAACCCAGCTCAGATTGACTTTGTGGCGCATGCCCGCAGCATGGGGGCTCTTGTGATCAAAGTTGGCTCTATCGTCGAATTAGAGACAGAAATGCAGGCGGCCAAAGCCGCCAAACTGCCCACCGTCATCGTCATTGACACCGATCCGATGCCCGGCACCGGGGCGGGTGGCACATGGTGGGATGTGGCCGTGCCCGAAGTGTCAACGCGAACCGAAGTGAACGAGGCCCGCAAGGAATATGAGGAAGCGGCCAAACGGCAATGGCTGGTCAACTAGGAGCCTTAAGATGATTGAATTCGGAACCAACCCCATCGCTTGGGCCAATGACGACGACCAGACCATCGGCGCCGATATCCCGACCACCCGTATTCTGGACGAGGCGGGTCGGCAGATCGGCTTTGACGGCATCGAAAATGGCCACCGCTGGCCGGATGAACCCGAGGCGCTGCGCGCACTTTTGGCCGAGTATGGCCTGAAATTCATCTCGGGCTGGTATTCGACAGAACTACTGGTTCGATCTGTTGAGGACGAGATCAAATCCTGTCAGCACCACCTTGCTAAGCTGAAGCATAATGGCTGCAAGGTGATGATCGTCTGCGAAACGTCAAACGCCATTCATGGCGATGCGGCCAAGCCCGTAAATGACCGCCCACGGCTGACCGATGTCGAGATGGTGGCCTTTGGGGCAAAACTCGAAGCCTTTGCCGCCTGTCTTGCCCGCGAAGGTGTGACTCTGGTCTATCACCACCATATGGGCACCATCGTCGAATCCCCCGAGGAAATCGACGCCTTAATGGCAGCCACTGGTCCGCATACCCATCTGTTGTTCGACGCGGGCCACTGCGCCTTTGGCGGGGGTGACCCCGTGGCAGTGTTGACCAAACATGCAGCTCGCGTGCGGCATTTCCATGCCAAAAACATCCGCCCTGCCATCACGGCCAAGGTGCGCGCCGAAGGCTGGTCTTTCCTGAAGGCGGTGGTCGGCGGCGCTTTCACCGTGCCGGGCGATCAGGATGGCGGGGTGGATTTTGGGCCGCTCTTGAAGATTCTGGCCGCCCATCAGTATGACGGCTGGATCGTGATTGAGGCCGAGCAAGACCCCAAGGTTCGCAACCCCCTGATGTATCAGACCCTTGGCTTGGCGACGCTGAAGCGTCAGGCCAAAGAGGCAGGCCTAATCTAAGGCTGCAAAGGGCAAAGTGGGGGCCCGCCCCCACACCCCGGGAGTATTTCTGCCAAGATGAAAGGGCATCGCATGTCGAACCTGTTGCGCAAACCTGATGGCGCCCGTGGCAAGGTGCATGACATCACGCCCGAGACGGCGGGCTGGGGCTATGTCGGCTTTGCGCTCTATCGGCTGGCACCGGGCGACAGGGTGTCTGAGGCGACCGGAGAGAACGAAGCGATTCTTGTGATTGTGGAGGGAAAGGCGCAAATCTCCGCCTCGGGGCAGCAGTGGGGCGTCATGGGCGACCGGATGGATGTATTCAAGAAAACCCCGCCACACTGTCTTTATGTGCCGAACAGTGACACATGGGAGGCAGTTGCCACCACCGCCTGCACCTTGGCCGTCTGCCGCGCGCCCGGCAAAGGCGGGCACAAGGCGCAGCGGTTGGGGCCAGAGGGGATCGAGTTGACCCCCCGCGGTAAGGGCACCAACACGCGCTATGTGAACAACATCGCCATGGAGGCGCGGGATGTGGCGGATAGCCTGCTCGTGACCGAGGTGTTCACCCCAGCGGGGCATTGGTCGAGCTATCCCAGTCATCGCCATGACGAGGACGACTTTCCGCGAATGACCTATCTGGAAGAGACCTATTACCACCGGCTGAACCCCGCCCAAGGTTTTGGCATCCAGCGGGTCTATACCGAGGATGGGTCACTGGACGAAACCATGGCGGTCCAGAACCACGATCTGGTCTTGGTGCCAAGGGGCCACCATCCCTGCGGCGCGCCTTATGGGTATGAGATGTATTACCTCAACGTCATGGCTGGTCCGCTGCGGAAATGGCGGTTCCAGAATGACCCCGACCATGACTGGATCGCCAAGCGCGACGCTTGAAGTCTATCCCTGGCAACCGAAAAGCGCCTTGGCCTCATCCGCCGTATAGCGCCCCAGCCGCACATCCTCGGCCACCAGCGCCGGATCGCGTTTGGCCGGATCACCATATCCGCCCCCGCCCGGGGTGCGGACCCGAACACGGTCGCCCGGCGCAAGGGTAATATCCTGCGCCTTGGAGAGATGTTCGGGCACGATTACCCGGCCTTCCTTATGAACCTCGACCCGGTTCACGGCACCATCGCGCCCGCCCAAAGCGCCTTGCGGCCCAGTGCGGCCGTGATCCATGACGAAACTCGCCCGCGCATCGCCGCGCAACAGTTCGATCTCATAGTCCAACCCAAAGCCGCCTCGGTGCATTCCCGCCCCGCCCGAGCCTTCGTGGATCGCATAGCGGCGATAGAGCACTGGGAAGTTCTGCTCCATGATCTCAACCGGGGGCGCCTTCGAGATGCCGATGGTCGAACAGCCATTGGTGAGCCCGTCATGGTCGACATTGCCGCCGTAACCACCGCCGGAAATCTGATACATCACGAAATCGCGCCCGCGTTCGGGGTCATGCCCGCCAAGGCCAAAGTTCCCGCTGGTTCCCGCTGGGGCGGCGGTCACCCGATCGGGCAGGGCCTGAACCATGGCGGCAAAGACCGCCTCGGCGATGCGTTGGCTGACCTCGGCCGCGCAGCCCGAGACGGGGCGGGGGTAATGGGCATCAAGGAAGGTGCCTTCAATACCGATGATGGTCAGCGGCTCAAAGGCACCCGCCGAAATGGGCACATCGGGGAAGATGTGGCGCATGGCAAGGTAGACCGAGGAATAGGTCGTGGCGCGAACCGAATTCATCGGCCCCATGCAGGGTAATGATGAGCCGGTGAAATCAAAGGTCAGGCCATCGCCCTTGCGCGTGATCGTCAGCGCGATGGTCAGGGGTTCATTCACCACCCCGTCACTGTCGACATAGGCGCGCGATTGGTAGCTGCCTTCGTGCACCAGCCCGACCATGGACCGCATCTGCCGCGCTGCCAGCGTGCGCATTTCGGCAATCGCGTTTGACACGGGACCATCGCCATACCGGTCCATCAGCGCAGCCAACCGCTCGGCCCCGACCAAAAGCGCCGAGGCTTGCGCTTTCACATCGCCGATACGCTGCTCAGACACCCGAATGTTCGAGCAGATCACCTGCCAAAGCTCTGTATCCATCTGGCCACGTTTGAACAGCTTCACTGGGGGCAGGCGCAGGCCCTCCTGTTCGGCAGAAATCGCGCTGGCCGAAAAGCCGCCCGGCACGGTGCCCCCGGTATCGGGCCAATGGCCAGTGTTGGACAGCCAGCAGAAGATGCGCCCATCGCGCCAGAAGGGCATGGCAAAGCGCACATCCATCAGATGGGTGCCGCCAAGATAGGGGTCGTTGACGATGTAGATATCGCCCGGTTCCGGCGCGGCTGTGACCCCGGCCTTGATGCGCTCAATGATTGTGCGGGTGGAAAACTGCATAACGCCGACAAAGACCGGCAGACCCTTGGAGCCTTGGGCAATCAGGCTGCCGTCTGTGGCGTCATAGATGCCATCGGATCGGTCATCGGCCTCGGCGATGACTGGGGAAAAGGCGGCGCGGGAGAAGGTTAGGTCCATCTCATCACAGACCTGCTGCAACCCCGCCTGAATGACCGCCAGAGTGATCGGGTCAAGCATGGGGCACCTCGATGATCAGGTTGCCATCGGGGTCAGAAGTGACACGGCAGTCCGGATCAATGACAATTGTGGTGTCCATCTGTTCAATGATCGCCGGACCACTTAGGTCAAGATTCAGCGGCAGGTGATCGCGCCAATAAACCGGGGTTTCCACCCAGGCACCGAACCAAACGCGGCGAGTCTCCTTGACGGTCACTGTCCCTAACCTGCCCATCGGGTCAATAAGGCGGCTGAGGTCCAGTTCCGGCCTGCGCCCCGTGACCGAGCAATTCAGGTTCACCAGATTGGCGCGGATGTTGGGCAGATCAACGCGAAAGCGTGCGTGATAGGCGGCTTCGAACCACGATTGCAGATCCTCGCGCGAGGGGTTGGGGCCGGGCAGCGGGACGCGCAAGAGGTGGGTCTGACCGATGAACTGCATGTCGGCGGAGTATTCCGCCTCGATTGTGGTCAGAACGATCTTCTCGGCACTGATCAGCCGCCGCCCCTCAGTCTCTTGCGCAGCCAAAAGGGTGTGAACATCGGCCATGTCCACCGCGTCCAGCGGGCGGTTGATCGTGCGGACGAAATCATGCCGCAGGTCCGCTACCACACAGCCCAGCGCATTGGTGATGCCGGGACGGGCGGGCACAAGCACCTTGGGGATCGCCAGCTCGCGCGCCAAGGCCACAGCGTGCAAGGGGCCCGCCCCACCGAAGGCAAACAGCGCGAAATCGCGGGGGTCGGCACCCATAGAGATGGACACCATGCGGATCGCCCCGGCCATGTGGGTGTTGGCGATCCGCACCACCGCCTCTGCCGCCTGTTCCACCGACAGGCCCAAGGGCGCGCCGATCTGATCGGCCATGGCGGCGCGTGCGGCCTCGGCAGCCTGACCAAAACGGCCAGCGGGCAGGCGGCCAAGGATGAGGTTTGCATCGGAAATCGTCACCCGTGTCCCACCCCGGCCATAGCAGATCGGCCCCGGCGTGGACCCTGCGCTTTCTGGCCCAACCCGCAGCATGCCGCTTTGATCCACCCGCGCGATGGACCCGCCCCCTGCGCCCACGGTGCGCACATCGACCATCGGCACATGGATCGGCATGGCATATTCCACCTCGATCTCATTCGACACCGGCGCGCGTCCAGCCTTGATCATCGCCACATCGGTGGAGGTGCCGCCCATGTCATAGGTCAGCAAATTCGGCATCCCGGCGCGCCGTCCCGTGGCCACAGCCGCCATCACCCCAGAGGCCGGGCCGGACATCACGGTTTTCACCGCCTCACGCGACACCTTGTCGGCGGCCACCATGCCACCATTGCCATTCATCACCAAAAGGTCGCGCCCATAACCGCGCGCTTTCAACTCACCGGCCAGCCGGGCGACATAGCGTTCCAACAGCGGCTGCACGCTGGCATTGACCGCCGCTGTCACACCACGTTCAAACTCGCGGCTTTCTGACAACAGGGCGTGGCCCATGGTGATATAGCCGTTCGGCCAGATTTCGGCGGCAACCGCAGCAGCACGCTGTTCGTGGGCTGGGTTCGCATAGGCGTGCAGGAAATGGATCACCAGACTTTCGCAGCCCTGATCGACCAGCTTTTGCACGGCCACCCGAAGCGCGGATTCATCCAGTGGTGTCAGAATACGGCCCTTGGCATCCATCCGCTCGGGCACCTCCAACCGCAGATCGCGGGGGATGACAGGCACGAAACGGCCCGTCATGCCATAGGCATGGGGCCTTGTGCGGCGGCCAAGCTCCAGCACATCGCGGAAACCTTCCGTGGTGATAAGGCCGGTCTTGCAGAGCGCACGTTCCAGCACGGCGTTGGTCGTGGTTGTGGTGCCGTGAACGATCAGATCGACATCCGCCAGATCAGCCCCCGCAGCCTCAAACGCCGCCAAGACCCCGCCAGCTTGATTGGGCAGCGTGGTGGGAACCTTGGACAGCCGAACAGCACCCGTTGCCGGATCAAGGATCATCAGGTCGGTAAAGGTGCCACCCACATCGACACCCGCCACAAGCCCGGCCATTCAGACCCCCACATAGTGTTTGAACTGCGGGGATGCGGTGGTCAGTCCTTTGCGCGGCACGGTTTCGGCCACATGACCATGATCCATAAAGGCCACCCGATCAGCCATGCCCAACACAGCCTCAACCCGCTGTTCGACCAGCACGATGGCAACGCCGCTGGCCTTCAGCCCCACCACCACCTCACGGATCGCGGCAATCATGGAAGGTTGCAGCCCTTCGGTCGGCTCGTCCAGCAACAAGACCGTGGGTTCAAGACACAGCGCGCGGGCAATGGCCAGCATCTGCTGTTCGCCGCCCGACAGGGTGGAGGCGGTTTGATCCATGCGCTCTTGCAAGCGCGGGAAAAGCTGCAACACCCGGTCGCGCGTGGCATTCCCCTTGCTCCGGGTCATCAACCCGATCTCAAGGTTTTCGGCCACCGTCAGCGGCCCGAACAGGCGCCGCCCCTGCGGCACATAGCCGATACCTTGGCGCGGCACCTCATGGGCGGGCAGGTTCGACAGCTCCAAATGGCCAAGCTTGATCGCGCCTTTGGTCACCCGTACCTGCCCCATGATGGCCCGCATCAGCGTGGTTTTGCCCACACCGTTGCGGCCCATCACGCAGGTCACTTCGCCCGCTTCCGCCTGAAACGACAGATCGCGCAGCACCAAGGCGCCGCCATAGCCGCCGCTGACACCCTCAATCTTCAGCATCTTCGACCCCCAGATAGGCGGCCTGTACGGCGCGGTTGGCGCGAATCTCAGTTGGCGTGCCACGGGCCAGAACCTGACCATGGTTCAAGACCGTTATCCGGTGCGCCAGATCCATCACCACATCCATGTTGTGTTCAATGAGAAGCACAGTGGTTTCAGGCACCAAAGACCGCACAAGCGCGACAAACCCGGCAATTTCCCCCGAGGCAAGACCTTGGGTCGGTTCGTCCAAAATCAGAACCCTCGGTTTCAGGGCAAGACCCATCGCAACTTCCAAAAGGCGCTGGTGACCATATGACAGGGTGGCCGCCTGTTGTGTGGTAAGGTGGGCCATGTTCACCCGCTTAAGCGCGGCTTGCACCGCCGTTCGCAGATCTTTCGCCCCACAAGCCTGCGCGGCCAGCGCAACATTGTCGAACACCGACAGGCCGGGATAGATCGAGGTGATCTGAAACGTATAGGCGATGCCCTTGCGCACCCTTTGATGCGCGGGCAGGCGGGTGATCTCCTTATCCCCCAGCGTGATCTGCCCCTGATCGGGCGTAATGCGGCCCGACAGCAGGCTGACAAAAGTGGTCTTTCCCGCGCCATTCGGCCCGATCAAGGCGTGAATCTCGCCCGCGTCCAGCGCGAAATCAACGCCGTCCACTGCGCGCAACCCGCCAAAGGATTTGCTGATGCCCGTGGCAGACAGGATCACGGCAGCCATGGCAGCCACCTTTCGCGGATCGTGCCCAAAATGCCCTTGGGCGCAAACAGTACCAAGGCCACCAAGGCCGCGCCCACCACCATCAGATAGGCCGAGGTCACGCTCGACGCAAAGTCGATGAGGTAAAACATCAGCCCCGCCCCCAAAAGCGGACCCAACACCGTCGCGGCCCCACCGAGCAGCACATAAAGCATCGGCAGGATGGAATATTGCACCGAGGCAAAGCTGCCGCCGACATAGCCGAACAGCAGCGCATAGGCCGCCCCCGCCGCCCCAGAAAACAGGCCCGAGATCACAAGGATCTTCAGTTTGACGGTATAGGGGTTGAACCCCAGCATGCGCGAGCGTTCCTCATTCTCGCGCATAGCCAGCATCACCCGGCCAAAGCGCGACCGCACCAGCGCAAGGTTTGCGCCAAGGGCGATGGCGAACAACACGAGCGCCACCCAGAAACGTGGAGCGTCTTGCGTCAGGTCAAGGCCGATGAACTGACGCTCCAGCGCGGTCAGGGCAATGCCCTCATCCCCGCCTGTGACATCGTTGAAATAAAGGATCGTCAGGAACCCCACCTGCGCGAACATGAGCGTAACAATCATGAAACTGACCCCCGCCGTGCGCAGCGCCAAAAGTCCGACCAAGCCGGCCATGACCCCGCCCGCCAGCGTGCCGATCAAAAGCGCCGGCAGCGCCGCCGTTCCGGCATGATGCACCAGCATCCCCGCGCCATACATGCCTGCGGCAAACAACAACGCATGGCCCAGCGACAAAAGGCCGGAATAGCCAAAGGCAATGTTGTAACCCATGGCAAAAACCGCGAGCACCAAAATCCGGCTCAGGTTGTTCGCGTGATAGGGTGGCAGCACAAATTGGGCCACCACCAGCAGTACCAAAACCCCAAAGTGCAAAACCAGCGACTTCATGTGCGGGCTCCGAACAGGCCTTGGGGGCGGAACACCAGTACCATGGCCACGGCGGCGGTGGCGATGATCTTGGCAAGGGTGGGCGAGTAGAACATCGAGATCACGCCATCGGAGATGCCGATAATCAAGGCGGCAACAATGGTCCCGCGCAGCGAGCCAAGCCCGCCGATGATCACCACAATGAAAGATAACAGAAGCGGATCACCGCCCATCAGGTAATGTGCTTGGCTGATCGGCACCAACAGCACCGCTGCAACCGCTGCCAGTGCCGCACCCAGCGCAAAGACCCCAGCATAAACCCGGTCCACATTGATACCAAAGGCGCGCGCGGTCTGGCGATCGACCTGCGTGGCGCGCATGATCAATCCGGCGCGTGTGCGTGTCATGAACCACCAGACGCCCAACAAAATGGCAATGGTCGCAACCACGACAAACAATTTATAGCCAGAAAAGCCGAACCATGGCAGTTGCAGGCGCAGGGTAAAGGGTGCCTCGACAGGTTTGGCGTCAGGGCCAAAGAACGACAACGCCGCCTGTTCCAAGATGTACAAAAGCCCGATGGTGGCGACGATCGTCGCTTCGGGATCATAGTTCAGCCGCTTGAGCACCAGCGTATCGGCCGCCGCCGCAATGGCGGCTACAATCACCGGGGCAATGACGAGTGCCGCAAACCAGCCCAGCGCCGCCGGACCGGGGATGTATTGCGCCACCGTATAGGCCAGCACAGCCCCCAGCATAAAAAACGCCCCATGCGCGACATTGACCACACGCATCACGCCAAACACCAGCGACAGTCCAACCGCCGTCAGTGCAAGCACTGCGGCTTTGACAAGGCCCTCCATGAGGGCAAGAAGAAGATAAGGACCAAAGGCCATGGCTGGTTACCACAGGGTAAGCTCTTGATGCTTCTTGCGAAACACCAAGAGCTTTTGCCTGCGATTTTCCTTAGAAGGACATCGCGGTGTAATCCACCGCGTCGTCATATGCCCCATCGGCCATGCTGGTCTGGTGCACCTTGACCAGCTTGCCACCCTGGACCTGACTGATGCTTTGGGTGCCAAAGACCTGATGGGTCTTGCCGTTGAACATCTTGGCCCCCTGCGGCCGTTCGATGCCGTAGGGCAGATCAGATATGCCTTCCATCGTTTCCACCAGCTTTTGGCGGTCAGCGGGGCCTGCATAGCCCGAGGCTTCCATCGCTTGCTTGATAAAGAACAGGGTTTCCCATGTGCTGAACATATGGCTATAGGTGGACACATCCGACCCATCGGCGACCGAGGCGCCGTTGTCATCCACCCCGACGGCGGCCCGATAGGCGGCTTCATGCTCGCCCGCATCGGCAGATTTCACGCGGCTGTGCGCCTCCCAGAAATGGCTGCCTTCCAGGAACTCAAGGCCCGGGGTGGCAATGTCGACGGCTTCAAGGCTGTCGATAAACCCGAAAAGCTTCGGCCCGTTACCCGGTCCATAGAACTCGCCCAGTTCCTTGACAAAGGTCAGCACGCCCGGGCCAACCATGACGTGATACAAGACCTCGGTCTCCGCCGGAATCTGCGGCAGATACTGGGTAAAGCTGGTTTCAGTCGGCGGAATGGCGATCTGGGCAATCACCTCACCACCCTGCGCTTTCATTGCGGCGGTGAAGAAATCGCGGTGATCGTGACCAAAGGCATAGTCCGGGAACACCATGGTGACTTTCTTGCCCAGATTCGCCGCGACCCAAGGGGCCATTGCAGAAATCTGGCTGCGCACGTCGGTGATGCCGGGTTGCAGCGTCCAGCGGTTCAACGCACCCGAAGCCACATGATAGCCCTCAGAGCAGACGAGATACGGAATCTTCAACTCACCCGCGCGTGGGGCAGATCCCATGACCACATGGCTGAACAGCGTGCCGAGGATCAATTCGCAGCCATGCTGATTGGCCAGTTTGTCCACCACTTCGGCGCCGCGCTTGGGGTCGGTGCCATCATCCTCATAGACCAACTCGATCGGCCGGCCACCAATGCCGCCCATATCGTTGATCATCTTGGCCGCCGCATCCGCGGTGCGCTGATACCAGCGGCCATAACTGGCACCGATGCCGGTCGAATGCAGCTGGAACCCCAGCTTCAGCGGCGCACCTTGTGCCATGACCGGGCGCACCAGCCCCGTCGTCGCCAAAAGTCCCGCACCCATCCCGGCAAGAACCGCGCGCCGGGAGGGCGCAAAAGCATTCCTATCCTTCGTTGTCATGGTCTGTCCTCTCTGTGTTGTTGCCGGGCTGCGCTCTGCGGCGAGTCCCCTGATGAAGTTTGTAAGTATACGAACAAAAAGTCTACGATTTTCACGAGGCCTGTTTGTATTTCCCCAACGGTCAAACTCCCCGCGCGGTTGAAAGAAGCCACAGGCCCAAAACCGTGTAGCCCACCATCAACACCGTCATCGGCAGATGGGCCAAAGCGCGGGTGTGCGGGCCAACGAGTTTCAGGACCAAGACAACCGCCAAAAGATGCGCGCCCAGAATGGCGACAAACTGAACGGCGTAGATCATGCTCATGATCAACGGGTTTGAAAGAAAGCCGAGCGAGACATAGAAGGGTGGCATCCCCAAAAGCATGTCACCCCGAAACAGTGGGTCATTCAGTGCCGCCAGCGTGTATTGCGCCGAGGTCAAGAGCGTCACAAAGAAATGCGCCACATGATAGCCTGCGGCGATGGCCAAAAACGATAGCATCAGCGGACCTGCCGCAAAACGCTGGCCACCCCAGTACCGGCCCAGCGCCAGAACAGCCCAAAGGCTCAGCGCGGTCAGCGCCCAACCCGCGCCCAATCCCAGCGTGTTCACGCCCATCACGGCCGAACGGCCAGAAAACTCCAACGGGTTCTCGCCGATCAGCCAAAGCCAAAAGAAGGTTTCCGACAGCCCCTCAAAGGACAAGGCCCCCAGCGCCGCCACCACAAAGGCCATTTGTGACAGACCAAAGCCGGGCATCCGCAACACCTGCGCGCCGGGCCAGCCGATCAGCGTCTTGACGCGACCACCCTCCCGTTCGCGCCAAACCGGCGCAATACGCGAAACCATGGCGAAAAACACCGTAAGGAACTCACCACGCTCAAGCCAGTCCTCGCCCTCAAGAACCCCCAGAATCAGAATCACGCCATAGTAGACCGCCATGGCGCGTACCAATGTTTCGGGGTCAGACGGCGATAAGGATACGATCTGAAACCAACTGAACACGGCCAGCCCCAGAACCGCTGGCCAATGGTGGAACCGCCCCAGACCGATGTTACCGCTGCGCCCGATCAGGCTGCGGATGATGCGGATTGGCGCATACCATGGGTTTAACCCCCACCACAGATCGCCAAAAAGCATTGATGCCAGCGGTAAGGCGATCCAAACCCCTGTCCAGAACACCAAGGTCAGCAGGTTGTGCATCGGGTCATTGGGACCAAGAATGCCCAGCACAAAGACCACCAAAAACGCCATAAAGCTGATGTAGGTTGGCACGATACGCGGAACCCGCGCCACGGTATCCCGAACCAAGACCGCGCCCAAATCGGGCATCCGCGCGCTGGCCGCGCCCATGACGGCGGTCAGGGCCACGGTCAGCGCGGCCCCGGTAATGTAATGACCCGTCGGCAAGGTCAGAATGACCGACGGCGGCAAGGCGCAAGCAAAGGCCGCACCGGGCAGGAGCGTGAAGACCCCCGCCAGCGCCCTCATCTGCAGCCATCCTCGCCCTTGACCTGCGACAACAAGAGCCCGCCCATCCGGCTGTGGATGCGCCCGCCCTTGCCCATCGCCAGCGCAAAGACGATCTCACCCGCGCGGGGGGCGTCGGGCACCGAGACGGTGATCGAATCGAAATACCCCCGCACATAGGCCGCGTTGATATGGCCCAAGGGGATGTCCAGACTGCCACCCATCGGGGCCACCTTCATGCAAGACGGCACAATCGCGCGGCTTTCGCCCAACCGCTCGCGCATCGTGTAACCGCCCGGGGCATGCCACAGCGCGCCATGTTCGGCCTCGCCACCCTCCCCCACCATCGCGCCCTTGCCATAGGCGTCAATGCCTTCAAGCCCGCCCAGCGCGGCAATCAGCTTGTCGGTCAACAGCCGACCCAAGGGCTTCAGATCCTCCATCGCCGCTTCAAGATCAGGCTCATAGCGGCCTGCGAAGGGGTTTTTCACCACCGCCATCACCGCGCCCAGAACCCGAGGGCTGGCTGGGGCCGGGCCAAAATCGTGGTGGATCTCTTCGATCTGCACCGTGATCCGGCGAATGGGAAATTCAGGCATCTGCGGTCTCCTTTGGCATCGTCAACTGTCCGTGGGTGCGTGTCTGACCTTGCAGGAAAAGAGCCGCCCCTTCAATCAATCCGCGCGCCGCAAAGCCGCGCGCGACGGCCAAACCGGCATCCAGCGCCCGCGCCACATCGGTCGCACCAAGCGGACCCACGCCCACCGTCACCAGCCGATGACCCAGATCGCTTTCGGCCTGCATCTCGACCGCCGGACGCCGTAACACCGCCGAATGGCCCGGCAGATCCACGGCATTGGCAATCATCGTGGCGGCGGCATCAGCCATGGCGGCGCTGCGGGCCAGAACGGTGACGGCATCGGCAATGCCCAAAGACCAAGACCGCCCGCGCCACCCCGAGGTGGCAATGCCCCGCATCGGTTGCGGCGCGTGAATTCGCACGTTGCCACCCTGTGCCAACGCGCAGACCAGATCTGTGCCGGGTGTCAGGTGCAAGGCAATGTCACCGCCATTGTTTACATAGGCCCGGGCAATCCCCGGCCCGATGATCCGCGCCAAAATCTCCTCGGCTACCGAACCGGCCACCGCGGCCATGGGTGTGATGAAGGCCGGGCGAAAGGGCTGAACGGCTGCCGCCATGCGAAGGGCAATCCCACCACTTAGGGAGGCGCGTTCGGACCGCAGGGCTTGCAACTCGGCCACCAGTTCAGGCAAGACCGTCTCAAACCGCGCCACCGCCCGACGATAGGCCGCGTCAACTGCGGCGCCAGTCCCCCAAGCCTCACAGACCAGGTCAATCGGGCCATGGTTCAGATGCAACCGCCCATCCGCCAGCCGTTGAACCTGCGGGCCGCTCATTTGGGCCAACCTTCCAGACGTGCGGCGGTGGGGAATTCACCCCCGTCAGACACCATTTGATCAAGCGTCTTGATGTTGCTCTCATGCCCGCCCATCGCAACATAGGCCTCACGTGGCAGGGTAAACTCCAAAGGGGCCACCAAGGCGGGTGTCGGCACTGAACCAAAGGCACCTTTCGGCAGGCGCGTCACATCGACCATGAAGGTGATGCCACCACCCGGCCAAACATAGGTGTCCGCGCCACCCGAGGTCAGCCGCGTCTCGCCGCCCTGCACCGACCGTGTCAACAGCACGGGGTTCTTGGTGACACCGGCGCGCAGGCTGCCCCCTGCGCCCCCCATGAAGAGGACCGTGCACATCGAGGGCTCACAGTTTTCGTCAATCAGTCCGACCGTCTCGCGCAGCGCCTGAGGCAAAGATTTTTGCACCGGTTTCAGTGCCTCGTCCAATTCGAAATAGGCAAACTCCTCGCCCGTGGTGGATACCATCAGCAACCGCAAGCCCGGCCGCGCGCCTTTCTTGGGGTTCCATTCGCCCACGATCTGCAAAGGATCCGTCAACTTGGTGCCGCCCCAACCGAGGCCCGGCTCGGACACCTTGAAGTAACGGCCGGGGGTGGAGCGGTGACCAAGGATCTTGATCCCCGTGGGCTGCCAGCCCAGCACCTTGCCGGCCTGATGTTCGCTGACCACCCCGGTGATGTGGTCATCAACCACCACCACCTCATCGACCAGTCCCTGCCACTGAACGGCAAACATCCCGATGGTGGCCGAGCCGCAGCCGACCCGCATCCGGCGTTCGGGCGTGCCGTCAACGATGGGCGGTCTGCCCGCCTGAACCACCACCGTCGAGCCACCGTCGATGGCCAGTTCCACCGCCTCGCCATTGCACAGCGCCAGCATGGCGGAACAGGTGAGCCGACCTTCGGCCTTGGAGCCGCCCGTCAGGTGATGCACCCCGCCCAAGGACAGCATCTGGCTGCCATATTCGGCGGTGGTGACATGTCCAATCGCCTCGCCCCCCGCACGCACGATGGCCCCTTCAGGGCCAAGATAACGGTCGGTGTCGATCTTCACCTTGACGCCGCAATAGGAGAAGATCGCCTCGGTCACCACGGTGACCATATCGGCGCCATCAACCCGCGAGGACACGATGAAGGGGGCGGGTTTGTAATCTGGGTAGGTGGTGCCCGAGCCGATGGCGGTGACGAAGGTGTCTTTTGGCAAAGGATCGCCGTCCCAATCGCGCACGGCAAAAGGCACCAGCCGATGCCCTGCCTCGATCGCGTGGCTGAGCATCACCACCGGATCGGTGCGGATGATGCGGCCTGCGTCATTGGCGTAACGGTCGCAAGCCCCGGTTTGGCCCGGCGCGATGTAGCACATCACCGGGCATGCATCGCAGCGGATCTTTTCAACCTCGCTCATGGCGTCCTCGCGCGGTGTTTGTCGACGCCCCGGGGGGCTTTCCACCCCCCGGACCCCCCCGAGAGTATTTCGCAAGGCGCAAATCCTATCATCCTTGCGCCTTTCGGATGGCCGCCAGAACCCTATGGGGCAAGGCAGGCAGTTGGGTGATTTCGGCACCACAGGCATGGCGGATGGCGTTCAAAATCGCTGGTGCCGTTGGGATCAGGACATGTTCGCCAAGGCCCTTGGCACCGAAGGGGCCGTTTGGATCTGGCACCTCGATCAACAGGCTTTCGATGGGTGGCACGTCACCTGTGGTTGGGATCAGATAATCATGCAGGTTTTCGGTCCGGCCTGCGATGTAATCTTCCATCAGCGCCATGCCGATGCCTTGGGCAATACCGCCTTCGATCTGCCCCTCAACCAGCGTCGGATTGATGGCGCGGCCCACGTCATGGGCGGCGGTGATCTTGACAAGGCGGATGGTGCCAAGGCGGGTATCCACCTCAACCTCGACAAGTTGCGCGCCATAGCCAAAGACGGCATAGGGGCTGCCCTGCCCGTTTTCGTCGAGAGGTTTGGTAGGCGGGTCGTAGGTTTCTTCGGCGGTCAGGACGTAGCCGTGCGTATCGCCGGGCAGATCTGCAAGGTTGACCTCATGGCGCGCGCTGCCGTCGGCGATGATCAGGCTTGCGCCGTTCAGGGAGAGGTTTGCATCAGCTGCGGCATTGACCAGCCGCAGGATCCCAGCCCTCAGCGCTGTTGCCGCTGCTTGCGCCGCACGTCCCGTGACAAAGGTCTGTCGGCTGGCCGAGGTTTTTCCGGCATCGGGTGTCAGGAACGTATCGGGACCGATCAGGGAGAAGGTGGAAATCGGCAAGCCCAGCGCCTCGGCCGCGATCTGAGAGATGACGGTGTTTGACCCCTGCCCGATATCGGTCGCACCTTGATGCAGCATCACCCGGCCATTGGGCGCAAGGCCGATGCGGATGGTTGAGGGATTGGGCAGCGCCGTGTTGCCGCAGCCATACCAGCAAGAAGCCACGCCGACGCCGCGCTTCACCGGGCCGTTGCCACCAGCGGCGGCCAAGGCGCGCACCCAATGCGGGCGCAGCGCCGTCAGGCAATCCGCGATGCCCGCCGCCTGCATCACCTGCCCGGTGGCAGACACCTGTCCATCGCGCAGAGCGTTGAGAATGCGAAACTCGAGCCGGTCAAGCCCGGCCTTGTCGGCCAGCCGATCATACAGCGTTTCTTGCCACAGCGCCGCCTGCGGCACGCCAAAACCACGAAACGCCCCAGAGACCGGTCCATGGGTATGAACAGCCCGCGCGCGCGCGCTGATGGCTGGGGTGAAATAAGGACCCGAGACATGGACTGGCACCCGGTTGGCCACGGTTGGGCCCCAGCTGGAATAGGCACCGGTGTTGAACCGACCGACAAAGTCGACCCCGGTTATGCGGCCGTTGGTGTCGCACCCGATGCGGCCCTCCATCTCGGCCGGGTGGCGTTTGGTGGTGGAGGCCATGCTTTCGCTGCGGCTGTAAACCATCCGGCACGGTCGCCCGGTTTTCAGCGCCACCAGCCCGATCAGCGGCTGCAGTGAAACATCCAGCTTGGAGCCGAACCCGCCACCCGTGGCAGAGGGCAGGATGCGGACCCGGTCCGTTGGCAGGCCAAGGATGGTGGCAGTGTCATCGCGGTCCATCACGGGCGCCTGGGTGCAAGCGCGGATGCACAGAACCGGGCCCTCCATCCACGCCGCGCCCGCTTCGGGTTCGATATAAGCGTGTTCGACATAGGTCGTCTCAAATCGCCCTTCGACGACATGGGCCGATGCCGCCAAGGCTGCCGCTGCGTCGCCCTTTCGCACCTTGCCTTCAATCAGCAGGTTTTTTGCGCGGCCCACGTGCAGCAGCGGGGCTTCCGGCGCCTCAGCCTCAGCCGGGGTGAGCAGCGCGGGCAGCACTGTCCAATGCACGGGAAAGCCGGACAGGTCGGGGGCTGCATCCGGTTCAAAGGCTACAAGCGCCACGCATTCCCCGCGAAAGCGCGCGGGGCTTTCGGCAACGGCGGGTTGGTCGGCAAAGGGCGGGATGACGGAAAAAGCGTTGCGACCGGGAATGTCAGCGGCGGTGAACACGGCGGCCACACCGGGGCGGGCGGCAAAAGCGGCCAGATCCCCAAAGGCAAAGGCGGCATGGGGATGAGGCGAGCGGACGGCCTTCACCACCAAGGCCCCTTCTGGCACCACATCGGCACCGAACAGGTCACCGGCGACTTTGGCCGCACCATCCAACCGCTCCAACCGGGCCCCAAGCGGGTGGCCTTCGAACGTTGCGGCGGGTGGCGCATCGCGCCAGGCATCACAGACCGCCGTCAGGATCTTGCGATAGCCGGTGCAGCGGCACAACACACCGCCCAGCGCCTCTTCGGCCTCGGCCTCGGTCGGGCGGGGCGTTGTGGCCAAGAGTTCTGCCGCAGACATCAACATGCCGGGCGTGCAGATCCCGCATTGCGCCGCACCATGGCGCAGAAAGGCGGCGCGCAGCCGCGTCAGAACCGGGGTCTCGGCCTCGACCGTTTCCACCCGCGCTCCGGCGACCTGGGCGACCGGCATCAGACAGGCGCAGACCGAACGGCCATCGACCAAAACAGTGCAAGCGCCGCAATCCCCCGCATCGCAGCCCACCTTGGTGCCACGCTGGCCAAGGTTTTCGCGCAGGGCTTCGCTGAGACGCAAGGTCGGCGGGGCGTCGACAGAGACTGGCCTGCCATTGAGAGAGAATGAGATCATGCGACCCCCCGCAGCAGGCGTTGCACAAGTTCGGCCGCGGCCTCGGCCCGATACCCGGCAGTCGCGCGAACGTCGTCGATGGGGTCAAGGGCGGTAGCGACAGCCTCTCGCGTTACCAGGTCGGGCAAGGCAGCCACGGGCGCGCCGATCAGCGCGCGTTCCAGCAATGGCAAACGACGGGCGACGGGAGAGCAGGCACCGACGGCAATCGCTGCCTCGGTCACGATGCCTTGCGACACCAAAACCCGCACGGAGGCCATAGCAATCGAGATCACAAGATAAGCCCGCGCGCCCAGCTTCAGAAATGCGCCACGACCGGAAAGTGCCAAGGCAGGCACATGAACGGCGGCAAGGATTTCGCCGGGGGCAAGGGCGGTCTTGCGCGGGCCAAGGATGAATTCAGCCAGTGGGAGGGTCCTTGTGCCGTGCTTCGCCTGCAGTTCAACCACGGCATCCAGCGTCAACAGCGGCGGTACGCCATCGGCGGCCGGAGAGGCGTTGCACAGGTTGCCGCCAAGGCTGCCGGTGTTTTGAATCTGACGGGCACCGATCTGCAGTGCCGCCTGCTGCAAGCCGCGAAGTGCAGGCGGCAAATCCGCGGCTGCAATCTCGGCCCAAGTGGTGGCCGCACCAATGCGCAGGCCCTCATTCAGCGTGATGCCGCGCAAGGTGGGCAACGCGGTTATGTCCAGAACAGGCCCGTCAAGCTGCGCGCCCGCACCGGGATAAAGATCGGTCCCCCCGGCCAGAATGCGCCGTGGCCCGTCGGACAAAAGCGCCAGCGCAAGATCAAGGTCTGCGGGGCGGGCATAGGCGGTCATGCGCGATCCGGAATTGTTTGCATGCAAGCAGATTGCATCTAGGAATGGCCCGCTGTCAACGCCGCAGATCGCAAGGTTCTTGCAAGGGGGCGGATGGGGGTCTATCCCGAACGTATGACCCAAAGACCCTATGTCCTTGACGCTCAGATTGGCTATGTGTTGCGCCGGGTGACACAGCGGCATCTTGCGCTGTTTTCCGAAGCGATCCCCGAGGTGACAACGACCCAGTTCGCCGTTCTCGCCCGGCTGGCCGAGCTTGGCCCCCAGTCGCAGAACGCGCTGGGCCGCGAGACCGCACTCGATGCGGCGACGATCAAGGGCGTTGTCGACCGTCTGGCGCGGCAAGGGCTGGTCAGCACCTTTCCCGATCCTGATGACCGTCGACGGCTGACGGTGGATCTGTCTGGTGAGGGGCGCGCCGTGTTCTTGCGGCTGGTTCCCACCGCGCTTGAAGTCTCTGCCCGAACCCTTGGGCCGCTTTCCGAAGCAGAACAGCGTCAGTTGCTGGATTTGCTGATGCGATTGGCCTGAATGTGCCGCGCCCGAAAGGATTTGACCTCGGCCGCGCTGGGCGCATGTCCGGTAAAGGTCAGCGCATAGGGCGGGATACGGTCAAGTCGAGGCGACAACGGTTCATCGACCCGCATCGAGATATAGCCGATCTGCGTCAGATAGACGGTATGGGCGCGGATGTCGGCCTCGGCATCGGGATAGTCAAAACGCACGAACATTGCCTTGATCGCCGCGATCCGTGAGGCATCTGCTGTGGCCAAGATCTTGGCCAGAGCCGGATCGGTCAGCGCCCACGTGCGGATGGCAAATTCCAGACGGCTGTCGAACAGATCCTGTATGATCCAGCAATCAAACAGGTTCAGAACCGCCTCGGTGATCGTAACCGCTGGCGCTTCGGTCTGGCGAACGAGATTGGCGGTGTTGCGGCTTTGCCACCGCGCCACCAGCCCATCCAACAGCGCCTCACGGTCGGCAAAGTGCCAATAGAAACTTGTGCGTGACAGGCCCAGCTTTTCCGCCAGCGGCATGACCTTGACCGCCTCAACCCCGCCTTCGACCAAAAGCTGATAGGCAGCATCCAGCCACAGATCGGCCGAGCCGCGCCAGCCGCGCTCATTGGGTGCAGGGGTGTCCATGGAGGCGAGCCTAGGCAGTTTGGCCCCCTGCCGCAACCCGACAATCCCACGGTTCTGGAAACTCGACACCAGTGTCGACTTTCTGATTGACTTGCGCGGTGCAGCCCATAATCTTGGCCCATCTCTGGAGAAAGCCCATGTCTAACGATCCGCTTTTGCAGCCCTATCAGCTTAAGCACCTGACGCTGCGCAACCGCATCATGACCACCAGCCATGAACCGGCCTATGGTGAAGATGGTATGCCAAAAGATCGTTACCGACTTTATCACCTAGAGCGCGCCAAGGCGGGTGTGGCCATGGTGATGACGGCAGGTTCGGCCAGCGTGTCGCGCGACAGCCCGCCGGTGTTCACCAACCTTCTGGTCTGGAAAGACGAGATCGTGCCGTGGATGAAGCGCCTGACCGATGACTGCCATGAGGCGGGGGCGGCGGTGATGATCCAGCTCTCGCACCTTGGCCGTCGCACGCGTTGGGACAAAGGCGATTGGCTGCCGGTTCTGGCCGCTGGCCCCACGCGCGAACCGTCGCACCGCGCCTTTCCCAAGGTCATGGAAGATTGGGATATTTCCCGTGTGGTCAAGGATTACGCCGATGCCGCCGAACGCATGGCGGCGGCGGGTGTCGATGGGGTGGAGTTTGAATGTTACGGCCACCTGATGGACCAGTTCATCAGCCCGTTGACCAATGGCATGCCTGCTGGTCCCTATGATGCCTCCAGCCTTGATAACCGCCTGCGGTTTGCCTTTGACGTTCTGCAGGCCTGCCGCGACCGGGTGGGGCCAAAGTTCCTGTTGGGCATGCGCTATGTCGCGGATGAAGATGCGCCGGGGGGCCTTCCAGTGGAGGAAGGCGTTGAGATGGCGCGGCGGTTCAAAGCCTCGGGTCTTGTTGATTTCGTCAACATCATCCGGGGGCGGATTCATACCGATCCAGCGATGACGGATGTGATTCCTATTCAGGGGATGAAATCCTCGCCCCACCTTGATCTTGCGGGGCGGATCAAGGCTGAGGTGGGCCTGCCCACCTTCCATGCCGCCCGTATTGCCGATGTGGCGACTGCGCGTTTTGCGGTGTCGTCGGGGCAGTTGGATATGGTCGGCATGACGCGGGCGCATATGGCCGACCCGCATATTGTGCAGAAAATCGTGGAAGGGCGCGAAGAGGATATTCGCCCCTGCGTTGGCGCAACCTATTGTCTGGACAGGATTTATCAGGGCGGTATGGCCCTGTGTATCCACAACCCGGCGACGGGGCGTGAGGAAACCGTGCCCCACACCATCCCCCGCGCCGAGACGGCGAAAAAGGTGGTGGTGGTCGGCGCTGGCCCGGCCGGGCTGGAGGCCGCGCGCGTGGCGGCCGAACGCGGTCACCGCGTGGTGGTGTTTGAGGCCGCCGATGAGCCGGGAGGTCAGGTCCGCCTGACCGCCCGGACGAAGAGGCGGTCGGAAATGATCGGCATCATTGATTGGCGCATGGCCCAAGCGGCGGCGCGGGATGTGGAGTTCCGGTTCAACACCTTTGCCGAAGCCGGGGATATTCTGGCCGAAAAGCCCGATGTGGTGATCATCGCCACCGGGGGCCTGCCGGAGAAGGACATTCTTGAGTTTGGCAATGATCTGACCGTCACCGCCTGGGACATTCTGTCGGGCGATGTGAAGCCGGGGCAGAACGTGCTTTTGTATGATGACGCGGGCGATCACACCGCACTGCAAGCCGCGCAGGCCTTGGCCGAAGCCGGGGCGACGGTGGAAATCATGACCCCCGACCGCAGCTTTGCACCCGAGGTTATGGCGATGAACCTTGTGCCCTATATGCGGGCGATTCAGGATAAAAATGTCACCTTTACAGTGACTTACCGTCTGACTGGCGCCAAGAAATCGGGCAATCATCTGACCGCTGTGATCGGATCAGACTATCTGAAACTGGCGCAAGAGCGGCAGTTTGACCAGATCGTCGTGAACCACGGCACCCAGCCTTTGGCCGACCTGTATTTCGATTTGAAGCCGCAATCGGAAAACCTGGGCGCGGTGGATTATGAGGCGTTGGTTGCGGGCAAGCCGCAGATGCTGAATGGTGGGCCGAAAGGATTCAAGCTGTTCCGCATTGGCGATGCCGTCGAAAGTCGCAACACCCATGCCGCGATTTATGATGCGCTGCGACTGGTGAAGGATCTGTAAAGGGTCAGACCCCGGAAAGTTCCGCCACAATCGCACGGGCAGCGGCGGCGGGGTCTGCCGCCTGCCAGATCGGACGGCCCACAACGATGTGGTTCGCCCCGTCAGCAATCGCCTGACGGGGGGTCGCGATGCGTTTCTGGTCGCCGCTGGCCGCCCCTGCCGAACGCACCCCAGGGGTGACGATGAGCCGCCCCTTAGCCTGCGGCAAAGCGCGGATCATCGCGGCCTCTTGCGGGGAAGCGATGACGCCATCGGCCCCGGCCTCCAGCGCCTTTGCGGCGCGTTCCAAGGTGATCTCATGGATGTCGCCAGGCTTGATGAGATTGGCGTCCAGATCAGCGCGATCAAGGCTGGTCAGCACGGTAACCGCCAGAATTCTCAGGTCTTTTCCGCGCTTGCCCTCAACCGCGGCGCGCACCACCTGTGGGTCACCATGGACGGTGAGAAAGTCCAGATCATACTGGGCAATCCCGCGCACCGCCGCCTCGATCGTGGCGCCGATGTCAAAGAGCTTCATGTCCAGAAAGATGCGCTTGCCGTGCTCTTGCTTCAGCTCATTGGCGAGCGCAAAGCCGCCGCCGGTCAGCATTCCAAGCCCGATCTTGTAAAAGCTGACCGCGTCCCCCAGCCGGGCAGCAAGGTCGAGCCCCTGCACCACGTTCGGAACATCAAGGGCAACGATCAGGCGGTCATCGGACATTGGGGCCTCCGGCGGTATTTGCAGCGGTTTGGGTGGAAGATCCCTGCTTGTCAAGCGACTGGGCATAACGTCCTGAAATCATGGAAAACCCCCGTCTGGCAAGCGTCGGGTTTGCGTCTGGCATCCGTCTGGCATCCGTCCCGACACCAGATGCCAGTGCCGGGTTGACAGGCGGGCCTTGTGGCGCGAATCTGGCGTCAAAACCAAAGGTATTTTCATGGAATTCAATATTTCGGTCGAGCGGCCCGAGGGCAGCCCCAATTCCGGCCCGATCACCGTGGGCTGGTTCCTGACATCCGACAAAGCCGCGGTGCTTTATGATCCGCCCGAGCGGGTGTCGTTTCGCCAGACCAACAAGACCCATTCAAAAAGTGCGGGGCGCTGCCCTGCGGTCATCCAGCTGGAAAGCCGGTATTTCATGGTGAAATGTCCTTTCGACATTCACCTGGGCTTTCGCCGCGATGACAAGGGCAAGGCGTTGCTGGTCAACCGCGCCGGAAACACCAGCCCCATTCGCGCCAACAGGCTGGGCGAGGTGCTGACGCTGGTCAATGAAACTGAGTGGCGCTATCCCGACCGGCCCACGATTCAGCTGCGCTTGCCTTATTGTTTCATTGCCGATGAGCTGGTCTATGTCACCCAGCTTTCGGCCTTTATGCACTATCGCAAAGATCCGCTGCCCGGCACCATCTTTGGCGGGCGGTTCCCGGTGTCGGTCTGGCCACGCCCGTTGATGTGGGCCTTTGAATGGCATGAGCCGGAGAAGGACATCGTCCTGAAGCGCGGCGAGCCGCTGTTTTACTGCCAGTTCGAAGGCGAAGGCCCAGACCGGCCAGTGCAGGTGGTAGAGGCCGAGCGGACGGCAGAGCTGCAGAAATATCTGGAGCAGCTTGGCGGGGTGGTGAACTATGTCAATCAGACCTTCGGGATGTTCAAGGCGGCAGAGGCGATCCGGCCGAAGAAGCTGTTGACCCCAAAGGCGCGCGACTAGTTCGGATCGCAGTCCATCTGATCCAGATCGAATGCGATCCAAGACAGGCAAGCCGTTGGGAATGTTGCGCATCACCGGGGTCGATACATGCGCCAACGCCCCCGGCCTGCGTGGCTGGGGGCGGGGCGATGTCATGGTAACGAGATCAGAAGATGAAATCGGCTTCCGTCAGGGTAGCGCCGCCGGTCAGGGCGCCGATCTGAAACACCATGTCTGGTGCGGCGTCGGCATTGGTATAGACACTGACCACGGTTGAGCCGTTGACGTTTTGCACGGTCACAGACCCCGCGCCGCCAGCGACCAGCGGCATGAAGAAATCACCGCCGCCGTCGACCGCAATGGCCGACAGGTCGATCTTGTCGACACCCACCTCGAACGCGGTGATGCGGTCAGAACCCGAGATCGAGTTCGGAGAGTCAGAGATCGACCGGAAGACAAAGACATCGGCCCCTGTCCCGCCTGTCATGGTGTCGGCACCGCTGCCACCGACCAGGATATCAGCCCCGCTGCCACCGCTCAGCACATCGGCACCTTCGCCGCCATCCAGACGGTCATTGTCGTTGCCGCCATCCAGACGGTCATTGCCTGCGCCGCCGTTCAGGATGTCATTGCCCGCATCGCCGTTGAGCACATCATTGCCGGTGTCGCCGTTGAGCTGGTCTGCTTCGGTGCCGCCGTTCAGCATGTCATTTCCTGAGCCGCCGTTCAGGATGTCATTGCCCGCATCGCCGTTGAGCACATCATTGCCCGTATCGCCGTTGAGCTGGTCATTTCCTGCGCCGCCGTTGAGCCGGTCATTGTCAAACCCGCCATTCAACAGGTCATCGCCTACGCCGCCGTCCAGCGTGTCATTGCCGCTGCCACCTGTCAGGCTGTCATTGCCCGCATCACCGAAAAGCTGGTCTGCGCCTTGGCGGCCATCCAGCCGGTCATTGCCATTGGCACCTTCAAGGCGGTTTGCCCCCGAGTTGCCGAAAATGCTGTCGGCGTTGCTGGTGCCTATGACGTTTTCAAAGCCGCTGTACGTGGTGTTGAAGGTCCGTCCGACGTCAAGATCAATGGTCACAAAGCTGCCGGCGACCTGTCCTGCCGAAGAGGCCCCAGTGAAATCGAGGGTATCGATGTCACTGCCACCCGAAAGTGTGTCGGCATCGGTGCGGTTGTCGACCTTGATCAGGTCATTGCCGCTGTCGCCGTTGACCAGATCATTGCCAGAGCCGCCTGTAAGGGTGTCATTATTGGCACCGCCATCAAGCCGGTCATTGTTCTGACCGCCCAAGAGCAGGTCGCGCCCGAAGTCGCCCTTCAAGGTATCATTGCCACTGTCGCCGAACAGATGGTCATCGCCGGTGCCGCCGTCCAACAAATCGCGCTCGGTGCCGCCGTCGATAGTGTCATTGCCTGAACCACCAAAGAGCTGGTCATTGCCGCCCTGACCTTTGATAATGTCGCGGCCACCGTTGCCTTCGATTCGGTTGGCAAGCGAGCTGCCGGTCAGACGGTCGCCAAAGCCGGAGCCTTGCAGGTTTTCGATGTTGAACAGCCGGTCGCCCTGGGCAAAGCCACCCGACTGGGCCGAGGTGGTGCCAAGGTTCACATTCACGGCCGCGTCCGAGAACGAATAATCAACCGTGTCGATGTCGGCGCCGCCATCAATCGTATCCTTGCCGAAGCCTGCCCTGATGATGTCATTGCCATCCTCGCCCTTGATGCTGTCATCGCCTGAAGCGAAGCCAGCCAGCGCACTGTCAATGATAAGGTCATGGCCTTTGCCGCCGAACACGGTGTCGTTGCCATCCGTGATGCGAATGATATCATTCCCGTCCAGCCCGGCAATCTTGTCTCCCCGAAAGCCTGGAACGCCGAAGGTAAAATCGTCGTTCAGGTTTTCGGAAGAGTTGGTTCCAATAACGTCAGCCATTGTCGTGATCCTTTTTGAAGGGGTTAAGATGTTTCCGTATTGCCACCATGGCGGCGCGGCGGCGGTCTGGCTGTTCCTTGGGGAACAGGGGGGTCGTGGGGGTTTCGGGGGGGTGAAGAGGGCTTGCCAAGTGCGGTGACTTGGGCGCAGCATCGGCGGGCTTGGTATGGGTAAGACGATGGAAGCAACGTCGGTTCGGCCATCTTTCTGGCGATCATTCGAGATGTTCTCGGGGCTGAACGCCGAGACGGTTGAGGCGCTGTGCGCGGCGGCTCGGTGCAGGCGCTGGGCGGCGGGCGAGGTGCTGTTTCAGCGCGGGGATGAAGGGGCGTGGATGGTCGCGCTGGCCGAAGGGCGGGTGAAGCTGACGCTTTTGACCCCGCTGGGCCGCGAGTTGATCTTGCGCCATGCCGAGCCGGGCGACAGTTTGGGCGAGTTCACCTTGATCGACGGTGAGCCGCGGTCGGCAGATGCGACGGCGGTGACGCCGGTGGTGGGCTGGGTGTTGGACAAGGCGCGCTTTGTGCAACTGATCGCGGCGCACCCCGATCTGGGTTTGGCAGCCGCGCGCTATTTCTGTCGCCGCCTGCGCGAAACAACGGACCAGCTGGAAAGCATTGCGCTGTATCAGGTTGAGGCGCGGCTGGCGCGGTTTTTCCTGTTCAGGCTGCGCCAGTTGAGTGGTGAGGATGTGCCGCAAACCGCAATCCTGCGGCTTGAGATTTCGCAAAGCGAGCTGGCCGCCGTGCTGGGGGCCAGCCGCCCCAAGGTGAATCGCGCCTTGCAGGTGTTGCAAGAAAACGGCGCGCTGCTGCGGGTGGGGGATGCCTGGCAGGTCGATGTCGCGCAGCTGCGCCTTGTGGCGGACCCCGACCCATGACGCTGTGGCGTCTGGCAAGTCTGGTGCTGGCCGCCGGGTTGGTGGCCGTGTTCGCAGCATCACCTGCGCCGTTGCGGCAGGTGCAGGAGCGCATTTTTGACCGGGTCATCGTCGCACCTGCGGTGGGGATGGCCGAGGTTGTGGTGGTGGACATCGGCGCGCAGGATGAGGCGGGCGCGCCATGGGACAGGCGCGCCACCGCCCGGCTTGTGACAAAACTGGCCGAAACCGCACCAAAGGTGATTGGCTTTGACATGTTGTTTGCCGGTGATTGCGACGGCATCGCGGCGCAGGAATTGGCCCTTGCGTTGCAGATGGTGCCTGCGGTCTTGGGCTTTTTGCTGACAGATCAGCGAGGGCCCGTACTGCCCCGGTCAACACTGGCGCTGACGGGTGATGTGCGCTTGTGGCCCGCGATGGGCGCAGATGCCGCCTGCCCCGCCTTTTCCAGCGCCGATTGGGCTGCGATGGCGCTGATGGGCGACAGCGATGCCATCGTGCGGCGGGTTCCGGTGGGGGTGGCGGTGGCCGGGGTGGCCTATCCGGGTTTGGCGGTGGCGGTGGCCGCGCGGGCGCAGGGGGGGCAGGCGCTGGCCGGGCAGGACTGGGTGCATCTGGGCGGCGGTGCGCCGTTGCCTGCGATGGGGGGCAGTTTGCGGGTGCCACCGACCACCGATCTCGACTGGGCCAAGCGGACCTTGCGGGCTGAAGATGTTCTGGCGGGGCGGGTCAGCCCACCCAAGGGAGCGGTGATCCTTGTCGGGTCCAGCTTGCCGCAACGGGGCGGCTTGCGCCCCACGGCGGCCAGCCCGGTTGCCCCGTCGGTGCAGATACAGGCCGATGCGGTGCGCGTGTTGATCGCCGGGGCCCCGCCTTATCGCCCGGCATGGGTGGCGATGTTTGAGGCTGGGTTTTTGGGGCTTCTAAGCCTGTGCGGGGTTTGGTTGATGGCGCGGCAGCGTCCTGCCGTGGTGGTCGGTGGCATGGCGGCAGCACTGGCGCTGTGGGCAGCCATCACGCTGGGGCTTGGCCGCGGGTTGGGGGTGTTGATTGACCCGATGCTGCCGGGGGCATCGGTGGCGCTGGTGCTCTTGGGCGCGCTGACCGGGCGGGCGGCCAGTGCGGCGCGGGCCGAACGGATCTTGCGCGACCGGATGGGCCAGCTTTTGCCGCCCGCCGTGGTGTCACGGCTGGCCGCGCAACCCAAGCTGATGCGGCTGGAAGGCGAGGCGCGCGATGTGACGGCGCTGTTCACCGACATTGAAGGTTTCAGCCTTGCGACAGCACACATGGGCGCACAAGAGATGGTGGCCCGGTTGGATGCCTATTTCACCGTGACCTGTGCCATCGTGCTGCGGCATGGCGGGATGATTGACAAGCTGGTAGGGGATTCCATTCACGCGCTGTTCAACGCGCCCTTGGACCAGCCGGGTCATGAGACCGCCGCCATCGCCTGCGCGGCAGAGATCCTTGCCGCCACGGAAGCGTTCCGCGCCCGCAACGGCGGCTTTGGCCGCACCCGGATTGGGCTGGAATATGGTTCGGCGGTGCTGGGCGATGTCGGTTTTGGCACCCGGATCGACTACACCGCGCATGGCCCTGCGGTAAATCTGGCCGCGCGGTTGCAAGAGGCCAACAAGATCTTTGGCAGCCAGATCTGCATTGGCCCCGGCCTTGCCGCGCGGGCAAAGGATGTCGGGCTGGTCAGCCTTGGCACAACCGACATTCGCAGCCACGGGCCGATGACGCTGTATACGCTTAAGGCGTAAGGCCGACGCTTTCGAAGGCTTCCGCGATGCGGGGGGGCTTCCATTGCGCAACAGGGCCGGGGGCAGCGCCGGGGCTTGCAATGTCAACGCCGTCACCCGGACCAAGAAGCCGCGTCTGGCCTGCTGCGGTAACCTCGACACTGCCGCGCGCGACAAAGACGCCATAGACGCCTTTGCTGGGCCCGGCAAAGAACCGCGTTCCCCGCACGCCGATCTGGGCAAAGGCGTTTTGCACGGTCAGGTCAAGTTTCGGCAGATCTTCGGCGCGGTCAAGGACCATCGCCCCGCCGACCGTGACCGTGCCCCCGATTTCGGCAGAAAACACGTCGATCAGGAACTGCGCTTCGGGGCCAAGATTGATGAGGGTTGAGGTGAAGAGTTCAAGCGCGGCGGTTGATCCGGCGCTGGTTTCAACCTGATCGCCGACCAGCAGGCTGGTTTGCGGATACAAGGCAAGGGTGGCGCCCGCGCGGTTCAAACTGGCGCTGCCTGTCAGGCCCAGCGTGGTGCCGATTTCGGCGGTGGTGCCAAAAATCTTGGTGGGCAAAAGCCCAAGGACCGGAAAAAGCAGTGCGGCGCGGCGGTTGAAAAGCATGGGGGCACCTGAAAAAATTGGAGGATAATCCGGGAAGGATACCATCAGGGCGGCCAAAAGAAAAAGCTTTTCAAGGCTCCCCCTGACATGGTGCAGGATTTTCACACAGGACAAGGGGCCCCGCCGAGGGCAACGTCAGTTCAAAAGCGCCCATATTTTGGTGATAACGACAAGGGGTATTGGAGCAACACAACAGCGCGATGCGCAGTATCTGTCTGGCGCAGTTGGCCTGACGCGCCATCAGTCCGGGCCGGATCAGCCTGCGTTTGACCGGGTTCAGCCGATCAAACGCGATCTGCAACATTCCCAACGGCGTGCCTGTCGTGAATGCGATCCGCTCTCCGCGCCAGCCCCTCCAGCCAGCGCGCCCGCGTTGCGCCCATCAGTCGGGCATGGTTCAGCGCCGCGTTGGCGGTCACCAGCCGAAACCGGAACGCATCGCCGGGGCGCAACTGGGCAAAGCGGTCAAGATCGGCGTCCAAGACGGTGGCGAGTTTCGGATAGCCCCCTGTGGTCTGATGATCGGCCAGAAGGACCGTCGCCACCCCGTCGCCTGCCACCTGCACCGACCCCCGCGCCACCGGCTCTGACGGCATGTCCAAAGGCGCATCCGGAAGCAGCAAAGGCCCGGTCAGCCGAACGCCCATCCGGTCATAGGCCCCGCTCAACCGCCAGATGGCGCTTTCAAAGGTTGCAATCTGATCGGCTGCAAAGAACCGGTCCTGCGGGCCGAGTGTGGCGGCAATCTCGGTCAAGGGCCGGGCGAAGGTGGGGCAGGGCAGCACTCGCCCGACCACCAAGCGCGGTGCCTCGACCGTCACCTTTGCCCCGGTCATCACCCGGCCACCGCCAAAGCCCGATTGTGAATGCGTCGCGGCTGATCCCAACCAAGGTGTCGCCACCAGCCCCCCGGCAAAGGCGAGGTAACACCACGCCCCCCAAGGCCCGCGCCGGATTACAAGCCGCTCGCCGGGCTGGAGGGTGGCCACCTGCCACGACCCACCCTTTTGCCCGCCATGTTCGACAATGAACCCGCCCCCGGCGACTGCAAAGCTGATGGGGCCGCCCACACAATCCAGTTGCAGCTCGCCCAAGGACACCTCTATCGCCGCCGCCCCTGGCGCATTGCCGACGGCCAGATTGGCCGCCGCCAGCGCCAGCCGGTCCATCGCACCCGAGCGCGGCACGCCAAAGCGCGCCAGCCCCGGCCGCCCGCCGTCTTGCACCGTCACATGTGGCCCGGCAAAGGCCACGGTCAGCCGCGCCGTCATGGGGTCACCCGCCGGAATTCAACCCGGTCCCCCACGTCAAACAGGAAAGGCCGCGGGCCTTGGGGGTCAAGGATCACCGTTGGCGAATGGCCGATGATCCACCAGCCTGTGGGCATCGTCAGGGTCGTGACAATGCATTGCCCGGCAGCAATGATGACCGATCCGGCAGGTACCCCGCGCACCGCCGCCTCTTTGCGTGGCAGGGCAATGGCTTTGGGCACGCCAGACAAATAGGCATAGCCCGGCGCAAAGCCGTAAAGCGCTACTTGATAGTCACCGCCCAGATGCGCGGCAATCACCGCTTCGGTCGACAGGCCACAGCGCCGCGCCACCTCGTTAAGATCGGGGCCATCGTAAACCACATCCACCACTCGGCACGCGCCCTGTGCGCCCGCTGTTGGGGTGGCGTTTATCAAGGCGCGCAGCGCGGCTTTTACCGACCCATGATCCGTAATCATCGGGTCAAACCGCACCAAGAGGTTGACATAGGCTGGCACCGCCTCGGCAAAGCCCGCAAATGGCTTTGCCGCCAGGGCGCGGTCCAAGGCCAGCACGGCGGCATGGGTGGCGGCCTCAATCCGCGTGCCGAACTCGACCAAAAGCCCATGCTCGGCCACGGTGCGAAAGAACGGAAACCCACTCACCGCAGAAAGGGGGCCAGAACCACCCCGGCCGCCTGCAGCCGGGCGCGGATCTCGTGCGCCATGGCCACCGCATCGGGGCTGTCGCCGTGCACGCAGATCGACTGCGCGGCCAAGGGAATGGGGTCACCGCCCACGACGGGCATCAACCCGCTGTCGAGAAATCCGATCAACCGGTCTGCCGCCGCCTTGGCCCCATGCACCATGGCATCGGGGCGCGAGCGCGGGACCAAGCGACCGTTTGGCAGATAGGCGCGGTCGGCGAAAATCTCGGAATAGGTTGGCAATCCCGCTGCACGGCCTGCCACCTCTAACTCGGTGCCGGAAATCGCCAAGATCGCGAGGTTGCCCGGCAGCACCTTGACCGCCGAGGCAATTGCATCGGCCACGTCGCGCCGGTCAGCGGCCAGATTGGCCAGCGCCCCATGCGCCTTGACGTAGCCCACCTTTGCCCCGGCCAGTGCGGCCACCCCTTGCAGCGCCCCCACCTGCGCCGCGACCATGCGCGCAATCTCAACCAGCTCCATCGGAATGACGCGGCGGCCAAAGCCCAAAGGGTCGGCATAGCCCGGATGCGCGCCGATCACGACACCGCGATCAGCCGCCATGCGCAGGGTGGCAAACATCGTGTCAGGGTCACTGGCATGGCCGCCGCAGGCGATATTGGCCGAGGTGACGACGCCCAGCATCGCCGCATCGTCGCCCATGGACCAAGGGCCAAAGCTTTCACCCAGATCTGAATTCAGGTCCATCCGCGCCCCCTCTTTGGGCCCAGATTGCCCGGCCTGTGGCGCGGCGTCCAGCCCTAGGCGTGGTCGGTCAGGCTGGCAAAGGCTTCGTGCTGGCTTAGAAACACGCGGCCCGTCAGGTGGCTTAGAAAGCTGGAGCGTTGCAGCCGGTCCATCACAGGGCCCTTCACCTCGGACAGATGCAGCGCGATGCCGCGATCTTTGAGGTGCATCATCAAGGCTTCCAGCGTTTCCAGCGCGGTCATGTCGATCTCATTCACCGCCGAACACATCAAGATGACATGGCGCAGATCTTGGTCCTCGGCGGTGCGCGCAAGGATCAGATCCTCGAGATAGCGGGTGTTGGCGAAATAGAGGCTTTCATCAATCCGCAGGCTGAGAACGGCGGGGTCGGTGATGACCTGATAGCGCAGGATATTGCGGAAATGCTGGGTTCCGGCGACCAACCCCACCTCGGCCACATGCGGGCGCGAGGTGCGCCATAGATGCAGCGCGATCGACAGGATCACGCCGGTCGAAATTCCGGCCTCGACGCCCAAGGCGAGGGTGACCAGAATGGTGCCTGCCACCGCCGCAAAGTCAGCGCGCGAGTAGCCCCAGGTTTTCCTGAGGATCGACAGATCAACCAGCCCCAAGACCGCCACGATGATGGTGGCCGCCAGCGTCGCCTTGGGCAAGAAATACAAAAGCGGCGTCAGCGCCAGCGCCGCGATGGCCAGCCCCAGCGCGGTATAAATCCCCGCCGCTGGGGTGGCGGCACCTGCATCGGCATTGACGACCGACCGGGCAAAGCCCCCCGTCACGGGAAAGCCACCGCTGAACCCGGCGGCCAGATTGGCGGCGCCAAGGCCGATCAATTCTTGATCCGGCCGGATACGCTGGCGCTTGCGCGCCGCCAGGGTCTGCGCGACCGAGACGGATTCCACGAAGCCAACGATCGAGATCAGAAAGGCAGGCATCGCAAGGTCCCGGATTAACGCCAGATCAAGGCTTGGGCTTGTCAGGGGTGGCAAGGCCGCAGGCACCGCCCCCACAACCGCCACATCCAGCCCGAGCCCCCAGACCGCAACGGTTGAGGCGGCCACCGCCATCACCGGCCCGGCCTTGGTCAGCACATCGGCCAACACCGGCCCTACGCCCATGGCCCGCAAGGCGGGTTTCATCCGCAGGCGAACCCAATAGAGAAAGGCCAAGCCCAGTGCGCCAATCAGCAGCGTCTGCCAATTGAACGCGGCCTTGCCTGCCCAAAAGCTTTCCACCAGTTCCGGCACCGAAGCCCCGGTCATCTTGACCCCGATCAGCGGCCCGATCTGGCCCATGGCGATCAGCACCCCTGATGCGGTGATGAACCCGGCGATCACCGGATGCGACAGGAAATTGGCGATGAACCCCATGCGCAACAGGCCCATGGCAAGCAACATCGTCCCCGACAATGCGGCCAAGGTCAGCGCCGCCGTGGCGTAATCCGCTGTCCCGCTTTCGGCCACCGATCCCAGCGCGGCAGCGGTCATCAATGACACCACCGCCACCGGCCCCACGGCAAGCACGCGGCTGGAGCCAAAGATCGCATAGGCGATGATGGGCAGGATCGAGGCATAAAGCCCCGCCTCGGGTGGCATGCCTGCCAGCATGGCATAGGCCAGCGATTGAGGGATCAGCATGATCGTCACGATCACCGCCGCAAGCCCATCTTGCGCGGCATCGTGGCGCGAGTAGGTCTTTGACCACGACAGAATAGGAAAAATCCGGGCCAGGCCGGATGAAACGGGTCGTCTCACCTTGGTGTCCTTTTCGTGTCGTTTCAGCAGGTTGAGCTGGGCCTTGGGCCCATCTCCACGCGAAATGCACAATAGATGCACATATTGGAATACTTATTGATTCAGATCAATGACAGCCTTATTATGATGTGTGAGTCACACAGGATTGCGACGGAGGAGACTGAGATGATGGAACGTGGATTCATCCCAACGCGGCGTGGATTTCTTGGGCTGGCGGTTGCTGGTGCCGGGTTTGCCGCCCTTGGGTCGTCTGCCAACGCTGCCAAGGTGGCGACGCGGGCGAAGATCGTGGTGATTGGGGCCGGTGCTGCCGGAACGGCGCTGGTAAACCGGCTGGTTGAACGGCTGGATGGCGCCGAGATCACCATCATCGACGGTCGCAAAGAGCATCTTTATCAGCCGGGGCTGAGCCTTGTTGCCGCTGGCTTGAAGCCTGCGAATTACACCGTCAGCCAAACGACCGACTGGCTGCCCAAGGGTGTCACGCTGCTGGCCGAAAAGGCGGCGGCCATTGATCCTTTGGCCAAGACGGTTGCGACTGAAGGCGGCACGACACTCGCCTATGATTTCCTGATCGTCGCGCCCGGCCTTGTGTTGGACTATGAGGCCATTCCCGGTTTCTCGCTGGATATGGTGGGCACCAACGGGATTGGCGCGCTGTATTCCGGGCCGGAATATGCCGCGAAAACCTGGGACGCGGCGCAGAAGTTTACCGAGGAAGGGGGCATCGCGCTGATGACCCGCCCGGCGACCGAGATGAAATGCGCCGGTGCCCCCCTAAAGCATGCCTTCCTTGTCGAAGACATCGCCAGCCGGGGCGGTGCTAAGGGCAAGTATGAAATCCACTACGCTGCCCCGCAGGGTGCGCTGTTTGGCGTGCCGATTGTGGCGGAAAAGGTGCGGATGCTGTTTGGCGAGCGTGGGATCAAGACCCATATGAGCCACAAGATGCTGTCGATGGAGCCGGGCAAGAAGATTGCGACCTTCGAGAAAACCGAGATCGACGCCACCACCAAGGCCGAGGTCAAGACCACGGTCGAAATGCCCTATGACTATCTGCATGTGATCCCGCCACAACGTGCGCCCGAGGTGATCCGCCAGTCGGGCCTGTCATGGGCTGACAAATGGGCCGATCAGGGCTGGGTGGAATGTGACCAGAAAACCATGCGCCACCTGCGCTATCCCGAGATTTTCGCGCTGGGCGATGTGGCCGGTGTGCCCAAAGGCAAGACGGCCGCATCGGTCAAGTGGCAGGTTCCGGTGGTGGAAGACCACCTGATCGCGGCCATCGAGGGCCGCGAGGGGACTGCGGTTTATGACGGCTACACCTCATGCCCGCTGATCACCCGTGTCGGCCGCGCGATGTTGGTTGAGTTTGACTACAACAACAATCTGGTTCCCAGCTTCCCCGGCATTATTGCGCCTTTGGAGGAGTTGTGGATCAGTTGGCTGATGAAAGAGGTGGCGTTGAAGGCCACCTACAACGCCATGCTGCGCGGCAAGGCATAAGGGGGGCATGCCATGAAAGAACTTACACTTTCCACCTTGATCGCGGTTTTCGAAGAGATGTTCGGTCGCGGCCTGTTCTGGGCGCTGGTTGTGGCGGCTTTGGTCATCACGGCGCTTTATGTCTATGTTCTGGTGCGTGACCGGTCCTTGTCGATGCGCAAGTTTCTCTGGGCGCAGCTGTCGATGCCCATCGGGGCGATTGCGGCGGTGTTGTTCGTGCAGGGCATTACCTCGTCGGGGTTCAAGGATATTGGTGGGCCGATTGATGTGATCGTGCTGTTGGGCGTGGCCGTTCTGGGTGCCGTGGGGCTGGCCATTCTGGTCTACACTGCGCAAGCGCTGACCCGCCGACAGGCAGAATAAAGACTCGCAACTCGTGTGAAAGGGCCGGGGGTTTCCCGGCCCTTTTCATTTGGCCCGCGTGAAACCCGGTCTTGCAATTGCTTCAAGTTGGAAGGACTTTGACAGGAACATCAGGAGGCCAGAATGCCCGACGCGTTCATCTGCGATTACATCCGCACCCCGATTGGCCGGTATGCCGGGGCCTTGGCCCAAGTGCGCACCGATGATTTGGCGGCGATTCCTTTGGCGGCCCTTTTGGCGCGCAATCCGGGGATGAACCCTGCGGCGGTGGAAGAGGTCTGGATGGGCTGCGCCAATCAGGCGGGCGAGGACAATCGCAACGTGGCGCGGATGGCTTTGCTGTTGGCGGGTCTGCCGGAAACTGTTCCGGGGGCCACAGTAAACCGGCTTTGCGGTTCGGGGATGGAGGCGGTGTCGGCGGCTGCGCGGGCGATCAAGGCGGGTGAGATTGGTTTGGCGATTGCAGGCGGCGTGGAATCGATGACGCGTGCGCCGATGGTGATGCCGAAGGCAACCACCGCCTTTGCCCGCACGGCAGAGATTGCCGACAGCACCATCGGCTGGCGCTTTGTGAACCCCAAGATGAAGGCGGCTTATGGCACAGACTCGATGCCGGAGACCGCCGAGAATCTGGCCGATGCCTATGGAATCAGCCGTGGGGATCAGGATGCCTTTGCGCTGCGCTCGCAGCGGCTGGCGGGGGCGGCACAGGCAAACGGGCGGCTTGGGGCCGAGATCGTGCCCGTGACGGTGGATCTGGGGCGCGGCAAGACGGTTGAGGTGACACAAGATGAACATCCGCGCGGGGATACGAAGGCGGAAGATCTGGCCAAGCTGCGCCCGATCACGCGGGCGGATGGCACTGTGACGGCGGGCAATGCCAGCGGGGTGAACGACGGGGCGGCGGCGATGATCATCGCCAGCGCAGAGGCGGCGCAGGCCAATGGATTAAGGCCGATTGCGCGGATTTTGGGTGCGGCGAGTGTGGGGGTTGCGCCGCGCGTCATGGGCTATGGCCCGGTGCCAGCGGTGCAAAAGCTGTTGGCGCAGCACGGGCTGACGGTGGCTGATTTGTCGGTGATCGAGTTGAATGAGGCCTTTGCGGCGCAGGGTTTGGCCGTGCTGCGGGGGCTGCAAATCGCGGACGATGATCCGCGTGTGAACCCCAACGGTGGCGCGATTGCGCTGGGCCATCCCCTTGGCATGACCGGCGCGCGCATCACGGGCACTGTGGCGCTGGAACTGGCACGCACGGGGGCGCGCTATGGTTTGGCGACGATGTGCGTGGGTGTGGGGCAGGGCACGGCTGTGCTGATCGAGCGCGTCTGAACCGGATCGCTCGTCGAGCACTTCGTGCACTCCTCGCCAGGACTTCCGGCGCGTGCATGAAATGCGCAAGGAGGTTTAGCGCACCACCAGCCGAGTTTGATGGGTAATGCGCTGGGCGATCCATAAAAGATCGCGCGTGTGAAAGGCCACGCAGCCCGCCGTGGGATAGCCCGGTCGGCGCCAGCGGTGCAGGAAAATCGCTGACCCGCGTCCCGGTTGCGCCTCGGGCCAGTTCCAGTCGGTCAGGATGACCAGATCATACAAAGGATCGGCGCGGCGCAGCTTTTCGTGGCTGAAGCCATGTGGGGCGCGGACCATGAGGTTGTAATCCTCATCCGCGGGATCATCGGACCACAGATCCATCGGCCCGATGGGCAGCGCCCAGTCGGTTGGCTTTGCCATGCGGTCGGGGCGGTAGAGCATGCCCACAATCCTGTGAACCCCTGCCGGAGTTGCACCATCGCCTTCACGCTTTTTCCGCGCGGGAACGATGCCACTGCGCCCAATGGTGCAGGGGAAGATCCGGTTCAAAAATCGCACCCCCATGGGCGTGACGACCAGATCTTGCGGCTTCACAGCAAGTGCCCCGATTTCGTGGCCTTGGTGGCCAGATAGGCGGCGTTTTCCGGGGTTTCTCCCACTTTCAGGGGCACGCGCTCAACCACCTCCAGCCCACAGGCGGCCAGCATGGCCAGCTTCTTGGGATTGTTGGTCAATAGGCGCACCTTGGAAAACCCCATGCGGTTCAGAATTTTGGCTCCTATGCGAAAATCACGCTCGTCGTCCTCAAACCCCAGCCGATGATTGGCCTCGACCGTATCAAAGCCCTGATCTTGCAAGGAATAGGCCCGCATTTTGTTGGCAAGCCCGATGCCGCGCCCCTCTTGGTTTAGGTATAACAAAACCCCCGCCCCTTCGGCGCCCATCTGCGCCAAGGCGGCGCGCAATTGAGGCCCGCAGTCGCATTTCAAGCTGCCCAGCACATCGCCGGTGAAACAGGCGGAATGCAACCGCGCCAAAACGGGCGCATCGCGGTCAGGGCGGCCAATCTCAATGGCGTAATGCTCGGGCCCGCCATCATCGGGGCGAAAGATATGCACGCGGCCTGCGGCGCTGGCCATCATCGGCAGGCGGGCCGAGATCACCGGCGCAAAGGGTGCAAGGCGGTCCAGGTCAGCGGCGTCCACCTCGGCCAGAAGGGTCAGGGCATGGGCAGCGGCAAAGGCCACGCCGTCGGCCAAGGGCACCAGCACGGCGGCGGGCAAAAGCTGGGCTGACTTGGCCAAGGACAGCGCCAGCCGATGCAGGCGGGCATCGCCCTCACGCCGGCTATGAAGCGGACCTTTCATGGGAACGCGCAGATCATCGGCCGGGTCAGCCACAGCCAAAAGCCAGCGCGTGTCGGCATCCTGGGGCACTGCGATGCGGGCCAGATCGCCATCATAGGCGCGCGCTTTCAGCGTTTCGGCCCGCCGCGCTGTCAGGGCAAGGTCCATTGGGCCCAAGTTGCGCAGATCGGTCAGGCGATCTGCTGTCAGTGCCTCAACCGCGACGGCCAGTGCTGCCTGACCGCCACCCACCAGAACAACCGGCAACCCAAGCCGCAAATCACTGCGGGCGCGGGCGAGGGTTTCTGTCTGGGTTGGGCGCAAACTCATGCCCTCTACATAGGCCGCAGATTTCGGAATTGAAACATACTGTGGCCCCACGACACGACCGCGTGAGGCAAATGTTGCAATTCTTGCCGAATGCGTGCGGCGTGGGCATGTGTGCACAAGACGGGCAGATGGCCCAATGTGATGGAGGCAAAGATGGCGACATTTCGCAAGATCCTGCTGGTGGATGACGACGATGACCTGCGTGAGGCCTTGTCAGAACAGCTGGTGATGACCGAGGATTTCGACGTGTTTGAGGCTGCCACTGGGGCCGAGGGCATGGAGAAGGTCAAGCAGGGCCAATATGACCTTGTGATCTTGGATGTCGGTCTGCCCGACACCGACGGGCGCGAACTTTGCAAGCGGATGCGCAAAGCCGGGGTGAAGTGCCCGATCATGATGCTGACAGGCCACGACACCGACAGCGACACCATTTTGGGACTGGATTCAGGTGCCAATGACTATGTCACCAAGCCCTTCAAGTTTCCGGTCCTGTTGGCGCGCATTCGGGCGCAACTGCGCACCCATGAACAGTCGGAAGATGCGGTGTTTCAGCTGGGACCTTACACGTTTAAGCCTGCCCACAAGATGCTGATCGACGCCAAAGACAAGAAGGTGCGGTTGACCGACAAGGAAACCAATATCCTGAAGTACCTGTACCGCGCGCAATCCAGCGTCGTGGCGCGTGATGTGCTGTTACATGAGGTCTGGGGCTATAATGCGGGGGTTACCACACATACGCTGGAAACCCACATCTATCGGCTGCGCCAGAAGATCGAGGCTGATCCGTCAAACGCGCGCCTTTTGGTGACCGAAAGCGGTGGTTACAAGCTGGTGGCGTAATTGTCAAAAAATTAACGATTTAGGACTTATTGTTGTCCAATTCGATACTTATCTTGACGATATTCGGGTGAACTTCTCCCTCCCTTGATCCCGCAGCTTTCCCCTTGTCGTGTCGGGGTCATGGCACGGCATCCCTCCCTGTTGGAACTGGCCGGGCCTTCGGGTCCGGCTTTTTTTTCCCAACGCTCGGGCAACCCCTCAGGGCAGGCGCAGCTTGGCCAAGGAATAGCCCGTCAACCCCAGACCCAAGGCCGCAGCCACCCAATAGGGTTGCAAAACCGCCTCTGGTCCTTGCCCCGCAGCGATCAGCGCGCCAAAGAACAGCGCGCCCAGCGCGGCAGGCCCGGTGCCCAGAAAGCGAAAGGCGCTGTTCACGCGGCCCAAAAGCGGGGCCGGGATGTGGCGCTGGCGATAGCTGACCTGCGCGATGTTCCACAGCATGCCGGTGAACCCATCGATCACAAGGATAACCACGACCAGCCAAAGCGGTGGTGCGATGGCCAGCGTCAAAGCCATGGTGCTGAACCCGGCCATGCCGATCAAGATGGCTGTGGTCGGCGCAATATGCTTGAGGATCATCGGCCCAATCAGCGTGGCCGCCAGCCCGCCACAGGCGGCTGCGCTCAGCAAAAGGCCAAAGCCAAAGGCATCCAGCCCCAGAACCCGCTGACCATACAGCACAAAAATCGCTGCCAGCCCGTAGCCCAGAAAGTTGAAGCCCCCCAGAACCAAGGCCAGCCGCCGCAAGGGCACGTCGCGCCATAGCCAGACCATGCCTTCGCGCAGCGCCGCCATTGGGGCCAGATGCGGCGTGGCGCGCGCGCGCTTTTGCAGGCGCATGCCGTAGATCAGACCAAGGCCCGCCAGCAAAAGCCCGATCTGCAGACCAAAGGGCACGGCCAGTGCCAGCCCGATCAGCATGCCCGCCAACGGGGGGCCGATCAACTGCCCGGCCAGCTGCTCGGTTGCCCAAAGCGACCCGTTGGCTTGCTCTAGCTGTGGTTTTTCCACCACGGCGGGCAGAAAGGTTTGCGCGGTGTTGTCGCGCACCACCTCGGCGCTGCCAAGGATGAAGGACAAGCCGGCCAGCAGCAAAACCGGCCCGGTGCCGGGGCTGGCGGTCAGGGCCAAGGCCAAAAGCGTGGCCGACAGCATCAGCCGCAGGGCGTCGGCGATCAAGAGGATGCGGCGATGGTCAAAGCGGTCGGTCAAGACGCCTGCGGGCAGGGCAAACAACAGCCAAGGCAAATGCCGCCCCGTTGCCACCAACCCGATCAGAAAGGGATCATGGGTCAACAATGTTGCCAGCCAAGGCACCGCAACCGCGATCAGTCCATCGCCCAGATTGGTTGCCGATGTGGCGCCAAACAGCAGGCGAAAGTTGCGGTTTTTCCAAAGGCTTTGCGTCATGCCATCATTCTTGCCGCGCCTTTAGGCTGCGTCAAGCTGCCGCAACCTGAGATTGTGTCCAAAAAACCATGATTGCAGGACATTTGATTTGCATCAATTCGCGGGGCAGGATTCCGTGGTATACAAAGCCCACTTCCCTGTTGGACTGAGCCCGGCCCCGTTTGGTCGGGCTTTCTTTTTGTCCCCAAGGCGGCATAAGGTGGCCGCCCAACAGGAGCCTTGCCATGACCTTTACCCTTGCCACCTGGAACATCAATTCGGTCCGCCTGCGCGAAGGTCTGGTGGCCCGGTTGATGGCCGAAGAGCAGCCCGATATCCTGTGCCTGCAAGAATGCAAAAGCCCGGTCGACAAGATTCCGGTCGAGCAGTTTCAAAGCCTGGGCTATCGCTACATGGTTGCGCGCGGACAAAAGGGCTATAACGGAGTGGCGATCCTGTCCAAGCTGCCGATCATGGATGTGGGCGATCAGGATTTCGCCCAGCTGGGCCACGCCCGCCACGTCTCGGCGCAGTTGGAAAACGGGGTGACGATCCACAACTGCTATGTGCCTGCGGGCGGCGATATTCCCGACCGGGCGCAGAATGAGAAATTTGGTCAAAAGCTGGATTACCTGACCCAGATGCGCGACCATTTCCACTGGGGCCGTCCGGATCGGTCGATTCTGGTGGGCGATCTGAACATCGCCCCGCGCGAAGACGACGTGTGGGATCACAAATCGCTGTTGAAAATCGTCAGCCATACCCCGGTTGAGGTGGACCATCTGCACGCGGTGATGGAGGCGGGCAAATGGCAAGACATCACCCGCGCCGACATTGCGCAGGGCAAGCTGTACAGCTGGTGGAGCTACCGCGCCGCCGACTGGAACACCGCCGACAAGGGCCGTCGGCTGGACCACATCTGGGCCACCCCCGACATCGCCAGCGCCGCTCACTCCAGCCGTATCCTGCGCGACGTGCGGGGATGGGAGCAACCAAGCGATCATGTGCCCGTGTTCGCGACGTTTGACTTGTGAGGGGCCTAAGCGGACAATACCGGCGCTTAGTCTGAGAGCCTGCTGCGCGGACTCTGCTGACCTTTGCACCTGTCAGTCAAGGACGTAGAAAAACAACCATTGCCGTAGGTCCAAGGGCTCTGTGATACTGGGGCGCATCCCTGACCTTCAGTTCATCTTGGCAAAAATACTCCGGGGTCCGGGGTGGAACCCCGGCTTGCTTCCAAATCTTTACACTTTTCTAAAGGGAGAAACTCAAATCATTGACGTAAAACACATTTCAAAATGTCCCATCGCGGGACACCCCATATTTCCTAAAATGCCACCCCTTAACCCCCCCGAAACCCTGCCGCGCTAAACCTGACCTCGGGTGTGAAAACATGGGTGTGTGAATGGCCGGGCAAGGGAATGCCGCGCCAGTCATCATCAAGCGGAAGAAGATCGTGCAGGGCGGTGGGCATCATGGCGGTGCCTGGAAAGTCGCCTATGCCGATTTTGTCACGGCCATGATGGCCTTCTTCATGCTGATGTGGCTGCTGAACGCGACAACGGAAAAGCAACGCAAGGGGATTGCGGATTACTTCAATCCCACGATCCCGGTGAACCGCGTCTCGGGCGGGGGGGACGGCGCCTTTGGCGGCGACAGCACATTCACCGAAAACACGCTGGCCCAGAACGGCACCGGTGCCACCGCCGCCCATCCCACCGAAGCAAACCAAGCGCGGGGCGAGACGGGCAACGCCCAGGCCGAAGGCGGCACTGCCGCTGAGAACCAAGCCTTGGCCGAGGTGCAACAGGCCCTGACCGCCAAGGGCGGCGAAAGCATGACGATGGAACGCCTGCTTCGCCACGTCGTCACCCGGGTCACCGACGAAGGTCTGGTGATCGAGATCTTTGATCTGGAAGACGCCCCGCTGTTTGCCATGGAAACCGCCAAGCCGACCGCTGTAACCAGCGACATCGCGATGCTGCTTTCTGACGTCCTGAGCCTTGCCACCAATGAAATTGCAGTGAATGGCCATGTCCGAAGCTATCCGGTGACGTTGCGGCAAGACCCGACATGGGACTTGTCCACGCAGCGCGCCCAAGCCCTGCGGCAGCTTTTGGAACATCACAAGCTGCCCACCAGCCGCATTGCCCGTGTGACCGGCCACGCCAACCGCCAACCGGCCACCGCCGATCCGACCGCGCTGCGCAACAATCGGATCGAGATTGTCCTCTTGCGGCGCAACCGCTAGCGGCAAACGTCGCGAATTTTAGCTGTTAGGCGGATCTTAACGCGGCTGGCTCAGGTTGGGCCTTACCTGAAGTCGAAGCTGCAGAAAGGCGCCATCGATGACGATCTCCTCCTCGCTGAACGCGGGGGTGGCCGGGCTGAACGCGAATGCGAACCGGCTGGCCACCATTTCCGACAACATCGCCAACTCGGCCACCTTTGGTTACAAACGGGCGCAGACCGATTTTCATTCGGTGGTCATTCACGGCAATTCGAACACCAGCTATTCTGCGGGCGGGGTGCGCACCACCAACTTTCGTCTGATCGATGATCGCGGCCCCCTGATCGCCACGACCAATTCCACCGATCTGGCCATCGACGGGCGCGGGTTCCTCGCCGTCACCGATGCCAGCGCTGTGGCATCGGCCTCGGGCGGGCTTCCGATCTCATTGGTCACCACCGGGTCTTTCCGCGCCGATTCTGACGGTGTTCTGCGCACGGCAACCGGGCAAGTTCTGATGGGATGGCCCGCCAATCCCGATGGCAGCCTCAACACCTATCCGCGCGACACGATGGCCTCGCTTGAACCGGTTCGGATCAACGCCAATCAATATGTCGGCAACCCAACGTCGCAGATGCGTCTGGGCGTCAATCTGCCCGCTTCGGAAAGCGCTGCCGGATTGGCCGGAACACCCCACAACCTGACCGTTGAATACTTCGGCAATCTCGGCACATCTGAGGCTTTGGAGTTCACCTTTACCCCGACCATTCCCGCGACGGGGTCATCAAACACCTGGACAATGCAGGTGCGTGACAGCGCCTCGGGTGGCGCGCTTGTGGGGGAATATGTGCTCGTCTTCAATGACACGCAGGTGGGTGGTGGCACCTTGGCCACCGTGACGGCCACCTCTGGCGGCAGCTATGATCCGGCCACCGGACAAATCGCGCTGACTGTGGGCGGCGGCAGCATCTCGCTGGATATCGGCGAACTTGGTGAAGCCAATGGTATGACGCAATTGGCCAGCACCTTCTCACCGGTCGCGATTTCCAAGAATGGCACCACGGTGGCCACGCTCTCCTCGGTCGAGGTGGACGAGAAGGGGTTTCTCTATGCGGTTTACGATCAGGGCTTTACCCGGCGAATCTATCAGCTTCCTGTGGTCGATGTGCCGAACCCCAATGGGCTGATCGCCCGCAACAACCAGACTTACCAGATCTCGCCGGCGTCAGGTCCCTTCTATCTGTGGGACGCCGGTGATGGACCCACCGGCTCAACCGTTGGCTATTCGCGCGAAGAATCGGCCACCGACGTTGCCGCCGAACTGACGCAACTGATCCAGACCCAGCGCGCCTATTCCTCGAATGCCAAGGTCATCCAGACCGTGGACGAGATGCTGCAGGAAACCACAAACATCAAACGGTAAGGTCGGATGAGCATTTCTGGCAGCCTTTCAAGCGCATTGTCCGGGTTAAGCGCCGCCGCCAAGGCGGCCGAGGTGGTGTCGTCCAACATCGCCAATGCCACGACCGAAGGTTACGGCCGCCGTGAGGTTATCACCACTGCGCGTTCGGTTGGGCAAAGTGGACAGGGGGTCAGGGTTGTTGGCGTCCAACGCCACGTGGATCCGGTGCTGCTGTCAGACCGGCGCGGGGCCGAAGCCGCCCAAGGCGACCGGACGATCCGTGCCAGTTTCTTGCAAAGGCTTGAACAAGCCGTCGGAAACCCGGACAGCGCCGTGTCTTTGGGCGGTAGAATCGCGGAATTTGACGTCGCACTTCTGGAAGCTGCATCGCGGCCCGACAGCGAGGCGCGTCTGGCGCGGGTGACCGACACCGCCCGCAATCTGGCAAGCCAGATCAACGACGCGTCGCAGGCTGTGCAGACGGCCCGGGCAGACGCAGATGACCGGATCGAGGCCGATGTCAGCCTGCTGAACCGCACTTTAGCCCAGATTTCGGAACTCAACAGCCATATCCGATCAAGCCATGCTGGAACACGCGATCCCTCTGCCTTGATCGACCAACGCCAGCAGTTGATTGACAGCATCGCGCCGCTTGTCCCCATCCGCGAGATCGCCCGCGACAACGGCCAGATTGCGCTTTACACCACCGGTGGCGCGATGCTGGTCGAAGGTCATGCCGGCGTGTTTGGCTTTGACCCTTCGGGGATTGTCACGGCTGAAATGAGCATCTCGTCAGGCAGCCTGTCGGGGCTGACGCTGAACGGACGGCCGATGACCACGTTGGAGCCGAACAGCCCGATTCAAGGCGGGCGGCTGGTGGCCCATTTCGCGGTGCGCGACGTTCTGGCACCCGAAGCGCAGACCAAAATCGACGCGCTGGCCCGCGATCTGGTTGAGCGGTTTTCCAGCCCCTCTGTCGACCCGACACTTGCCCCCGGTGATGCCGGGCTGTTCACCGATAATGGCGGCAGTTTTCTGGCCACAAATGAACTCGGCCTTGCTCAACGCCTGCGGATCAACGCCGCCGTTGATCCCCGCCAAGGGGGAGCTTTGTGGCGACAGCGAGATGGTATCGGTGCACTTGCCCCCGGATCTGCGGGTAACGCAAACGGGCTCGTCGCGCTGCAAACCGCGCTTGATGCGGCGCGAATTCCAGCATCCGGGCAATTCATGACCGGTGCGCGCAGCTTTTCAGCGCTGCAAGGTGACATGCTTTCGGCCATCGCGTCAAACCGGCTGACGGCCCAGTCCGAGGCCAGCTATGCCGCAGCCCGCACCCAGGCGCTGACCCAGATTGAACTGGCCGCAGGCGTCGACACTGATCAAGAGATGCAATCTCTGTTGATGGTCGAGCAGGCCTATACCGCCAATGCAAAGGTCATCCAGACCATCAGCCAAATGATTGACACACTTCTTGGGATGTAAGCCATGTCCATGATCGGGTTTGGAGACCTGGCGCAGTCTTATGTGATGCGCCAGCACATGACGCAAGCAAAGGCCGAACTGGCCCGCCACGCCCAAGAACTGACAACCGGGAAGGCGGCGGATACGCCGCATCACCTTGCCGGGGACCTTGGTGCGCTTCTGGCGCTGGACGCCACACTCGCCCGGCTTGACGGCTATGGTGCGGTGACGCGGGAGTTGGCCTTGTTTGCCGATGCCCAGCAGGTCAGTCTTGCCACGATCTCTGACATGGCACTTCAAGCGGCGAGCGGCCTGCTTTCAGCATCTGGCACCGCGGCGGCGACCCATGTCGACACGGCCGCATCTGCGGCCCATTCGGCCTTGAAATCGACGTTGTCCACGCTCAACACGCGCTTTGGCGACCGCACGCTTTTTGCAGGAGCAGCCACCAACGGGCCAGCGATACTCTCGGCCGAGGATTTCATGGTCGCGGTGGAGAGCATGATCTTGGCCTCTGGGGCCAATGATGTGACCTCGGTCGAGGCGGCGATGGACAGTTGGCTGTCAAGCCCGGGCGGATACGCGGGCACGGCCTATCTTGGTGACAATCCGCTCTCACCGGTCCCGATTGCGGCGGGTGAATCCATGGCCCTGGACATCACCGCCAACGACCCTGCCCTGCGCGAAACGCTGAAGGGTCTGGCGATGGCGACATTGGTGGACCGGGGCCTTTTCGCGGGCCAACCCGTCATGGAAAAGTACCTCGCGCAGCGCGCGGGCGAGGTGCTTTTGGAGGGCGAAAGCGATCGGGCCCATCTCGTGGCGCGCCTGGGCGGGATGCAGGCCCAAGTCGACCGCGCCCAAACCCGCAACGAAAGTGAAGCGGCGGCCCTTGGGATGGCGCGCACCGGGATGGTGCAGATTGATCCCTATGACACAGCGACACGGCTGCAGGATGCCGAGACACAGTTGCAGCTTATCTACACGCTCACCGCGCGTATTTCGCGCCTTAGCCTTGCGGATTATCTCTGATGTTCAAAGCCTTGCTGATATGCCTTTGCCTTTTTCCGTCCTTGGCCATAGCCGGACCGGTGCGGATAAAGGACCTGGTGGAATTCGACGGGGTGCGCGGCAATGACCTTGTCGGCTATGGGCTGGTTGTGGGCCTTAATGGCACGGGTGACGGCATACGAAACGCGCCCTTCACCGAAGAAATCATGTCCAATCTGCTGGAGCGGCTTGGCGTTAATGTTGCGGGCGAAGAATACCGGCCCAAGAACGTCGCTGCCGTTTTTGTAACAGCGAACCTGCCGCCCTTTGCCCGGGCGGGTGGACGGATTGATGTCACCGTCTCTGCGATCGGCGATGCCAAAAGCCTTTTGGGCGGCACGCTGGTGATGACGCCCTTGAATGGCGCTGACGGGCAGATTTACGCGGTCGCCCAAGGCACCATCATCGCGGGTGGAATCGCTGCCGAGGGGGACGCGGCCCGCGTGGTGCAAGGCGTGCCGACGGCAGGAACCATCCCTTCGGGCGCCTATGTGGAGCGTGAAGTTGAATTTGATTTCACCGCGCTGAACCAATTGCGTCTGGCCTTGCGTGCACCCGACTTTACCACAGCTGCCCGGATTGAGGGCGCGATCAATGCCAGTCTTGGGCGGGGCTCGGCGCAGATGATGGATGCCGGGACGGTGATGCTGAACGTGGCGAGCATCGGCAGCGGGTCGCCCGCACATGTGCTCAGCCGGGTGGAGAACATCACGATCGAGCCAGAAACCCGAGCGCGAGTTGTGGTAGACCAGCGCTCTGGCACCATTGTGATGGGCCAAGACGTGCGGATCAGCCGGGTGGCCGTGGCGCAGGGCAACCTGACCTTGAGGGTTGAGGAGAGCCCGATGGTTGTGCAGCCAAATCCCTTTGCTGAAGGCGAGTCTATTGTGGTGCCAAACACATCGGCCAGCATCGAGATTGAGCCGGGCACCGGGCTTGCCGAAGTGACCGGCGGCACCAGCCTTTCGGAGGTGGTTGCCGGACTGAACGCGCTGGGCGTGGCGCCGCATGACATGATTGACATCTTGAAAAGCATCAATGCCGCGGGTGCCTTACATGCCGAATTCTTGGTGAATTGACCCGCGGTGTGCCCGTCACCAACCCAAGGGCCACTCGGCTCAGCGGCGAGCTTTGGCCCAGTCTGGGGCCAAAGGGCGGTGATCTGGGTGCGGCGGTTCGGGCGGCGAGGGACGGAGCCGAGGCTTAGAAATAGCTGCGAACCAAAGCACCCGAGATCAGCGTCCAACCGTCGGCAACGACGAAGAACGCCAGCTTGAATGGCAAGGCGACAACCGCAGGCGGCACCATCATCATCCCCATCGACATCAGGACGGCTGCGACCACCAGATCGATCACCAAAAAGGGCAGAAAGATCAGGAAACCGATCTCAAAGGCGCGCTGGATTTCGGACAGGATAAAGGACGGCACCAAAACCGACAGCGGTGCATCGACAATCGCAGTCGGGGCCTGAGGCCGCAGGTCTTGTAGCGTGCCAAAGGTTTCTGGATCAAGCCGGGCCGACATGAAGATGCGAAACGGCTCAAGGATCAGGGGAATGGCCGACTGCACGTCGATCAACCCCGCTGTCAGCGGCTCGATCCCTTGTTTCCATGCTTGGGTCAAAACCGGATCCATCACGAACCAGGTCAGGAAAAGCGCAAGGCTGACGATCAGCATGTTGGGCGGCGATTGCTGAAGCCCGATCGCCTGCCTAAGGATCGACAAAACCGTGACGATAAAGGGAAAACAGGTGATCATCACCGCAAGTCCCGGCACAAGAGACAGAACCGTGATCAGTAAAAGCAGTTGGATAGAGCGGGTGGCCAACGAGGTGCCATCACCGAAATCAATCGAGATGTCTTGAGCCAGTGCGGGCCCACCAGCAACAAGCACCGCCAGCACAACCCAGATGCCGCAGAGCGAGCTAAACCTCACAATCCGCCTCGCAGGTTGGCCACCTCGGTCAGGCGGACGGCAAGCTGACCGGCAGAATCGCCTCCCATCTCATGAAGCTCGCCACGGGCGATCAGCCGATCACCAACATAAAGTTCGACCGGGTCATCAACGCGGCGATCAAGTGGCAAAATGGCATCTCGGCCAAGCCGAAGCAGATCGCGCACCAAGGGCCGGGCCTTTCCAACGGAAATCGTCACCTCGATCGGCACTTGGGCAAAGGGGTTGGTCTCAGCAGAAGGATTATCCATCTCAGCTTTCCTTGCGGTTAAGGTCGAAGAAACCGCGCACGGCGGCGGCGATTTCGGTGGTGGCGCGGTCAAGGTCGACAAGGGTTTCGGAAGACCCAAAGCGCAGATAGACCTGCCCCTCGCCCAAGAGCGGTTCTTCCTCGATCTCAACCGGCAGCCCGGTGGCATCGGCAATCAACGATTCCACGGCTAGGCGGACCGCTGGGTTCAGAATGATCTTGACCGGTGCATCGGCCAGCCCCTCGGCCATCGGCATCAGCGCATCCAGCACCAGGCCGCCAACCGTCTCGCGTGCCAGTGTGGGAAGCAAGACCTCCACCATCTGGTCAAGCAAGGGCTCTAGCGCGCGCAAGATATGGCTGCGGGCCTCTTGATGGGTAAAGGAAAGCGCCTGCAGATTGCGCGCAAGCTCTGCATGAATGCGTGTTGTCTCGCCGGCCTGCGCGGCTGCGGCATCCTCCCAGCCTGCTGTGTAGCCCGCGTCGTAGGATGCCAATCGCGCCTCTTCCAGCATGTCACTGTCCAAGACGACAGTCCCAGCCCTCGCATGTGCTTCCTCGCTTTCAAACACCTCAAGGCGCACAACCATCAAGCCCGCTCCTCATCCTGCTCCATCCAGCCGCGCAGGATTTCGACCGATTCCGACTGACGTTCTTCGATCAACCGGCGCAGCCGCGCGACGGGATCCATCGGCAGATCACCCGCGCCCCGGCCATCAAAGGAGAAGTCCGGTCCATCCTCGATCTCGCCAGTCAGCACGTCACGCAACGGCGCGCGCGCCACAGTAGAGGCGGACAAAGTCGAGGTGGCCAAAGTAGAAGCGGCCAAAGCAGAGGCTGACACCCCCTGGCCAGTCATGGCCGCGCCGACGGTTGTCGGCAGGGCGAGAGGGGCAGTTGCCGCCGTTAGACGGGCCTGCTGCGATTGTGACGTCAGGATGGGGCGGATTACAAAGAGGCCCAAAATCAGGGCAACCATCGCCAGAACCAGACTCTGGATCACCGACATCAGATCAATCGGGCCCATGGCGGGCAGAAACCCGGCTTCAAGCAGCGCAGCGGCCGCAGGGTCTGGCTGAAAGGCAAGAGACCTGATCGTCAGGATGTCGCCCCGGGAGTCATCAATGCCAACGGCCGAAGCGACCAGATCGCGCAGAACGGCAAGCTCCTCATCTCCACGCGGCTGCACGCTTTGCGTTCCATCTTCGGCCGTTACCAGCTCACCATCGACCAAAACCGCAACCGAGAGCCGCTTGACCGCACCCGGAGAACGCAGGATTTCCCTTTGCGTTTCAGAAACTTCATAGTTCACCCGTTCACGGTTTTCGGTGTTTTCACTTTTCCCTGCGCCGCCCGCCGCGGCATCGCCCTCAGGCAGGTTGGAAGCAACGGTCACATCGCCGCCCGGGTCCACCGCCGTGCCGCTGCGACTTTCGGTTTCTTGGGAAATGGCGACCCGACCCTGCGGGTCAAAGGTGCGCTCAGTAATCGACTCACGGTCGGTAAAGACGTCAACCGCCACCTCAACCACCGCTTTGCCCGGCCCGACCCGCGCCTCAAGCAGACGTTCCACGTTGCGGCGCAATTCATCGGCGCGCGCTTGGCCAACCGCATCCGGGCGCTGGCCAGACTCATCAGCCGGCAAAAGCCCCGCGACCGCATCAATCACCGCCACATCTTCCGGCACCATTCCCGGAACCGCTGCGGCCACCAGATGCCGAAGGGCACGGGCCTGATCAGTGGGCAATCCTCCCGCTGCCGTGGACACTGTGACAGAGGCTTTTGCCTTTTGCTCATCCTGAAAGGGCCGCGACGGGGCCTGAGCGATATGAACCCGCGCCGCCCGGATCAGCGGGTTCGCCAAGATCGTTCGCCCAATCTCCCCTTCCTTGGCACGCCAATATGCGGCGTCGAACATCTGTGAGGTGGTGCCAAAGCCCGAAAGACCGTCAAGCAATTCATACCCGACGCCAGAATTGGCCGGCAGGCCCTGAGCCGCGAGCACCATGCGCAGGCTGTCACGACGACTGCTGTCGACAAAAATCGAATCGCCGCGCACCTCGAACGCGACGCCGTCCTGCTCCAGCGCGGCCACGACATCCCCCGCCGCACCACCCTGCAAGCCGGCATAAAGCAGCGACATGCCGGGTGTGCTGGCGATGCGGGCAACGCCGAGAACTGCCAGAAATACCGCTATAGTCGCCCCCGCCACGATCAGGCGTTTCTTGGCATCCAACGCCTGCCACAGGGAAATCAGATTCTGCACGGGCCACCTACCTATTGGGGACTTCTGTCCATGGCCCAGCTTTGAAGCAGGCGTCTTAACAATCGGTTAGTGACCTTCGATCTATTTTTGTTCTCGCAGGCGATTCCCTTGTGAACGGAGCATGATCTTGGCCGACGAAGACAACCCACAGGCCCCAGCCCCCCCGAAACGGTCGAAGAAACCGCTGATCATCGGGCTGGTTCTGGCGTTGATGCTGGGGGCTGGTGGGTTTTACGCCACCTGGTCTGGGCTGATTCTGGGCGGCGACGATGGCACCCATGCCGAGGCAGAGGCCAAGGTCGGTGCGCTGCCAGACATTGCCTTTGTTCCGGTTGATCCCCTGGTCATCACGCTGGGCAGCGGGGTAGCGGTTCGGCATCTGCGCTTTACCTCACAGATCGAGGTGGCCGCCCCCCACGCCGCCGAAGTGCAAATGCTGCTACCGCGGATCGCCGATGTTCTGAACGGCTATATGCGCGCCATTGATGTGACCCAGCTAGAGGACCCGGCCGCCTTGGTCCGCATGCGCGCGCAGCTCTTGCGACGCATTCAGATCGTCACAGGTGAGGGGCGCGTGCGCGACTTGCTGGTCACCGAATTCGTCTTGAACTGAAAGGGGCGCGGGATGGAGTTGATCGCAGATGCTCTGATGGTGTCCGGCGCCTTTGGTGCCGCCGTCTATTGCTATGTTCTGGGCGGGCGGCTGAAGAGATTCACCACCCTTGAAACCGGAATGGGCGGTGCAATTGCCGTCTTGTCCGCGCAGGTTGATGACATGACCCGGGCGCTGGAACAGGCACGCGGGGCGGCGAACGGGTCTGCCTCGAGCCTTGAGGCTTTGACCTCAAGGGCCGAGGCGGTGTCGGCCAGGCTGGAGCTGATGGTGGCCGCCTTGCACGACCTTCCCACAAGTGAGCCCCCCCAGCCGGTTGAGCCATCAGGCGAGGAGCGCAAGCTGCGCTTTGTGCGCCGCCGCCCTGGCCGAAGCGAACTGGAGGCTGCCGAATGAAGCGCGCCGGCCGAGGGGCCCTGGTGATCTTGGCGCTGTTTCTGGCCGCTTCCGGGGCGCTCAGGATCGGCGGCATTGCGGGTGAGGCCATGGCAAACGCAAAGAATGACAACGCAATGAATGATTCAGACCTGCCAAAGGCAGGGGACCCTGCGCAATGTCCGCGGCCGCCGACCGCCCTGCTTGCGGCGCTGAACGACCGCGAAGCGCAGGTGCGCGTGCAGGAAGCCGCCCTGGCTGATCGGATGGCGGCCCTATCGATGGCCGACGCGGCGATCACCACACGCCTATCCGAACTGGCCGAGGCAGAAGCCAGCCTGAAGGAGGTTCTGGCCATTGCCGATGGTGCCGCCGAGCAAGATCTCGTCCGGCTGACAGCCGTTTATGAGGCGATGAAACCCGTCGACGCCGCGGCACTGTTCAACGCGATGGACCCTGAGTTTGCGGCCGGTTTTCTGGGTCGCATGCAGCCAGCGGCAGCGGCAGCCGTTCTGGCGGGCATGGCCCCCGACAATGCCTATTCAATCTCGGTCTTGATTGCAGGGCGCAATGCAATGGCACCGAAAGACTAAGCACGACCTCAACGCCCCATGTGCAACGGGGCGTGCAACTCAAAGGAACACGCCATGTTCGGCATCATCGGCATCGTCGTTATCCTCGTGATGGTCTTTGGCGGCTATATGCTGGCCGGCGGCAAGATGGGCCCGATCCTGCAAGCGTTGCCATTCGAAATGATCATGATCGGTGGGGCGGCTGTCGGGGCTTTCTTGCTGGCCAATGACATCTCTGCCGTGAAGCAAACCCTGAAGGACATGGGCAAGGTCTTTAAGGGAGTCTTCTGGAAGCCCGCTGACTACCGCGATCTGTTGTGCCTGCTGTTCGAACTGATTCGTCTGGCACGGACCAACCCGGTCGGCCTTGAGGAGCATATTGAGAATCCCCATGAATCAGCCATTTTCGGCAAGTATCCGAAGATTCAGCATGATCATGATGCGGTCGATCTGATCTGCGATACCCTGCGCGCGGCCTCGATGAACTATGACGATCCCCATCAGGTCGAAGAGGTCGTCGACAAACGACTTGAGGCCACCTTGAGCCATGCCATGCACTCATCGCATGCGCTGCAGTCCATGGCAGATGCCTTGCCGGCACTGGGCATCGTGGCGGCCGTTCTGGGCGTGATCAAGACGATGGGCTCTTTGAACCAACCGCCCGAAATCCTTGGAAAGATGATCGGATCTGCCCTTGTCGGCACGTTTCTGGGTGTGTTTCTGGCCTATGGGCTTATGGGACCATTCGCCGCGCGGGTGAAAACCGTGGTCGAAGAAGACGCGCATTTTTATCAACTCATCCGCGAAGTGTTGATTGCCAATCTCCATCGCCATCCACCCAATATCTGCATCGAGGTTGGCCGCCAGAACACGCCCCATCATGTGCGGCCCAGTTTCACCGACCTTGAAGAAGCCCTGCGCAGTCTCAAGCAGGAGGCGGCATGAGACATCTTTGGATTGCGCTATGGTCCATCCTGGCCACTCCTTTGGCTACCCCTGTCTTGGCCGAACCGGTCCGTGTCACCTCGGGTGAGCATGATGGATTCACCCGTCTGGTGTTTGACTACGGGCGCCCGGTCGACTGGCAAGTTGGGCGCAGCGCAGATGGCTATGAGCTTCGTCTTACCGAAAGGCCGCCGCCCTATGACCTGACCAATGTCTTTGCATTTATCACAAGATTGCGCCTTGCCGCACTCTGGGCCACACCTGAGAGTGGCCAGGTTCAGATCGGGCTTGCCTGTGCCTGCCATGCCATCCCGTTTGAATTCCGACCTGGGATCATTGTGATCGACCTTAAGGATGGACCGCCGCCGAAAGGGTCCTCCTTTGAAGTTATGCTTGATGGCACGTCCGCAACCCCCATCGAACCACCGCAGACACCTCGGCCCCGTCCGCGGCCTGACAGCCAAGATAGCATGGCCCCCACACCAGCCGAAGATGTGGCCGTCTATGACTGGACCCAAGCCGCCCATTCCAGCTTGCGCAGCAGAACGGCGGATCAGCCTGCAGCAAGCCCCTCGGTGCAGGCACAGTCCCTCTTGCCAGCCGATCCGGGGCTGCAGCCGTTGCGCAAAGAGATCTTGCAGCAAATCGCCCGTGGCGCATCACAAGGCGTGGTCGACATGGCGTTGCCCAAACCGCCCGACCAACCGCAGACCACAAAGACGCCCAAAGATGGGCATCCTGCAGCGCAGATCCGGATTGGCGAAGCCCAGACTTCGGTCCTGCAAACGGATGATGCCGCTCTTGGAAATCTGGGGGCCAAAGGCAATCGATGCATCGCAGCCGATCAGCTGGCTGTCACCGATTGGGGAGATGAAAAGGGTTCATTCGTCGATCAGATGGCAAACCTTAGACAGGGGCTGAGCGGTGAGTTTGACCGGCCCGACAGCGCATCGATTGCCCGCGCCATTGAGTTTCAGCTGTTTCTTGGCTTTGGGGCCGAAGCGCGTCAGCTCATCTTGGCCTTTGCAGAAGAAGACCATCCAAATGCCGAAGTCTGGCGGGCGATCTCGCATCTTCTGGATGGCGAGAACGACCCCCAACGTCTGTTTAAAGATCAAGCGGCCTGTGCTGGTCCTGCCGCACTTTGGGCTGTCTTGGGCGATCCTGCTCTGGCTGTTGGGGATCCGATTGACAGCGGCGCTGTCCGGCTGGCGTTTTCTGCCTTACCGCCTCACCTGCGTCGTCTGATTGGGCCCCCGCTTGTTGAACGCCTTGTTGCGCTTGACCAAGAGAAAACTGCGCGCGCGCTGAAAGATGCGATCACCCGCGCACCGGGGGAGGCTGGCCAGGTTGTCGCGCTGATGGAGGCAAGACTGGACCTTCGCACAGGTGACCCCGCCAGCGCCGAGCAGACCGCAACTGCCATTCTCAAAGACGCCGGACCCAATCAACCAGAAGCGCTGATCACCCTGATCGAGGCGCGGATCGCGCAGAATCTTCCGGTAAGCCCGGACATTGCGCTCGCGCTGCGCGCCCATCTGTCGGACCATCATGGCACCTTGCTTGAACCCCAGCTGCAAGAAGCAGTGATTTTGGCTGAAGCGGCTGCAGGCAACTTTGAGGCCGCTTTTGCAGGCTTGGCAGATCATCCAAAACGAGCGCCTGACGTCTGGGCTATTGCCGCAAATCTGGCATCAGATGAGACGTTTCTTGCTTTCACCGTCTTGGAGAAGTCGGCGTATGTGCCGGATGTTGCACAGCCCACTGCCGCCATGATTGCCAGACGACTTGTCGGGCTTGGCCTGCCCGAACCGGCTGAGCACTGGCTCTCGGCGGTGAAGAACCCTGATCCGTTGCTGGTGGCCGAAGCTGCGATCAAGCGTCGGGATGGGCACACCGCCTTGCCCGCGCTTGAGGCGCAGGAAGGCGAAGTCATCACCGGCATGAAGCTTCAGGCGCTTGCACTTCTTGGATCAGACCTGCCCCAGGCAGAGCTTTTTGAAGAGATGGGTGACCTGGGCGCAGCCTCGGCTGCGCTGGCCCGGGCAGGCGCCTGGGACCGGATCAGACAAGACGGGCAAGAACCGTGGAAAACCCTGGCTGCCCAGTTGCAGGCCACGCCGGTGCCAAGCGACCTGACACCAGAGCTGCCCTACGGACCCTTGGCAAGTGGCCGAGATCTTGCCCTTGCCGGTGCCGCGACCCGCGTCGCGATTGAGACGCTGCTGGCGACAGTTCCCGCACCGCCAGTCATCACGTCGACAGTCATGACGGCACCGCGTGCGCCTGAAGATGGGTCGTAACCTTTTGGCAAGGCCCTGTGTTTAAGGTTCAGAGAAGTCGCAGAGAATCTGCCTTGACCGGAAGAATTCCATGAAGTTCATAATCGCCGTTTTCACAGTATTTCTTCAAGTATCACAAGCGCTTGGATCTGTTCAGGGCCGATATTGCGACACCGCCGCACGGGCCGCAGCCGACACGCATGGCGTCCCTATTCAGGTGATGCTGGCGATCACCCGGGTTGAAACCGGACGTGACAACGACGGAGAGCTTTGGCCATGGCCATGGGCCGTAAACAGGGCCGGCCAATCTCATTGGTTTGACAGCCATGATGAGGCGGTGGCTTTCGTGCAGGATGCTGTGACGGCGGGCCAATCAAATATCGACATTGGTTGCTTTCAGCTGAACTTGCATTGGCACGGCGAAGCGTTCGCATCAATTGAGGCGATGTTTGACCCCGACAAGAACGCAGATTATGCCGCGCGTTTTCTGGTTCATAATCACGCAGAAACCGGCAACTGGGTTGATGCGGTCGCCCGCTATCATTCGGCCACCCCGGTGCACGCCGCAGCATATGTCGAACGGGTGGAAAAGGTTCTGGCACGGCTTGGAAACACCGAGCCCCTGCGTGTCTCGAGCGTTGAGGCATCTGGCGGCAGCGATGATCTGCCGGATACCCCCAATCGCTACCCCCTGCTGCAACCGGGCTCCCAAGCTGGACTGGCATCGCTTGTGCCAGCCGGGGCAGGTTTGCCGCCTTTGTTCATGACCACGCCCTGAATGACCACGCCCTGAATGACCAGCCCCGCACCAAGCCCCATTCTGCGCCTGTTCCAGCCCACCATCCTTCTGGCCTTGGCGCTGATGGCCGTGATCGTGATGATGGTCCTGCCGGTCCCAGCCTTCCTGCTGGATATCGGTCTTGCACTGTCCTTTGCGTTGGCAATCCTGATGCTGACTGTGGCCCTGTTCATTGAGCGCCCGCTGGACTTTTCGGCCTTTCCCACGATCCTTCTGGCCAGCCTTATGCTGCGCCTGTCACTCAATGTCTCCTCGACAAAGCTTATCATCGGAGAGGGTCACACCGGCACTGACGCCGCCGGTCACGTGATTGAAGGGTTCGCCCAGTTCATCATGGGCGGCAACCTTTTGTTGGGCATTGTGATTTTCTGCGTCCTGCTGATTGTCAACTTTGTGGTCATCACAAAAGGTGCGGGACGCATGGCCGAGGTGGGTGCCCGTTTCGCCCTTGACGGCATGCCCGGCAAGCAGCTTGCCATTGATGCCGATATGGCCGCGGGGGCCATAACCCACGCCGAAGCCAAAGCCCGGCGCGAACGCGAACTGGCCGAAACCAACTTCTTTGGCTCGCTCGACGGTGCGTCAAAGTTTGTTAAGGGCGATGCGGTTGCCGGCCTGCTGATCACGCTTTTGAACATCGTGATGGGCCTTGTGATGGGTGTTGTTGTGCATGACATGCCCTTTTCTGAGGCCTTCAAGGTCTACTCGATCTTGACCGTGGGCGATGGTCTGGTGTCGCAGATTCCGGCTGTGGTGATCTCGGTGGCGGCGGCCTTGCTGTTGTCGCGTGGCGGGGCGACTGGCGCGGCCGATGTGTCGTTCTTTGCCCAGCTTGGACGGTATCCCGGCGCGCTGGGCACCGTTGCGGTCCTGATGGCGCTGTTTGCCGTGGTGCCGGGCATGCCGTTTTTCCCCTTTATGCTTGGGGCAGTGGCTCTTGGCCTTATGAGCTGGCGGGCCCGGGCAAAACCTGCAGATGTGCAGGTGCCCCCCTCTCCAGACGCAGCCCAGCCCCGCGCAAAGCCGATCGGCGATATCCTAGATTTTGATGAGATCCACATCGAATTTGCGGCCAATCTTGTTGCCATGGCGCTTGATCCGGCGACAGGCCTTGAGGCGCGTATCAACAACATGCGCAACCATGTGGCCGCGACTTACGGCCTGATCCTTCCCGAAATCCGGCTGACTGATGAGGCCTCCCTTGCTCCGGGCACCTATCGAATTCGTTTGCAAGGCGTGGAAAAGGTGCGTGATCGGCTTTTGCCTGACCGGGTTTTGGTGCTGCTGTCGGACGATACCTCGGCACCCGATGGGGTGAATGTGCGCGAGCCTGTCTATGGTGCGCCCGCGCGTTGGATCAGCCCAGACGACCAAGAAGATGCCGCGCTGCAAGGGCTGACGGTTGTATCACCACCCGAAGTTCTGGCCACCCACCTGCTTGAGGTGATCCGCGCGAACCTGGCCCGGCTTTTGTCACTGCGCGGACTGCGCCGCCTGCTGGATGAATTCGTGACCCTTTCAGACCCGCAGCGCGCCGAGGCCAACAAACGGCTGCTGGACGAGCTTATTCCCGATAAGGTGCCGCACGATGTTTTGCTGCAGGTTTTGCGTCTGTTGCTGGAAGAACGGGTTTCGATCCGCAATTTGCCCCTGATCCTTGAAGCTAGCGCCGAAGCGCGCAGCCTTGGCCTGCCCGAGGCGATTTGTGAACACGTGCGCCAGCGGCTGGGCTTTCAACTGGTCGCAGACCTTAAGCGCGAGGATGGCACGATTCCGCTGATCCAGCTTGCCCCGGAATGGGAAAAAACCTTTAGCCAGTACCAGATTGACGGTGAGCGCGGCATGCACAGCATCGCTTTACCACCAGAGGAATTTAGCCGTCTCGCCAATGGTTTGGCAGAGCGTTTCAATCGGGTCTCGGAAAATGGCGTATCTGCTGCGCTGGTCACTTCAACCTTACGGCGCAGATTTCTCAAGACGGTTTTGGGCGCCAAGGGTCTGGCTGCCCCGGTTCTGTCCTATGAGGAAATCGGCATCGAAGCGAGGCCGGCCATGCTGGGGGTCGTGCCACTGTGACGCTTGATCTGTCACCCTTTGCCGAATTACTGGGCATCGGGCAGCCCATGGCGCTTGCGGCGGTGATGGTGTTCCTGCGCATCGGGGCGGCGCTGGCCCTGCTGCCCGCCTTTGGCGAGCAGTCTATTCCCCAACGGTTGCGCCTTGTCATCGCGCTGGCCTTCACCGCCATTGTGACCCCGGCCGCAGCACCGCTTATGCCGACCCAACCCACCTTGCTGCACGCGGGCGCCGAAGTTCTGGCTGGCCTTGCCTTGGGCGCAGTCTTTCGCCTGATGATCCTGGCCTTGCAGATCGCCGGAACCATAATCGCTCAGGCCACGTCACTGTCGCAGATCGCTGGCGGTGCAGCGCCCGAGCCGTTGCCCGCCGTCGGCCATTTCCTCACCTCTGCCGGTCTTGCACTCGCGGTCATGGCGGGCCTGCATGTCAAACTGGCCGAGGCGCTGATCCTGTCTTACAGCGTCTTGCCCCCGGGGGCGTTTCCCTCGGCCGGGGAGTTTGCCGAATGGGGTTTAGGGCAGACGGCACATGCCTTTTCGCTTGCCTTTTCCCTTGCGGCCCCCTTCACGATTGCAGCTTTGATGTACAATCTGGCGCTTGGTGCGATCAACCGCGCCATGCCCGCGCTCATGGTGTCCTTCATTGGGGCGCCCGCCCTCTCGGCCGGGGGGCTTGCCCTTTTGGCCATCCTTATGCCCTTCTTGCTATCGGTCTGGGTCGATGCCTTGAAAGCCACCATGGCAAGCCCGTTCGAGGTGGTGAGATGAGCGAGGAAGACACTGATAACAAAAGCTTTGAGCCCACTCAGCGACGGCTGGACGAGGCGCGCAAACGCGGCGAGATCGCCCGAGCACCCGATGTGAATGCGGCCTTGGCCTATTTGGGCCTTTGCCTGGCTGCGCTGATCGCCGGTGAGGCGATGTTGAAGGAAAGTGCGGTCATCGGCCTATCTGTCATTGACCACGCGGATCGCCTGTCATCCGCCATGAGCGCTGGCGCGCGCGCCAGCCTTGCGCCTGTGCTGCTTGGCTATGTTCAGGCCTTTCTCCCCATCTTTGCCTTGCCATTTCTTTGTGTCCTGCTGGGCCTGATGGCCCAGCGCGGTTTGATCTTTGCGCCGGAAAAACTGGAATTCCGGTTATCGCGCCTGTCACCGATTGAAACAGCAAAGCAAAAGTTCGGGATAGACGGCCTGTTTTCATTCGCATCAAGCGTCGCAAAGATGCTGGCGATCGGGGTCATCCTTGCCGTCCATCTGATGGCGCGGGCGGGCGACATCGCCAACAGCATGCAGTTGCCTGCTGCCGCAGCCATGGGTCTTATGCTGCGGCTTATGGCAGAGTTCCTGTTGCTGATCTTGCTGATTGCTGTCGTTTTTGGAGGAATAGATTTTTTCTGGCAGCAGGCCCAGCACCTGAAACGAAACCGCATGTCCCACAAGGAAATGCTGGATGAGCACAAGGAAAGCGAAGGCGATCCGCACACCAAGTTCCAACGCCGCCAGAAGGGCCAAGAGATCGCGCTTAATCGTATGCTGCAGGATGTCGCCAAAGCGGACGTGGTCATCGTAAACCCGACACATTACGCGGTAGCGCTGCAATGGAAACGCAGTGACCGGCACGCTCCGATCTGTGTGGCCAAGGGGGTCGATGAAATTGCGGCCCGCATCCGAGAACGCGCCGTTCTGGCCGGGGTCCCGCTTCGTGCCGATCCGCCCACCGCACGCGCAATCCACGCCGCGGTCGAGATTGGCCAGCCGATCAGGCCCGAACACTACAAGCCCGTCGCCGCCGCCATCCGCTTTGCTGAAGCGCTGCGTCATCGCAAACGGTGACAGACAAGGCTGATCTGGGTCAGGGACAACCGGCATGAAGGAACAAGATGTCCACCGCCTTAGGGAGTTAACCGGCCTGATGCTGGACCATCGGCTTGCGGTCCTGCGCCAAGTGGCTGAAGCCAAGGCTCAAACCGAGGCCGCGCTGGCGTCTCTTGCACGACCTATGGCGGGGAAAGATGATCTTCTTGGTGCCTCGAGCGCGCTTGCGGCGCTGGCCTATGAACGCTGGGCCGATGCGCGCCGGGTCGAAATCAACCAGCTACTTGCCCGGCAAACCCATGTCTGGATGGAAGCCCGCGATGTGGCACAGATCGCTTTTGGCAAGGCAGAGGCGCTACGCCGCTTGCAGGATCGACTTTGAGCAGATGACTCGTCAGGGCTCAGCTGTCTTGGCGGGCGATGTCACTGATCAGGACATCCTTGACCTCTTCGCCCAAGATGCCCGCCGCCGATTCAAAGAGGGCCTTTCGCAAGATCACAAGGTTAGAACCATCGGTGAATGACCCCTGAAACCCGCCCGCATTCGCATGGTCAAACAAAACCTGCAAAAACAGATCCCGCAGCTTCGGTTCACGGGCATAGATCTCGGCACTGCTGCCGGGTGCGATCTCAAGGCTAAGCGAGAGGATCACCAGCGATACCACCTTGCCGCCGTCCATCACGGGCACAACGAACTGATTGTTGAGTTTCAAATATTCGGGCGCAACCTCGGACTCCTCGGCGGGCGCGACCTTTTCTTGCCCTTCAACAACCGGTTCAGGGGCTGGGCGGAGGAAGAGACCCGTTCCTGCTCCGAGTCCCAGCCCGACCAGGGCCAACAGCAACGGAATGATCTTTCGCAGCATATGGCCTCAGAATGGCAAAAGGATATCGGCCACTTGCTGGCCATATCGGGGTTGCTGAACATCAGTGATTTGCCCGCGGCCACCATAAGAGACGCGCGCGCCGGCGATTTTGTCATAGGTGATCTCGTTCTGGCGGCTAATGTCGATCGGGCGCACATATCCCGAGATGATAAGCTCTCTCAGTTCATAGTTCACCCGCACCTCTTGCTGGCCTTCGATCCGCAGCACGCCGTTCGCCAGTTCTTCCACCACCGTCGCGGCTACGCGCAGCGTGAGCTTTTCGTTGCGCGAAACATTGCCCTCGCCGCTGTAGCTTGACGCGCCTGTCGTGTTGACGGCCTCGGCCATCGAGGCCCCCTCTGACAAGCTTTCATTCAAGCGTTGGGGAATGCCAAAGAGACTTGGCACGCCCATGTTTTCGCTGCCAGCCCGGCTGCGGTCTGATGAGTTCGATATCTCTGCCTTGTCGTCGATTTCGATCACCACTGTCAGGATGTCACCGCGCTGCGCCGCGCGACGGTCACCGAACAGCGAGCTGCGGCCTGCAGTCCAAAGCGAGGAGGCATCGGTGGGCGTTTCGGGAACAACGTCATCCACCAAGGGCGTGGAATACATGGCATGATGCTGATAGCTGCCTTCCAGTGGCGAAAAATCGGGCGCGCGGCCGACCTGTTCAAGGCGGTCGCAGGCCGTGAGAAGGATGAAGGCAATTGCAAAAGCACGCATGGAAAAGTCCTTAAGGAGAGGGTGAAGGACCGACTGTGACGCTGCCGTCCAGCCCGACCCGACCCGTGATCTTTGTCTTTGATGCAAGGTTCATCACCTCGATCATCTCGCCCGCGCCGGCCCGCGCCAGCGCGCGACCGTCGGTGCGAATGACGAGACCTGAAACCTGATAGCTCAGCGTCACGATCTGATTGCGTTCCACCATGGCGGCAGGGCCAATTTGGTCATGCAAGATCGCTCGGCCAGGATAGATTGCGACACGGGCTTCCAGACCTAAAACTGCAGACAGTTCGGTGACCGCGCCCGGAATATCGGCATCCACCACCACAATGGCGTCTGCCGTGATCAGATCTTGTGCCTTTATCACCTGGGTCGCCACAAGGCTGTCAGCCCCCGCCGTTGCGGGCAGCACCAAAAAAGGGATCACCCGCCACATCAACGCACCTGCGTGGTGGCTGACAGCATCTGATCGGCGGCCGTGATAACCTTGGCGTTCAACTCATAGCCGCGTTGCGCCTTGATAAGCTCTGTCACCTCGCGCACAGCGTCGACCGAACTTTCCTCAAGATAGCCCTGCCGCATCATGCCAAGCCCATCTTCCCCCGCCACGCCCACCAGAGGCGGCCCTGAGGCCGGGCTTTCGGCAAAGAGGTTTGACCCCAGCGCCTCTAGCCCCTTTTCGTTGGTGAACCCGACAAGCGTAATCTGGCCGAGGTTCTGGGGTTCAACCTGGCCTGTGAAATAGGCGTAGACCTCGCCATTGGCGTTGATCGAGATCGATCGGGCATCTGCTGGAATGGTAATGCCCGGCGCGACCGGATGGCCGTCTGACGTGACAATCAGCCCGTCTCCAGTGCGTTTGAGCGCGCCATCGCGCGTATAGGCCGGCGCCCCAGAAGAAAGCGTCACTTCGATATAGCCCTTCCCCTCGACAGCAATGTCCAGATCACCCCCGGTGGCCGAAAGCGTGCCTTGCGCCAGCACCACCGAAACAGCGGCCGGGCGCACGCCCAACCCCATTTGCACCCCAGTCGGCAGCATGGTGCCATCTTGCGCCGCAATCGTGCCGGGACGGGCCAGCTGTTGATAATGCAGATCGGCAAAATCGGCGCGGCGGGCGTTGTAGCCCGTGGTCGACATATTGGCGAGGTTGTTGGATACCACATCGACCCGCATCTGCTGGGCACTCATGCCAGTGGCGGCGATTTGCAGCGCTTTCATGGCTTATTTTCCCAAGGTCTGGATGACACCGCGCATGCGCTGGTCTTCGGCATCCATGAATTTCTGGCCCATCTCATAGGCACGCTGAACTTGAATCATCCGGGCAATCTCGGACACCGGCTCGACATTGCTGTTTTCCAAGAAGCCCTGAAGCACCATGGTTCCTTCAACCGGTTGCAGATCTTCAGCGGTGAACATTGTGCCCGTCTGATGGCGAAGTGAGTTCGGATCCATGGGCGCCCAAAGCCCAATCTGGGCAACGGGCTGACCATTGGACGACACCGTCCCATCCTGCGCCACGCCCACCACCCCTGCATCCGGCGGAATGAACACCGGCGCACCACCCTGATCCAACAGGCGGTGACCATCTGGCGTCACCAGTTCGCCCGCAGCGGAAGGGGTAAAGGCCCCGGCGCGGGTCAGTGCCTGACCATTGGGCGTTTCAATCAGGAAAAACCCCTCGCCCTGAATGGCCAGATCAAAGGTACCCCCGGTCTGGCTGAGGCCTGCCTGAGACAGATCAACCAGCCGGGTGTTGCCTTGCGCCATCGACAGCGACGGCCCCTCATTCATCCGGTTGACATGTTCCGAAAAGATGATGCCTTCGCGCCGAAACCCTGTGGTGGAGAGGTTGGCGATGTTGTTCGCCACCACCTGCATTTCGCGCATCAAACCGGATTGCCGGGTCAGCGCAGCATAGCCAGCAGCGTCCATCTTAACCCCCCGCGATCAAGGGAACGACTCGGTCCTTGAAGAACGAGACGAGCGTTGCGGTCATGAAGCTCATCGAGGCCCAGAACACCGCGATCATGAGCCCGGCTTTGGGCACAAAGGTCAGCGTGGCCTCTTGAATTGAGGTGAGCGCCTGAAACAGACCCACCACCACGCCCGCCACCAAAGCCACACCAAGGAGCGGGGCGGAGATCAGGACCGAAGCCCAGAGCCCTTGGCGCATCACGTCATACAGCACCTCTTCGGTCATACCGGCATCCTCAGGATTTCCTGATAGGCTTCCACCACCTTGTCGCGCACGGTGGCCACCGTTTCGACCGCCGACTTACTCGAGGCAAGCGCCTGCACCAGAGCATGGGGGTCCGCGCCGCCGATCATGGCCGCGCGGGCGGTCCGTTCACTGTGCACCAGAGTTTCAGCAAAGTTGCCCGCGAACGTCGCAAACCCCGCTTCCGCCGCACCCGGTTGGGGTGCGGCGGCGTTGCGGGCCTGCGCATAGCTTTGTGTCGCAAGAGATGTTCTGACATCCATTGTTCAGTCCTTCTATCTGCGCAAAAGTTCAAACAGGCTTTGCGTCATTTGCCGCGCCTGATCGAACATCTTGAGGTTCGCCTCATAGCTGCGCTGCGCTTCGCGCGCGTCAGCGATCTCGATCACCAGATCGACATTCGATCCATCGTAGTGACCAGTTTCATCAGCCATTGGATGGCCGGGGTCATAGACCCGCAGCAATTCGCTGCGGTCCAGCTTGACGGGGCCGGTTTTGACCTGTCCCGTTTGCATTTCTTCTTGGAATGAAACCGTTTTCCGGTGGTATCCGGGCGTGTCGGCATGGGCGATGTTTTCGGAGACATGCCGCAAACGCATGGCCTGTGCCTCCATCCCCGAGGCGGCAAAAGATAGTGATTTCAGAAGATCGCTCATCTCGGCCCCTATTTCCTGCCAAGACTGGCGCGAATGATGTCCGAAGTGTTGCGGTAGATGGCCAGTGCCATTTCATGATCTTGCCGAACGCCGGCCGCTTTGACCATTTCCTGCTCCAGCGAGACCGAATTGCCGTTGGGCGCCTCAGCCCCGCCCGAGCGCCGGGGCCGTGCCAATGCCTCGGCCTCAAGCCCTGTAAGGTGGCCAGGACGGGTCTGACGCAAGCCATCGGGTTCTGCCGCCCGATAGGCTTCGGCAAAAGAGGGTAGGTCCATGGCCTTGTAACCGGGCGTATCGGCCTGGGCGACATTGCGCGCAATGATCCCCATGCGGGACCCTGCATGCGCCGACATCGCCTGCGCCATCACGGTGAGTTGCAGTTTTTCAAACATCGGGGCTTCTCCCCTTGCCTCTTTCATCAAGGCTTAAGGGTGATTCCTTTAGAAAAGGTAAGGAACAAAGAGGGAATGATATGTCCGACATCTTTACCGCGTTACGTGCCCAGATTGGTGCCATTCCGGTGGCAAGCCCGATCGGCCGAATTTCGGAAATCGCGCGGGGGACCCTGCGGGTGCAAGGGCTGGAAAGCCTGGCCCGTCAGGGCGATCGACTGCGCATCGGCACCATGGGGGGCGAGGTGCTGCAGCTTTCGCCAACCGATCTGGTGGCCCTAACCGACGGTGGGGCGGAGGGGCTTGCCATTGGCACACCTGTCGAACTGGTCGGGCCGGCGGAGATTGCACCCGACAACGCCTGGATCGGCCGGATCGTCGACCCCTATGGTCGGCCCTTGGACGGTAGGCCGCTTCTGCGCGGCGCGAAAAGCAGGTCTTTGCGTGCGCAGGTGCCCCCTGCCGCACAGCGCCGAAGGCTGGGCGGCCGTCTGTCAACGGGTGTTGCCGTCTTTGACACGCTTTTGCCGCTGGTGCGCGGCCAGAGGATCGGTTTGTTTGCAGGCTCAGGGGTTGGCAAGTCCTCGCTTCTGGCAAAGTTTGCGCGTGGCGTCGCCGCCGACATCGTGGTGATCGCCTTGATCGGCGAACGCGGACGCGAACTGCGAGAGTTCACCGAAAAGGTGCTTGGTCCGGCGGGTATGGCGCGGTCTGTCATTGTGGCTGCCACATCTGATCAATCACCGCTGACGCGGCGGAAATGCGCCGGAACAGCCATGGCCGTGGCTGAGCATTTTCGCGACCAAGGCCTGCATGTTCTGTTTTTGGCGGATTCGATCACCCGCTTTGCCGAGGCGCACAGAGAGGTCGCGATTGCGGCTGGGGAAAGCTCGGAGCTGCGAGGGTTTCCGCCCTCGCTCAATCAGGCGATCATGGGTCTGGCCGAACGCGCAGGGCCGGGGCCGGAACATGCGGGCGACATCACGGCGGTGTTTTCTGTGCTGGTAGCCGGATCGGACATGGAAGAGCCGATTGCCGATATTCTGCGCGGGGTCCTTGATGGCCATGTCGTGCTGGACCGCAAGATTGCCGAGCGTGGCCGCTTTCCGGCGATTGACCTCTTGCGGTCGGTATCTCGCAGCCTGCCAGACGCGGCCGACAGTTCTGAAAACATCCTGATCGCGAAGGCACGGCAGCTTTTGGGGGCATGGGACCGGGCGGAGCTGATGATTCAGGCCGGGCTTTATAGCAAAGGCTCCGACGCAATGGTCGACACGGCAATGCAGATCTGGCCTGCATTGGACGCTTTTCTATCGGAAGATGCCCCGGCGGATGGCGTGGCAGGAAGCTTTCGGCGGTTGGCAACTGTTCTGGGGCCCTAGTCAGATCAGGGGCGGCGGCTTATGCGGTCTGGCTTGGTTGAGCGCACGCAGGCCCAAGTGTCACAAAGCACATAGGTCGGTCTGATGGCTGGCCGCCTGTTTCTTGGGCCGCCTTGTGCCGAAACCCAAGGTCTGCGCCCTTTATCCGGACTGGCGTGCACGCGACAGCATGACGGCCTGAGACATCAGCGTTAGGGCTGGGGAGGCCCCAAACTGGCTGCGATAAGCCTCGGCTTCAGAGCGGATCAAAAACCTGCGCAAAAGCGGCTCCATCCCACCGGATGTTCCAAAATCGGCCAACTGGTCGGTGCCCATTTGCGCTTTGGCCTTGTCCTTGATCACCTCCAGCTGCCGATCAATATCCAGCGTCGCAAGTGACCCGGGCAAGCCCAAAGCCTTTTCAAAAACCCGCCGCAGCGGGGGGCTGCCCAAAACGGAAAACCATTTGGCGTCATTGGAACTGGTCGACTTTCGGGCAATATCCGCCAGTTCGCGTTCGGCATTCATTGCAAGTCGCAGATCGGCATTTTGGGTACCAACCGCCACCTCGAAGGTTCGGGTCTTGTAGGCCGATAGAAGTTTGTCGGCAAAGTCAGACTGTTTGCTGCGCGGGATGGTGAAATCGCCAAATCCAAATGCGGCTGACAGTTTCTCATACTGTTTGTCGGCCAGCTTGTTGGCAAGCGTGCCCTCTTTCAGCGTCCCCTCTTCCAGCACCTTTCGGATGAAGGCCTTGCTGTTGATGTCGCCCTCTAATCCGAAAGCGCCCAGCGCCACCTTGAGAAGCCGACGATCTGCAACAAGCTCGGCCGCTGTGTTGATCGAGCCGATCTTTTGGCGAAAATAGGCCTCGTCACGCTTCATCTCGGGTTGGGCATTCAAGACGGCCTGTTGGCTGGCCGCCGTACGCTTTAGGAACGCCCACCCGGCAAATCCTGTGAACGGCAGGGCGGGCGCAAAGCTCATGACCGACGCGCCGCCAAAAGGCGCTCTTCTCGCGGCAAAAGACCGCGAAGCGCCTTGAGCACCTGATAATGCTGATTCTCCAGCACGGCTGCCGTCGCTTGTGTCAGCAGGGTGCGGCTGTCATGGTCTGTCAGGATCTGGCTTAACTGTTCAATGCCCCGCAACAACTGCATCCGGGTATCGGCCGGATTGGCATCGCCTGACAGAACAAGCTGCGCGATATAGCACACCCGGCGGACTGGCGTGTTCACCTCTTCGGGGTGGATCGCGTCGCGAAGGCGCAGGATATGGGCCTGGGGCGTCATGATCGCAAGCCGCGAGCGTTTGTCGCCGTTTTCAATGACGGCGCCGTTGATCAGCACCCGCTCATGCGGGCCAAGTTTCAAGACCAGCCCGCTCATGCCGCACCACCTTGGCCGCGAAGGCCGCGCATCACCGCCGAGTTGATGTCAATCAGCACTTGGACAGAAGCATCCTTATCGCGGACCGCTTGGCTGTGTAGTGCTGTGAATTCGTAAAGATAGAAGAGCTGGGCACGGAGTTGCGCCGGCAAGCCATTGCGGGGCGCGGCGACGTCGGCAGCAAGCGCAGACCAGAGCCGCTGGTTTTCGTCTAGTGCCGTAACCAGTGCAGGGTAGTTTCGCGGCGTGCCGCGCGCGGCCTGCGATAGGGCCTTTGTTGCACGGGCCAAAAGATCATATTCCAGATCGCGCGGGTTTCGTTGGGGGGCTTCGGGGCGGGAATAGGCGGCACGGGCCGCGGAATGGGCAATCACGGGGCATCCCTCCTGGGATCATGAGATGGAAGAAAAAGGCCGAGGGCTTGCGCCCCCAGCCTTTGCCGTTACCGGAAGAGTGCAAGGATGTTCTGCGGCGCCTGATTGGCGATCGACAGGGCTTGCGTAGCCAACTGCTGCTGCACCTGGAGCGCCTGCAAGCGCGCCGAGGTCTCTTCCATATCGGCATCCACCATCGTGCCGATGCCAGCCTTAAGCGAATCTGACAACTCGCTGACAAAGTCCTTCTGGATATCAATCCGCTTTTGGGCGGAACCAAAGCTTGCGGCCGCATCGATAGAGGTCTGCAACAACCCCTCGATATTGCCAAGCGCCGTCAACGCACTTGCGCCTGTGGTCACGTCAACGGTGTCAAGCGCCGCAAGTCCGCCAGAGCCTGCGTTCTTGAACTGGGCGGAGATGATCAGGTCACCCGTTGCTGCAGGGTTACCGGCAGTGCCATCCCCGGTCGACAGGGCCAGAGTGCCGGGCGTGCTGGAATCGTAGTCGACCACAAGGCCGGTCACGCCCAGGCCTTCAATCGCGGCCTTGAGCCCCACCGCGATGATATCCGCCGCTGTGGTCGAAGCCGCATCGGCCGCGCTGACGGTGTAGGTCGCCGTTCGGTTGCCAATCGCGATCGCGATCGAGTCTCCTTCATCGAAGGTAATCGCATCAATCGCGATGGTGCCCGAACCGCTGGTTCTGTCGATGGTGAAACCGGCAGAGTCAGAATCACCTGAGACGCCATCAGTCGTCGCTCCAAAGGCTGCCTTTGCGACATAGCCCCCAATCGACAGATCCTGCCCCGAAACTGCAATGCTGGAAACCGAAACGCCTGAACTGCTGCGATCCAGCGAAGACAGAACATTCACTGTAGCGTTGTTGTTCACCAGATTAAGGCCGTTGAACTGCGCCGAACCGACCACGGTCTTGATCTGCTCGCGCAGACCTTCAATATCGGTCTGGATTTTGGTCCGGTCAACGTTCTCGCCCTGCGCGGCCACGATCTTGCCTTTGATTTCCGTCAGCAGCTCGGTCACCGTTTCCGCGGCCTTGCGACCCACTGCAACGGTTGAAGACCCCAGAGACAGGCTATCAGAAATCCCTTTGAAACCCTTCACATCCGATTCCATCACTTTCGAGATGGCCCAGACGGCCGCGTTATCCTTAGCCGTCGCAACGGTCTTGCCCGTCGAGATTTCCTGCTGTGTGCGGTTCAGGTTGGCATTAATGCTCTTCATGGTCTGCAGCGCGACCATGGCACTTGTATTGGTAAGAATGGACGACATGTCCTCATCCTTTGCGAGCTGCCTGCGCTTTGCGCAAGGCGGGTTGCGCCCCGGCAAGATGCCGTGGCTTGAAAGGCCTTCTGTCCACTGCAGCGGGCGATCTTCCCGACGCGCCACCCCCTCATGGGATGCAGGGCCATTGAAGGGCCAGATCTGCTAACAGAGTCATAACAACGACCTGCGAATTACACGGCATTTGACCGAACGGCGTCGACGCTAGAACCGTCCGGCGGTTGGGCCGCCGGGGATGATCTCGGCCCGTCGGCCCTTGCCATCATAGGTTTGCAAGGCGGCCCCGGCGCGGCGGGTTTCTTCGATCCGGCGGCGCGCAGCCCGCAACCCCCGCCGCGCTGCCTCCAAAAGCTGGGCATTCTCTTCGGCCTTGCGCCGCAGTCGGCCCATCGCGGCTGGGTCAACCGCGCCCCCCAACCCAGTGAGCGCCGTCTCAAGCTGCGGCGCCAAGAGGGCCAGGGTGGAAAAATCTGCCCGACGGACACGCTCCGCCATGTCCTCCAAAAGCGTTTCAAGCGGTGTCATGCGTGGCCTCCCTGGTCTGCGACACAAGCGATTCGAAGATGGTCTGGGCAAGCCCGATACCGCCGCGTTCGACGAGCAGTCGCGCCTGTTCATCACGCAGGAATGAAGCGAACTGGTCTTCGCCCATCCCGCCCCCAAACTCGGCCGAGGCGGTCCCAAGCCCTGAAAAAGACAGCATTTCTGACAGAAAAACTGCCTCAAGCTCTTTCGCTGTTTCCATCAGCATGGCGGTTGTCTGGCCACGCGCCTGGGGCGGGGTGGCGGAAATCGACAGCGGCGGAATCATCTCACCCTCGTTTATGTTCAATTTTCCCGATTATGGGGGGTCGCGGTAAACAGCCGGTAACTGTCGTCAGGCAATAAGGGAGCAGTATCGGCAGAAGTCGGAGACCCCATGCACAGCGCAATGCCAGACATCCTGTCTGTTAGACCCGGTCCAACCATTCATGGTCAAAGACCAATGCTGCTTGACCGCCAGATGCTGGATCTTGATCCAGCGCTGTTTCTTGAGACGTTTGGACAAACCGACCCCGCAACTGAGCCTGGTTTGCAACCTTTGGTCAAAGAGGTTGGCGCCGAGCTAGAGGCGCCGCCCATCTCACTCGGCGTTCCTTGGCCCGTGCAGCCCCAACCAGGGCTGGTCGCTGTGGCGATGGACGCTCCTACCATGCAGGTCCCGCCCAAGCTCCCCGCCCCGGCGACCGTGCTGCAGGATGAACTGCCGCCTAAAGCAGACGACCTGCCGCAGGGACCATGGCCAACCCAGACCGTGGCGCGAAGGCCTATGTATCATGGCATTCCACTTCCTTTGGATGCACAGGCGACGCCAGACGGGACACGGGTCGCAACAGAGGGCGCCGCGATATCAAGCCCGGACCAGCACGCCACACCCAGCCCGGCCATGGCCTTGACCGACGGGACAGCCAAGGAAGGTGCGTCAAATGAGGTGCCCAAGACGGTGGCGGCAACCGCGCCAATTGGTATGCCCGAACCTGCCGAGGCAAAGCAGGCTTCTGTGATCGCGCCGCAGCCAATCCAAGCGCCGACAGATCCGTCCAATCCCATCGCCCGCCTTGACATGGTCAACACCTGGGTTAACACCGGGCAGATCGCCCTGCCTGTCATGCAAACGGTGGCGGGTCACCTTCGTATCCAAACAGCATCATCGCAAACTCCGACGCCGCACATGCGCATGATCTTTACAGATCAAATGGATAGCAGGACGGCGGCCCCTGCAAGGCCACATCATCCCTCAGTGCAAGAGCATAGCCTTCGGCTGACAGCGGTCCCGTCCTTGGGCATCGATCCTGCGGTTGGGATGGTACTTGCTACGCCCACCCTGTCCAAACTGGCCGAGACACCATTTGCAAATGCCCTCCCGGTTGCCGCGATACCAACGTCCTTGGCACTTCCACCCCCATCTACGCCCAAAGAGCCCGCAGCGACGATTGAGCCGGTGCCCGTTCTGCCCGCACCCGTCGCCGCAGCCGAGGTCATCAGCAAGATCACCCCGGTTACCGCAGATGAGGCAGCGCCACCGGGCGATCCGGCCGTCACCTTACAACCCGCTCCTCCCGCCACCCTGCCGAGTACGGGATCACCCGGCACCACAATGCCCAATGCCCCACAAAGCCCGGTGCAACAGGTCACCGTCGCGCTGGTGCGTCTTGCCGCCGACGCACCCGGTCGAATCGAGTTGACCCTCACGCCCGAAACACTGGGCCGCGTCCACTTCGACATGCGTCCCGAGGGGGCTGGGCTGGCGATCACCGTATCGGCAGAGGAGCCTGAGACGCTGGATCTTATCCGTCGTCACCTTCCCGAACTGATGGCTGAGCTTCGGCAAGCGGGGGTACAGGCGGGAAACTTGTCTTTCGGCGATTGGGCCGAGGGTCAGCACCCACCGGCAAAGGATGGCCCAGCTTGGACCGAGGATAAAGGCCCCGAACCGACACCACCTGCCAGCCTGATACAGAAACACCGGCCAACAGCGCCCGTCGCCGGCCTTGACCTGCGCCTTTAGGAGAGTTGCCCATGACCACTTCTGCGATCACCCCCCCGCCAGGCACCCCCCCAACTCTTGCAACGTCCAAACCGCGCATCTCGTCGGACTTTGATACCTTCCTCAAGATGCTCACCGCGCAGATGCAGAACCAAGATCCGTTGAACCCGATTGATTCAGCCGATTACGCCACCCAACTCGCCACCTTTTCTGGGGTGGAACAGCAGATGCGCACCAATGATCTACTGTCCAGCCTTGGAAGCCAAATGGCGGTCTTAGGCATGTCACAACTCGCCGGCTGGGTCGGGCAAAAGGCGCGGGCGAATGCGCCGGTCTGGATGGATGGTGATCCGGTGACCATGCAACTTTCCCCCGCCATTGGTGCCGATCGCGCCGTTCTGGTTGTGCGCAACGCATCAGGTGCGCTTGTCTCGCGCGAGGAGGTGCCAACCACGCCGGGGCTTTATGATTGGCTTGGCGGTGATGCGGCGGGCGATCCGCTGCCCGAAGGGCGTTACACGCTATCGCTGGAAAGCTTTTCAGGCGAAACACGGTTGGGGGAGAGCCCGGTGGAAGCTTATGCCCGCATCATCGAGGCGCGCAATGGGCCAACAGGGGCGACATTGGTGCTGGAAGGCGGGGTCGAAGTGCCCTCCTCTTCCATCACCGCGCTGCGTGTGCCCAATCAAACTGCGCCAACATCCTGACCTGCGATCGCTCTGGCGTTACACAAGGCGGCCCAACCAAAAGCCACCCGCGAGAAGCAAAATCGCCAAAGCCGCCTGCGCCAGCCTGAGACGGGTGCGGGGTGGCTTCATCGGGGGCGGCGTATCGGCCTGTGCGATCAGTGCCGCCTCAACCAGATGGGGCAGACGTGGGCCAAACCGGGCCAGCACCCGCGCGGTCTGCGCCAGATCACGCAACAGCGCCAGCGGACCAAGGTTGCGGCTGATATACCCCTCGACCACCGGCTTTGCGACCTGCCAGATGTTGATATGCGGATCCAAAGACCGCGCCACACCTTCGACCACGACCATGGTGCGCTGCAAATGGATCAGCTCGGTCCGCGTCTCCATGCCGAAGCGCTCGGTCACTTCGAACAAGAAGGATAGAAGCCGCGCCATGGAAACCTTGTTGGCCTCAATCCCGAAAATCGGCTCGCCAACCGCACGCAGCGCGCGGGCAAATTCATCGATGTCGTAATCAGCGGGCACATAACCCGCCTCAAAATGAACCTCGGCCACCCGGCGGTAATCGCGGCGGATAAAGCCATAAAGAATCTCGGCGTAGACCCGGCGGGTATAATCATCGATCCGCCCCATGATCCCAAAATCATAAGCGATGATATCGCCATTCGCGGCCACCTTCAGATTGCCCTGATGCATGTCGCCGTGAAACAATCCGTCGCGCAGGGCATGGCTCAGGAACAAGGACAACACGCGCGCGCCCAAAGCCACCCGATCATGTCCGGCTGCATCAATTGCGGCGTTGTCAGACAGGGAAATGCCTTCGGCCCAGCCCAGCGTCATCACGCGCCGCGCGGACAATCCCCAAATCGGCACCGGAACCTGAAACCCTTCGTCGGTTTTGGTGTTTTCGGCAAACTCTGACGCGGCCGAGGCTTCGAGCCGCAGATCCAACTCTCCCATCACCACGCCTTCGAAATGAGCGATCACATCCACAGGACGCAGGCGTCGCGAGAACGGGGCAAGGTATTCAATCGTCCGTGCCGCAAGATAGAACGCATCAAGATCCCGGCGAAAGGCCCGCTCGATCCCGGGGCGCAGCACCTTGACGGCGACCTCAACGTCGGTCGCCATCACTCGGGCATGGTGCACCTGCGCAATCGACGCAGCCGCGACTGGGTCCGAGAACTCGGAAAACAGCATCTCAACCGGTGCGCCCAGTTCGGCCGCAACCATGGCGCGTGCCTCTTCCATCGAGAACGGCGGCAGTTTGTCCTGCAGGTATTTCAACTGCTCGGCCAAATCCTCGCCAACGATATCGGGCCGGGTCGAAAGGATCTGTCCAAATTTGATGTAGGCCGGACCCAGTGCCGTGAGCGCCCGCGTCACGGGAGGCAGCGCTGGATCGCCTCGCAGACCCAGCCACTTGAACGGCCAGCCCAAAAGCCAGGCCGCAAACCGCAGGCGGGCGGGTGCCTCCAGCGCCTCAAGCACCACATCCATCGCCCCGCTGCGCTCGAACGTGGCACCTGTGCGGATCAACCGCCAGATGTTGTGCGGACCCCGCATCAGATCTTCCAGCCTGAATGAAGCGCCGCAATGCCCATGGTCAGATTGCGATACTTGGCTTGGGAAAAACCAGCAGCCCGGATCATGCCAAGGAACGTCTCCTGATCTGGAAACTTTCGAATGGATTCGACCAGATATTGATAGCTTTCGCGATCATTTGCCACGATCTGCCCCATCACCGGAATCACGTTGAACGAATAAAGATCATAGGCCTTTTGCATCAGCTCATTCGGAATCTGGCTGAATTCCAGCACCATGAGCCGCCCACCTGGTTTCAGCACACGGTAGGCTTCTTTCAGCGCGTCAGGCACCCGCACCACATTCCGGATGCCGAAGCTGATGGTGTAAACGTCAAAGGAATTGTCCTCAAATGGCAGCGCCATTGCGTCACCCACAATCCAATCAAGGCTGCTGGCCATCTGCTCGGCTTCGGCACGCTTTCGGCCCTCGATCAGCATCGGTTCGGTCATGTCGCAGACCACCGCCGTCGCCCCCGGTGCGCGTTTCAAGAACCGAAACGCCACATCGCCCGTGCCACCCGCGACATCCAACAGCCGTTGGCCCGGACGCGGGGCCAGCCAATCCATCATGGCGTCTTTCCAGACCCGGTGGATGCCCATACTCATCAAGTCATTCATCACGTCATATTTCGACGCTACCCGGCTGAATACGCCATGTACCATGCCCGCCTTTTCGCCCTCGGGGACGGTCTGGAAACCGAAATGGGTGGTGCTGTCGTCGGTTTGCGGCGCGGTCATCGGGTCTTGCCTTCCGTGGGGTTGCGCACCTTATAGGGGGGAAGCCCTAAACCCTCAATGCCGGCACGAGGTCGCATGCCCGAACTTCCCGAAGTTGAAACCGTCCGCATGGGGCTGTTGCCGGTGATGGAGGGCAGGCGGATTGAACAGGCCGCCGTGAACCGCGCTGATCTGCGCTGGCCCTTTCCGCCACGCATGGCCGAACGGTTGACGGGCGCGCAGGTTTTGCGGCTGCGGCGGCGGTCCAAATACATTCTGGCTGACCTGTCCACAGGCGAAAGCCTGCTGATCCATCTAGGCATGTCGGGCCGGATGCTGATTTCGGGCGCGCAGTTAGGCCAGTTTCACCATCACCATCCTGCGCCTGCCAAGCATGACCATGTGGTACTGGACATGGAGGGCGGCGCGCGCGTGACCTTCAACGACGCTCGTCGCTTTGGTGCGATGGATCTTTTGACCACCGCCAGCGCGGAAAGCCACCCACTGCTGGCAGTGATCGGCCCCGAACCCTTGGGAAATGACTTTCATGAGGCCCATCTGGCGGCCCGCCTGAAGGCGCGCGCCACGCCGATAAAGTCGGCGCTTCTTGACCAGCACAATGTCGCTGGTCTGGGCAACATCTATGTCTGCGAAGTGCTTTTCCGGGCACAGATCAGCCCGCTTCGCTTGGCTCGCAACGTGACGTCGCGCGAGGTGGCCCGCCTTGTGCCGATCATCCGCGATGTCCTGTCCGAGGCAATTGCGGCGGGTGGATCATCGCTGCGCGATTACCGCCAAGCCGATGGCGAGCTTGGATATTTTCAGCATACCTTCCGTGTTTATGGCCGCGAAGGTGAAGTCTGCGTCACCCCTGGATGCAAAAGCCTGATCGCCCGCACGGTGCAATCGGGCCGTTCCTCTTTTCATTGCCCCACCTGCCAGAGGTGACTTGCTAACGCCTACGTTACTGCTAGGAGTCCGCGCATCAAACCACAGGAGCCACTGCCATGGCCTATGAAACCCTGATCGTCGAAATCGAAGATTACACTTGCCTCATCCGGCTGAACCGTCCCGACGCGATGAACGCGCTGAACATCAAGCTGATGTCAGAACTGGCCGAGGCCATCACCGCCGCTGACCGCAACGACAAGATCCGCTGCATTGTGGTGACCGGGTCTGACAAGGCCTTTGCCGCCGGGGCAGATGTGCGCGAAATGGCCGAGAAATCCTATGTGGATGTCTATTTTGACGATCTGTTCGGCCCCGAAGCCCAGGCGATTTCCCGCGCCCGCAAACCCGTGATCGCCGCTGTTGCTGGGTACTGTCTGGGGGGCGGCTGCGAACTCGCCATGATGTGCGATTTCATCATCGCCGCCGATACCGCCAAATTTGGCCAGCCTGAAATCAACCTTGGAATCGTCGCTGGTATGGGCGGCACCCAGCGTCTGACGCGGCTGGTGGGCAAGGCCAAGGCGATGGACATGAACCTGACCGGCCGTTTCATGGATGCGGTTGAGGCCGAGCGTGCAGGGTTGGTCAGCCGCGTGGTGCCTGCTGCCCAGTTGCGCGATGAAGCGATGAAATGCGCTGCAAAAATTGCCGAGAAATCGGCGGTCATCACGATGACTGTGAAAGAATCGGTGAATCGCGCGTTGGAAACCACCCTGCGTGAGGGGCTTTTGTTCGAACGCCGTGCCTTTCACGCCGCTTTTGCCACAGAAGACCAGAAAGAAGGCATGGCCGCCTTTATCGAAAAGCGCCAACCGCAGTTCCGCGATCGCTGATTTTGGTTGCATTTACCGGCTGGGGGGGCTAACTGCCGCCCCACATGCGCGTGGGCCCGCTATTGGCGTGAACGATTCCTTTTCCATCGGAAGGGGGCTTGGGGGTTTTCGTGCGATCAGATAGACACAAGACCCAAGAGAGTTCAGCCCATGGCAAATACCGCCCAGTCCAAAAAGCGCGTCCGTCAGGCCGAGGTCCGTCAGGACATCAACAAAGCCCGCCGCTCGCGAATCCGCACCTTCCTTCGCAAGGTCGAAGAAGCCCTGACATCGGGCAACGCTGATGCCGCCGCCACCGCTTTGGCTGCCGCCCAGCCCGAACTGATGCGGGGCGTCACCAAGGGCGTTCTGCACAAGAACACCGCCTCGCGCAAAATGTCGCGCCTGACCTCGCGCGTCAAAGCGCTGGCTGCGCCGAAGGCCTGATCTGACCTTAACCGATTCTCGGTTTGGAGGGGCGCTTCCGTAGGGAAGCGCCCCTTTTTCCTTAATGAATACAAGCTCCGGGCTCGCTCTTTTCAGGGCCTCACCGGGCCCTGCGTTGCCGTTTTGCACAGCCGAGGGGATTCGCGCAGGTCAAACCCTGTCAAGCGCATAGATCAGTTGCGCCCCATCAATGCAGGTTGCTAGCTTGGGCCTGCGATTCACGATCACTTGGGGAACATGACGCAACCTTGAACGACATGATGACCCCGGCTTTACCTGCCTTGCTGTGGTCGATCATGAAGAGACTAAATAAAAGTCGTTCTAGATCATTGCGTTAATCAGTCTGCCGCTTGTGCAGTCTGAAGAAAGCTGAACCATAACGCATCAGAGCGGTTTCTGGTGTGTTATTGGTTGAGCCGTGTCACATGCGTCATGTCTGTCCCGTTGGACAAGCCGACCATGCCTTTCGGTCCTGTGTGGTCTGGTTTCGCTATGAATGGTGAAGCAACAATATCAAAGTGCCGCCGGACTTTATCCGGAAAGGCCGGGGACGGAAGACGAATGACAAACGAGGCCTGGAGCAAGCTGCGCGAAGACCTGATCAAGCGCATCGGCCGCAACAACTATACCACTTGGATCGAGCCGATTCGTTTGGCTGAGTTGCGGGGTCCCTTGGCGCGTTTCGAAGTCCCCACCAGTTTTTTCGGCGACTGGGTGGCTCGGAATTTCTCTGACCACATTCTCAAGCATCTGAACGACACTGGCCAAGAGGTGTCGCGGCTTGAGTTCTTTGTGCCCTCAGCCCATGCGGCTGCTCCGCGCAGCATGGCCGCGCCGGTAAAGGCACGGCCGAAACTTTCACAGCGTCGGCCGGGTTCAGATGATGACCTGCCCGGTGCCGCGCTGGATGCGCGTTTCACGTTCGACAGCTTTGTCGTCGGAAAGCCAAATGAGCTTGCGCATGCTGCGGCCCGCCGGGTCGCAGAAGGCGGACCGGTCACCTTTAACCCGCTTTTCCTTTATGGTGGCGTCGGTCTTGGCAAGACCCACCTGATGCACGCCATTGCCCATGAACTGAGCGCCCGCCAACCCGATCTGCGGGTGCTGTATTTGTCAGCCGAACAGTTCATGTATCGCTTTGTCCAAGCCTTGCGTGACAAGCAGATCATGGACTTCAAAGAGATTTTCCGTTCGGTCGATGTTTTGATGGTCGATGATGTGCAATTCATCGCTGGCAAGGACAGCACGCAGGAAGAGTTCTTTCACACCTTCAATGCGTTGGTTGATCAAAACAAACAGATCGTGATTTCCGCTGACCGCGCGCCGGGCGAAATCAAGGATCTGGAAGATCGCATTAAAAGCCGCCTGCAATGCGGACTTGTCGTCGATCTGCATCCGACGGATTACGAATTGCGCCTTGGGATTTTGCAGCAAAAGGCTGAGTTCTACCGCCAGCAATATCCCGGCTTGCAGATCGCCCAAGGCGTTCTGGACTTCTTGGCGCATCGCATCACGACGAATGTCCGTGTGCTTGAAGGCGCGCTGACGCGCCTTTTCGCCTTTGCCTCTCTGGTGGGCCGCGAGATCACACTTGAATTGGCGCAGGACTGCTTGGCCGATATTCTGCGCGCCTCAGACCGCAAGCTGACCATCGAAGAAATCCAGCGCAAGGTGGCCGAACACTACAACATTCGCCTGTCCGATATGATCGGCCCCAAACGCCCGCGCAACATCGCCCGGCCTCGTCAGGTGGCGATGTATCTGGCCAAGCAGTTGACCCCGCGCTCGTTGCCAGAAATTGGCCGCCGTTTTGGGGGGCGCGATCACACCACCATCATGCACGGTGTGAAAAAGATCGAGGAACTGATGGCAACCGACAGCCAGCTGAACGACGATCTCAATCTGTTAAAACGGCTGTTGCAGGGCTGATCGCGGCGGGCCCTTGACGGGCCCGACAAAGCCCCGCAATGTCATGAAAACGTATGTAACCGGCGCTTGCCGGATCGGTCCCTTGTCCTTTGTGACAGGGTGGCGAGGGGATGGTAGGAATGAAGCTCTCGATTGAACGCGGCACGCTGTTGAAAGCGCTGGCACAGGCCCAGTCGGTGGTGGAACGCCGCAATACAATTCCGATCCTGGCCAATGTGCTGATCGAGGCCGAGGGCGCGCAGGTGTCCTTCCGCGCGACCGATCTGGATATCGAAGTGGTTGACCGTGCCGCCGCCATGGTGGAACGGGCGGGTGCCACCACCGTCTCGGCGGTGATGCTGCATGAGATCGTGCGCAAGCTGCCGGATGGGGCGCTGATCAATCTGACCGAAGACGCTGCCTCGGGCCGTTTGGCCATCACGGCGGGTCGGTCGAGCTTTAATCTGGCGACGCTGCCACGCGAAGACTTTCCGGTTATGGCAAGCTCGGAGTATTCGTCGAATTTCTCGGCACCCGCAGCAGTGCTGCGGCGGCTGTTTGACAAGGCGAAATTCGCCATCTCGACCGAGGAGACCCGCTATTACCTGAACGGGGTTTATATGCACACCGCAACTGGCGACACGGGGCCGGTGCTGCGCTGCGTGGCAACCGATGGCCACCGTTTGGCGCGGATTGACGCGCCTTTGCCCGAAGGGGCGGCCGGTATGCCCGGCGTGATCGTGCCGCGCAAGACGGTGAACGAATTGCGCAAGCTTTTGGATGACGATGAGGCGCAGATTGCGGTCTCAGTCAGCGAAACCAAGGTGCGCTTTGCCACGCCCGCCATCATGCTGACCTCTAAGGTCATCGATGGTACCTTCCCCGATTACACCCGTGTGATCCCCACCGGAAACACCCGGAGGCTGGAAGTGGACGCGACCGAGTTCGCAAAGGCCGTTGACCGAGTGGCCACAGTGTCCTCAGAGCGTTCGCGCGCGGTCAAGCTGTCCTTGGATGAGGACCGGCTGGTCCTGTCGGTGAACGCGCCCGATTCTGGGGCGGCCGAGGAAGAACTTGCCGTGGCCTATGCCGATGAACGTTTGGAGATTGGCTTTAATGCCAAGTATCTTCTCGAAATCGCAAGCCAAGTTGACCGCGAGAATGCCGTGTTCCTGTTCAACTCTTCGGGCGATCCGACCTTGATGCGCGAAGGCAATGACATGAGCGCGGTCTATGTCGTGATGCCGATGCGCGTGTGACGGGCCCCGGGGGTTCCCCCCGGACCCCAGAGTATTTCTACCAAGATGAAAGGGGTTGGCGTTGAGTGGGCTTGCCATATCATCGCTGACCCTATCGCACTTCCGCAGCCATAAGGCGGCGCGTCTGGCGTTTGACGGTCGGCCTGTGGCTTTGGTGGGGCCGAATGGCGCAGGCAAAACCAACATTCTCGAAGCGGTGTCGCTGTTGTCCCCGGGGCGAGGTTTGCGGCGTGCAGCGTTGGAAGATCTGGCGCGGCGACCCGAGGCGGTTGGTTGGAAGATCAGCGCCCAGGTCGCGGGGATTAATGCGGATCATGACATTGAGACGGGGGCGGAACCCGGCGAGCCGCGCAGTCTGCGGATAGACGGCAAGCCTGCGCCGCAGACGGGCCTTGGGCGGATCCTGCGGATCTTGTGGCTGGTGCCCGCGATGGACCGGCTGTGGATCGAGGCGGCTGAGGGGCGCAGGCGGTTTTTGGACCGTATCGCCCTGTCGTTCATGCCCGATCATGCTGATGTGACGCTGGCCTATGAAAAGGCGATGCGCGACCGTAATCGCCTTTTGAAGGATCAAGTGACTGATGCGCGCTGGTATCGCGCGCTCGAGGCACAGATGGTGGAGGCTGGCACCGCGCTTGCGGCGAACCGGCAGACAGCACTGGCCCGGCTGGCCGAGGCCCAGGACGGCGGCTCGGCCTTTCCCCGAGCTGACCTTTCGCTGACCGGGCCGGATGGGGAGCCTGATCTGCCGATTGAGGATCTGGCGCTGGCCTTGGCCGAGGGGCGGCGGCGCGACATGGCCGCAGGCCGCACCCTGCAAGGTCCCCATCGAAGCGATCTGCGCGCAGTCTATGCCTCAAAGGACGTCGAGGCGGGGCAGTGTTCGACCGGAGAGCAGAAGGCGCTGCTGATAAGCTTGATCTTGGCCAACGCCCGTGCCTTGGCGGCGGATCTGGGCCGCGCGCCTGTGATCTTGCTAGACGAGGTGGCCGCGCATCTGGACATTTCCCGGCGCGCCGCGCTTTATGACGAGATCTGTGCGTTAGGGGCGCAGGCGATCATGACCGGCACCGAGGCCGCGCTGTTTGAGGCGATGGGCGAACGGGGATCGGTGGTGACGGTCAGTGATGTCCATGGAATGTCTAGGATTTCCGAATGACGATCTCGTGGGTGGAACTGGGTCTTTATGCCCTTGGCATGGCGGGGCTTTGGGCGGTTCCCGGCCCGGTCTGGGTGGCCTTGCTGGCGCGGGCCTTGTCAGGCGGCATGGCGGCGGCCTGGCCTTTGGCCGTGGGCGTAGCCTTGGGCGATCTGATTTGGCCCTTGCTGGCGATCTTGGGCCTGTCTTGGGTGGAAAGCACTTATGGCGACATCCTGTCATTGTTGCGCTGGGCGGCGGCGGTGATTTTTCTGGCGATGGGCGTGATGCTGATCCGCAAATCGGGCAGCCTGGGTGGGGCCGACAGTCGGCTGACCAAGCCCGGCATCTGGGCTGGGTTTTCCGTGGGCTTGGCAGCGGTCATCGGCAACCCAAAGGCCATCTTGTTCTACATGGGCGCACTGCCGGGGTTCTTCACCCTTGGCACGCTGACAGCGGTGGACACGGCCCTTATCATTTCGGTCTCCGCGCTCATTCCGATGGCGGGAAATCTGGTGCTGGCACTGTTTCTCGACCGCGCCCGGCAACTGATGCAAAGCCCCGAATCGGTTCGGCGACTGAACGTGTTTTCGGGCGCTCTGTTGATTGCCGTGGCTTTGGTTATTCCCTTCCTTTGACCACCAAATCTTGTGTCCAAGACGTGACATTGCCCCCCTGAACCGCTATAAGTCGCGGACAATTCAAGGGATAGAGACCACATGGCCGAAGAGCCCAAAAAGCCGGAAAGCTACGGCGCCGATTCCATCAAAGTTCTCAAGGGGTTAGAGGCAGTCCGCAAGCGCCCTGGCATGTATATCGGCGACACCGACGACGGGTCGGGCCTGCATCACATGGTCTATGAGGTGGTCGATAACGGCATCGACGAGGCACTGGCCGGCCATGCAACGGCTGTCACTGTGAAAATCCACGCCGATAGCAGCGTCTCAGTGCGCGACAACGGGCGCGGCATTCCGGTGGATATGCACAAGGAAGAGGGCGTCTCGGCCGCTGAGGTCATCATGACACAGCTGCACGCGGGCGGTAAATTCAACAACACCGATGACAGTGGCAATGCCTATAAAGTCTCGGGTGGTCTGCATGGTGTGGGCGTTTCTGTGGTGAACGCGCTGTCGGAATGGCTTGAGCTGCGGGTCTGGCGCAATGACACCGAATATCGCGCGCGCTTTGAGCATGGAGAATGTGTGGTCCATGTGCATGAGGTGGGCCCTGCCCCCGGCATGCGCGGCACCGAGGTGCGGTTTTTGGCATCGGCCAAGACCAATATCCCTGAGGCCACCTTTTCGAACCTTGAATACAACTTCAAGACGCTGGAACACCGGTTGCGCGAACTGGCCTTTCTGAATTCTGGCGTGCGGATCATGATCGAGGATGAGCGCCCCGCCGAACCCCTGCGCACCGAGCTTTACTACGACGGCGGCGTGCGGGAGTTTGTAAAGTATATCGACCGGTCGAAGACCTCGATCATGGCGGACCCGATCTATATGATCGGGGAGCGTGCAGGCATCACTGTTGAAGTCGCGATGTGGTGGAATGACAGTTACAACGAAATGGTGTTGCCCTTTACCAATAACATCCCGCAGCGCGATGGCGGCACGCATTTGGCCGGTTTCCGTGGCGCGCTGACCCGCACGATCAACGCCTATGCCCAAACGAGCGGCATCGCCAAGAAGGAAAAGATCGACTTTACCGGTGATGATGCCCGCGAGGGTCTGACCTGCGTGTTGTCGGTCAAGGTGCCGGACCCCAAGTTTTCCAGCCAGACCAAAGACAAGCTGGTATCCTCCGAGGTGCGTCCGGCGGTGGAAAATCTGGTCAACGAAAAGCTGGCGGAATGGTTTGAAGAAAACCCCGCCAACGCCAGGATCATCGTCGGCAAGATTATCGAAGCCGCACTCGCCCGCGAGGCCGCCCGCAAAGCGCGCGAGTTGACGCGGCGCAAGACGGCGCTGGATGTAGCGTCCCTGCCTGGCAAGTTGGCCGATTGTCAGGAGCGCGATCCGTCGAAGTCTGAGATTTTCCTTGTTGAAGGTGATAGCGCTGGCGGATCGGCCAAACAGGGCCGCTCACGCAGCAATCAGGCGGTTTTGCCGTTGCGTGGCAAGATCCTGAACGTCGAACGCGCGCGGTTTGACCGCATGTTGGGCAGTCAAGAAATTGGCACGCTGATCACCGCGCTGGGCACCGGAATTGGCCGCGATGAGTTTAACATCGGCAAGCTGCGCTACCACAAGGTCGTCATCATGACCGACGCCGACGTGGACGGCGCGCATATTCGCACGCTGTTGTTGACGTTCTTCTTCCGCCAGATGCCCGAGCTGATTGCGGGCGGTTATCTGTATATCGCCCAACCGCCTTTGTACAAAGTGGCCCGCGGCAAGTCCGAGGTTTACCTGAAAGATCAGGCGGCTTTGGAAGATTACCTGGTTGAAATGGGCATCGAAGGCGCGGTTCTGCGGCTGCAGACTGGCGAGGAAATTGCCGGGGCCGATCTGGCCCGCGTGGTCGAAGCCGCCCGCGCCTTCCGCAAGGCGCTTGACAGTTTCCCCACCCATTACCCGCGTCCCATCCTTGAACAGGCCGCACTTGCCGGAGCCTTTGACGCAGGCCGGGCCGACGCTGATCTGCAAGCAGTGGCCGACGCAGTGTCGGCGCGGCTTAATCTGGTGGCGGTCGAGTATGAAAAGGGCTGGACCGGCCGCATCACGCAAGAACATGGCATTCGCCTCAGCCGCATTCTGCGCGGGGTTGAGGAGTTGCGCACGCTGGACGGCGCGGTGCTGCGCTCGGGCGAGGCGCGACGTTTGGCCAATCTGGCCAACCAACATAGCGACGTCTATGCCACCCCTGGCCGTCTGGTCCGCAAGGATCGCGAACAGATGGTTTATGGTCCGATTGACCTGTTGAAGTCGATTTTGGCCGAAGGCGAAAAGGGCCTGACCCTGCAACGCTATAAAGGTTTGGGCGAGATGAACCCCGAACAGCTGTGGGAAACTACGCTGGACCCCGAAGCGCGCACATTGTTGCAGGTGAAGATCGACGATTTGGCGGATGCCGATGACATCTTCTCCAAGCTGATGGGCGATGTGGTGGAACCACGTCGTGAGTTTATTCAGGCCAATGCTCTCAACGTCGAGAATCTGGACGCCTGAAGCCTGTCTGCTCCAGCTTGAATCGGCATGTGGAGTCCCGATGGCACGGTTTCGTGCGTCACGTTCCAACAGATGATTGGGAGGAGCGTGATGTTGCCAATGTCTATGGAGATCAGGTCGCGGGTCGCGCGAAACTTGGAGGACGGGGGGACGGTTGGCGCGGCGGTTTGATGCCGGGGAGTGGCTGGCCGAGACAAGCCTGACCTGACAATGCGCGCCCTCACGGCGGAACTGGCACCGCCTGGCGTACAGGTCGCCTGACCTTCCTTTTCGGACGGGCCGATCAACGGGGATGCCTTTATTGCCTGGGTCGAAAGCTGCCTTGCCCTGATACTGGTGCCCGGCGATGTGGTCATCGCCGACAATCTTGGCAACCACAAAGGTCTGCCCGCAAACGGATCCGCAGTGCGGGCGCGCATCTGCTGGTCTTGCCACCCTGTAACCCGGACCTGAACCCCATCGAAATGGTCTTTGCCAAGCTCAAGGCCTTGTTCCGAAAGCCCGATGACCGCACAGTCGAAACCTTATGGTGACAGGTCGCAACCTTGCTTGATGCTTTCACCGCAACCGAGTGCCAAAACGACCTTCGCCCTGCCGGATATGCATCAACGAAGGTCAGACACACCCTTGAAGGAAAAATTTTCCCAGCGCGATGTCTGGCAGGATAGATCTGGCCATAACTCGGGCGCCCCGCGGTGGATATTTGGGCCAAGATGAAACATCGGGTCAGTGCTGTTGAATCATGCCGATAGATTTTTCGGCAATCATGAATGTGGGGGCGCTGGTGTTGCCCCCAATGAGCGCGGGCATGATGTTGGCATCGACGATACCTCTTCATTGAACAAACCACCCTCCGATAAACCCGGGGCGGTTCATCTTCACATAATTCATGGTCCGTGCCACATTGTCTTCATGCACTTACTCATCGATACAAAACTCGAGATGCCGGTCCTTCTACCGGGCCTAGTGGCGCGACACGCGCTGCTTGAACAATTGGATAGAGTACTGGATCGGCGCCTTGCAGTCATTTCGGCTCCAGCGGGCTTTGGCAAGACAACCCTTCTTGCACAATGGTGCCAAACTGCGCAGGCGCAGGGTGTCGACATTGCTTGGCTTTCCTTGGGTGCACGTGAGAACGAGCCAAATCGGCTGATCGACTACATAATTGGGGCGCTGGCAAAGGTCTCGACCCAGATCATCGCCACGCTTCCTGCCCTTGTTGCAGCCAGTCCCAACCTGCCGCTCGACGTGATCGTGACCCGTTTGGTCAATGGCATATCCTCATGGCGCCGTGACCTTGTCCTGGTGATCGACGATGTGCATTTTCTTGAGGAACCTGAAATCGGTTCTGTTCTTGATGCTTTGCTCAGCTACGCGCCGCCGAACTTTCGCATGTTGCTGGCGACGCGAAGCAGCGTTCCGGTCAAGGTTGCCACGCTGCGCATGCGCGATCTTGTTGTGCGGCTGGACGAGACGTCTTTGCGCTTCACGCTGGACGAAGCGATGTCTTTTCTGAATGACAGCCGAAGCCTGGGTCTAACCGAACCTGATGTCTTGACCCTGCATAATCGAACCGAAGGCTGGATCGCCGGATTACAGCTTGCCAGCCTTGCGATGCCAGAAACCGCCGACCGTTCTCGGTTCTTGCGCAGGTTTTCAGGGGCGACCGGGGACATCGCTGATTTTCTTTTGCAAGACGTGATCAGCCATCTTTCTGCGCCCGTTTTGGATTTTCTTTTGCGAACATCGATCCTTGACTGGTTCGATGCTGACCTTGCCGAAGCTGTCTCCGGTCAAGCAGATGCGGCGGCGCGTCTGACCGAGATTGAAAGTGCGAACCTGTTCCTTGTGCCAATGAACGCGGAGCAGACTCTTTTTCGCTATCATCACCTGTTCGCAGAGCTGTTACGCAACTTGATGTCCCAAAGGCACAAGCAAGACATGGTGTCCTTGCACCTTCTGGCAGCGCGTCGGCTACAGAGCCGAGGGCTTTCGGCCGATGCTGTCCATCACGCTTTGGCAGCGGGTGAAACCGACATGGCGGCCGCGCTGGTGCAAGACTGCTGCATGCCGCTTATCCGGCAAAGCCACCTGACGAGGGTGCACGATTGGTTGTCGCGCCTGCCGCCCGAAGTGGTGGAAAGCCATGTAAGATTGCTGTTGGCCAAGGTCTGGATCGAGTTTCAGACAAGCCGTCCGCGCTCGGCGGCGGCCTCATTGAAAAAGGCGCGAGACAGCTTCATCGTCGCGACCAATCAAGGCCTGATAAGTCCAGAAGAAGAAAGGGCTCTGAGCGCCGAAGTTGCGGTTCTGACAGCTGGGGTCTTCAGTTCGGCTGAACGCCCGCACTCGGCCGCGCGCTTGGCGCGGGCGCGCTTGGCGACAATTCCAGACAACTTGCCGTTCCTGAAGGGGACGATGGGTAACATTCTGGGTTTCAGTCTCTATTCTCTGGGGAAATTCTCATCAGCGCAACAGGCCTGTCTGACGGCGCGCGATCATCACGCTGACGCGCAGTCGGTTTTTGGCATTGCCTATTCTGACCTTATTCTTGGGCTGATCGAAAAAGGTGCCGGCCACCTTGCCGCAGCCAATGAGCTGTTCGCCCGCGCGACCCGTGTTGCGACCGACTTGCTGGGCCCAGGGTCTTATGCCGAAGCAATGGCAGGAATCTTCCGCGTCGAATTGCTGTATGAGTGGAACGAGTTGGACGAGGCTGAAACCTTGCTGAACCGCCATCGCCCGATGATCGAAGAAAGCGGACTGGTGGTTCACGATATTGCCTGCAAGCTGCATGTCGCGCGTCTTGCTGCCGCCCATGGCCGCATCGACGAGGCCCTTGCCGTGCTTGAGCAGGCCGAGCGGCAGGGCAAGAAAAACCGCTATCGCCGCCAGATTGCGACGGCCCTGAATGACAGGGTCCGGCTGTTGATCCTGCGTGACGAAACTGTTCTGGCGCGTCACGTGCTAAACGCTGGTGGGGTCAATGAGAACTGGCTCAAGACCGCGGACGCGGGCCGCGTTGCTTGCGAAATGGAACATGTGGCGCTGGCACGCCTTCTGATTGCAGAAGGCCGCCCAGATGAATCGCTGAATGTGCTCGACAAATTGTCGGAAAAACTGCGCCACGGCGGCAGACATCGGCGGTTGGCGCAGGTGCGCACCCTGGCGTCGATTGCGGCATTCCGCATGGGCGACGGGCTGGCTACTTTGGCCGCAATCATCGACGCGGTGGACATTTGTCAAAGGCAGGGGGCCTTGCGCACGCTTATAGATGAAGGTGAACAACTGCGCGAAGTACTGCGCTTTGGTCGTGAAAAGATGCCTAGCTGGCAATCGCACAGCAACTTGGCGACTTATGTAGACAAGATCATCGGGGCCAGTCGGCCGTCAGAACCACAGCGCCGCACCCCGTCAGCGCGACCGCGATTCAGTGCCAAGGAAACCGAAGTAGTCCGACACCTGACGGAGGGTCTCAGCAATCGCGATCTTGCTGGGGCAATGACAATGGCACCGGATACGGTGAAGTGGCATCTCAAGAATATCTTCGGCAAACTTGGGGTCAGCAACCGGACCCAAGCCGTTCTTCGCCTGCGAGAGATGGGTTTTTCTAACTCGCCAGTGCGTCGTTGACCTGCCGAGGTCGCAAATTCTTACCCGAATGGGTGGCGTTTTTTATCTGCCTTTACCCGTAAGGAAAGTGACACAGGACACGCACGCCCTAAGCTTGGCCTAAATCAGTCCAAGGGGGGCGCATGGCCACTGGATTCATCTTTCATGAACTTTATCTTTGGCACAACACCCAGAACTGGGCGCAGATCTTTCCGCCAGGGCTGACAATTCAGCCCGGAGAACATGCGGAAAATCCTGAAACCAAAAGGCGGATTCGCAACCTTCTGGAGGTTTCGGGCCTTCTGGACCGCCTCACCCTGATCAAGCCACGCGCAGCAACCGAGGCTGAAATCCTGCGGTTTCACACCCCCACCCATTTGGAAAAAATCCGCCGGATAAGTGCTACCGGTGGTGGAGATGCGGGCGAGCTGACCCCGATGGGAACGGGAAGCTATGAAATCGGCCTTTTGGCCGCAGGTGGAACGATGGCTGCAATGGATGCTGTTCTGTCGGGCCAGGTTCGGAATGCCTATGCGCTGGTCCGCCCGCCGGGACATCATGCGACGCATGATATTGCCATGGGCTTTTGCCTGTTTGGCAATGTGGCGATTGCGATCATGAATGCACAGGCCGTGCAGGGCGTTGGCCGTATCGCGACGCTGGACTGGGATGTGCATCATGGCAATGGCACTCAGGCGGCGTTCTACGACAACCCCGATGTGCTGACGATGTCGATCCATCAGGACAATCTGTTTCCCGCGGTTTCGGGCGGGCTGGCCCAAAGGGGCGCCGGCAAGGGTGAGGGCTATAACCTTAACATTCCACTGCCCCCTGGCTGCGGCGACGGTGCCTATATTGAAACATTCCGCCGTGTCGTGATCCCGGCCCTAGAGCGTTACCGGCCAGAGTTGATCGTGGTTCCTTCCGGCTTTGATGCCTCGGGGGTCGATCCTTTGGGACGCATGATGGTCACCTCGGAGGGCTATCGTGCGATGACCCGTATGCTGATGGAAGCGGCCGATCGCCTGTGTGGTGGCAGACTCGTGATGTCACATGAGGGGGGCTACTCGGCCACCTATGCACCCTATTGTGGGCTTGCCGTCCTGGAGGAAATGTCCGGCATCCGGACCCATGTAAATGATCCTTGGGCCCCGCTCATGGCTGACTGGGGCCAACAAAGCCTTCAACCGCACCAAAACGCGGCAATCGACGCAGCTGCCGGGCTTTTGGGCAGCATCAACTAGAGTCAAAATAACAAACAAGGGAGAATGCAGAATGAAGAAACTAGCCGCCCCTAATGTGATCCCCAGCCGTCGCGCCTTTTTGAAAGGGTCGGCTGCATTGTCGGGAAGTGCCGTCATGTTGGCCGCCATGAATGACGGTGCCCGCGCCCAAGACAGCAACCCTATTCCAGTCGGTCAGGCTGCACCGCTGACCGATTTCGCCGCCGCAGACGGGGTCGAGTTCCAGAATGGCCTGACATTGGCTTGTGAAGAAATCAACGCGCTTGGCGGCATTCTAGGCCGGCCGCTGGAGCCCTATTTCGAAGACACCAAGCAGATGGGCGATGCGACCATCGTGCAGTCGGTCCAGCGCCTGATCGACCGCCATAGCGTGCATGCCGTCATTAATGGCTACAACATCGGTTCGGGTGCTGCGGTGCAAGACACCATCGCTGACAGCGGCATCATCTATGTGCATTATGACACAACCATCGGCCACAACGCCCTGATCGCCTCAGACACGGATCGCTATTTCGGTAGTTTCCAGGGTGACCCGGCAGAATACTGGTATGGGCCGGGCTTCCTTGCCTTCCTGCAGGGGCTGGAAGAGCGCGGGGAATACAAACGTGGCAACAACAAGATGGCCGTCATCCTGTCGGCTGGCGTTTACTCCGCCAATATCGCCAATGCGATCAAGGAACAGGCTGCAAACTATGGCTGGGAAATCTCGATGTTCGAGACGGTGAACGTGCCCACCTCGGAATGGGGCCCGACGCTGGCCAAACTGCGCGAAGACCCACCTGCCGTGATCGCAGTGACCCACTTTCTGCCTGCCGATCTGGCACAGTTCATGGTGCAGTTTTCCGCCAACCCGACGCCATCACTGGTTTACATGCAATACGGCCCCTCGATCCCGGTGTTCCGTGAAATGGCAGGCGATGCATCGGTCGGCGTGGTTTATGCGACCGTGGTTGGTGCCTTGCAGGACGAAATCGGCAATGCCTTCGAAACCCGCTACAAGGCTCGCTTTGGCGAGAACGCTGGACATAACTCGGGTGTGCAGCCCTATGACGGATGCATGCTTTGGGCGACGGCCGCGGCCCTTGCCGGTGGTACGGGCGAGCCGGACAATGCCGATCAGAACCGTAAGGTGGCTGACCGGATGCGCAACCTGATCTGGCGCGGCGTGGCTGGGACGACCCGTTTCAACCCCAAGGAAAACACCGCCTATACCTATCCGACGGAAACCAAAGACCCTTCGCTCGGTATGCCGCACCAGTTCTTGCAGATTCAGGACAAAACCAAGGGCGGGTTGCTGATCGCCCCACCGCCTTACAACACGGCTTCCTTCGTGATGCCAAGCTGGATCAAGTAAAAAGGAATACCAGACTTGACCGCCAATCCCCCTCTGCTCGTCTGCGACGGCGTGACGAAACAGTATGGTGCCCTGACCGCTGTAAAGGAACTTAGCTTTACGGCGGGCCGAGGCGAAATTCTGGGGATTGGCGGGCCAAACGGAGCCGGCAAGACCACACTTTTCGAGGTCTTGTCGGGATTGAATCCGGCTACATCGGGCCGGGTTCTTCTGGAGGGGCGTGACATCACGCACGCCTCACCCGAAGCCATATGCCATTCCGGGATTGCCCGGACGTTTCAGCTGAACTCGTGTTTTGACAGCATGACCGTGCGCGAAAACATTGCCGTCGGCGCGATTTTTGGCTGCAGTTCCAAGGTAATGCCCAGCCTGCGCGCCTCGCCAGAAATGGATGCGGCGACTGAGGCCGCGATGGAACTGGTCGGACTTGAGGCGAAGTGGAACCAGACCGCTGGGGGCCTGCCGGTGCTTGATCGAAAGCTGCTGATGGTTGCCGGTGCAATGGCCACCCGGCCCAAGCTGTTGCTGATGGATGAACCTGTGGGCGGGTTGACCCATGCCGAGACCGATCTGATGATGGAAACAGTCCGCAAGATTGCCGCAACCGGCGTGACCATCATTTTGATCGAACATGTGATGCGCTTTCTTGTGGCACTGTCGGACCGCGTCATGATCATGCACCATGGTGAGCGGATCTACGAAGGTTCCGCCGCCGGCCTGGTCAAGGACCGCACTGTAGTAGACGTCTACCTTGGGGAAGGGGCGTCTACCCGCCTGGCTGCTTTACTGCGTGAGGCGTCCAATGAACCTACTTGAAGTGGACGCCATCGACGCAGGCTATGGCCCGCAGGCCGTGTTGCGCAATCTGTCGATCGCGGTCGAAGAGGGCAGTTTTGTGGGCCTTGTCGGGCCCAATGGCCATGGTAAGACCACTTTGCTGCGCACGCTTTCAGGGCTTTTGCACCCTTCGCGTGGCGAAATCCGGTTGGCAGGCCAGCGAATTGACCGACTGCGGGCCGATCAGGTGGTGGCTGCGGGCATCATCCATGTTCCGCAGGGTGACATGCTGTTTCCGGAAATGACCGTGCTGGAAAACCTGCAGCTCGGGGCCTATCTGCCCGAGGCAGCCGCCGCCGCCCCAGCGCGTCTTGAAGAGGTCTTCGCCTTGCTGCCGAAACTGGCCGAGCGGCATTTGCAGGTCGCCAGCACCTTGTCTGGCGGCGAGCGCCGCATGGTCGGCATTGGCCGTGGCCTGATGGCGGGGGGAAAGCTGTTGATGCTGGACGAACCCTCGCTTGGCCTTGCCCCGATCGTCATCGACCAGATTTACGAAGTCATCACCACCCTTGCCCGTTCGGGCCGTACCATTCTGGTGGTCGAGGAAAACGCCATGCGGATCGCCGAAATGGCAGACCGGATGCACCTTTTGGACAACGGCACCTGCGTCTGGTCGGGTGGTGGAGCCGAGTTCATGTCACGCCCAGAAATCCTTTCCGCGTATCTGGGGGGCTGACCATGGATGTTGTGCTGCAAATCTTGGTGTCCGGCCTGACCATCGGTGCAATGTATGCGGTGTCGACCATCGGACTGGCGCTGGTCTATGGCGCGCTGAACATGCTGAACATGGCGCAGGGCGCGCTTTTGGCTTTTGGCGGTTATGTCTGCATGTATGCGATGGAAACCATGGGCCTTCCCGCGCCGATTGCCATGCTGGTGGCCATGATTGTGGGGGCAATCCTTGGACTTGGTATCTATCTGCTTGCCACTCGGCCGATGTTGGGTTCGGCCAATTTTGAGACGCAGATTTTCATCGCCACCATCGGCATCGGGTCGGTGCTGCAAAGCCTGGTGCTGCACCTTTTTGGCCCGCAACCCAAGGCGCAACCCTTGCAAATCCCCGGCGGCCTTGCCTTGGGGGGTGTCACCCTGCCGTGGCAGAACGTGCTGATTATGGGGGTGGCGGCGGTCATGCTGGTGCTTGTCGCATGGCTGTTGGGGCGAACGCGGGCGGGCATGGCGATCCGCGCCACGGCACAGAACCGTGATGCGGCCCAGTTGATGGGTATTCGAATCGGGCAGGTCTATGCGCAGGTCCTGATGCTTTCTGGCGCCTTGGCCGCGCTGTCAGGGGTTATGATATCGTCGCTGTCGGGCCTGTTGCCGACGATGGGAGCCGACCCGATGCTGAAGGCCTTTGTGATCTGCGTGGTGGCAGGGCTTGGCAACGTTTCTGGTGCAGCACTTGCGGCCTTGGCGCTGGGGGTACTTGAAGCGCTGATCCAGTATCTGTTCGGGGTGCAATATGCATTTGCCATTCTTCTTGCGTTGGTGATTGCCGTGCTGATCTGGCGACCAGCAGGGTTGTTTGGCAAAATTCAGGTGGTGCGGCTATGACTCCGTTTCGTCGGGACATTGCAATCAGCGTCGCCCTGGTCGCCGTTATGGCGCTGGTGCCGCTGGTGTTTGGCACGCGCTATATCGTCACGCAGCTGACGGTCTTTTTCATCTGGGGAATCGTCGTCACCCAATGGAACCTTGTGCTGGGGGTTGCGGGGATCTTCTCGCTGGCGCAGATGGCGCTTTTTGCAATCGGTGCTTATGGCACGGCCATGCTGGCGTATTATGGCGGTATGGCGATCGTCCCGGCAATGCTGATCGCGTCGCTCGTGACAGTGCTGATCAGTCTGATTATCGGTTTTGCCTGCCTTCGGCTGAAGGGGCCCTACGTTGCGCTTTTGACGCTGGCCATCGCGCAGGTGATTTATCTGATCGTGGTCAACGACACCGACTGCTTTACCAATCCACCCTCGGGTTGCCTGCCGCTGCTGGGCGGCGTGCGTGGTTTTTCGCGATTTGGAGACCTTGGTTTCCGTGAGGTTCTGGGTTCCAAGTGGTTCATCGGCAATTACTATGTCGGGCTTGGCCTGCTGCTGGTCGCGCAGATTTTCTGTGCCTACCTGATCCGCGGCCCGCTGGGACTCGCGTTCCGCGCCCTGCGCGACAACCCGGGCTATGCCATGTCGCGCGGCGTCGGTCGGTTGAAATACCAGCTTTGGGTCTTTGGTCTTTCTGCCTTTTTCACTGGGCTTGCCGGGGCCTTTTATGCCGCACATTTCGGTGTGGTCGGGCCCATCGTGTTCTCTGTGACGATGCTGCTTTTCCTGCTGGCGATGATCGTCGTAGGCGGCATGGGTACAGTCTGGGGACCACTGATGGGGGCCGCCTTGCTGATGATTGCCGACGAGGGGCTGCGCGAGGTTGGCGACTGGCGAGAGATCGGGCTTGGCCTCGTTTTGGCGACCTTTGTTATCTTGCTACCCAAAGGCCTTGCCGGATTGCGCAGACGATAACGGCCCTGCTCGGGCCAGTTCAGCTTTGTTCAATTCTGGCATCAGGTGGATCGGGTTTAGGATGAATCGTTCCGGCCTTGATGTCCAGATTTCGCAGACGTATCCCTACTGCGTGATCCGCTGCGCAACCACCTTGCGCAACTCTGCCGTGACATCGGTAAGGACGCTGCGGTCTTGTGCGTTCGAGGCGACGATGATTGCGCCCTCAAGTGCTGTGACGACCAGCCTTGCAAGCCCTGCCTGCGAGGTTCCGGTGTGACGCTTGAACAGGCCCTCGAGCCAAGCAAGGTTCGTCTGAAAAAAGACCCGGGTCTGCTCGTTCACGGGTTGCGGCAGCCCGATGGATTCCGCACCCATGATCGCGCACAGGCAGATAGCTTCATCTACCACCAGTGCCACATCATAAAGCGCGGCGTAGGCGTCAATCGCGCCCATCGCGTCTGATGTGTCGATGTTGTCCAGAGCCTCCGAGAAGCGCGTGGCATAGTCAGCCACGATGGCGACGCCGAGGTCGGCCTTGGTGGGAAAATGGTAGTGCACGCTGGCACTTTTCACGCCGACATCCGTCGCAACGTCCCGGAAGCTCATCTCGGCAAAGCCGGACGCACGCACGCGCCGTTCGGCAGCCTGCACGATCCTTTGACGCATGGTTGGTTCGCATTTCATTTTTTCACCTATCAGGTGATAGATAGCGCTTGACGGCGGCGCACGCAAGCAATAGACATACTACCTATCTATCAGTTGATAGTTAACCATTTCGAAAGGAAGAAATATGAAAACCGGAAACAAGCAGAAGCGCGTACTTCTTGTCATGTCATCTGTCGATGAGATGGGGATCAGCGGAAAGCAGACCGGCACTTGGTTCACCGAGCTGGCCGCCCCCTACTACATCCTGACCGAAGCAGGATTCGAGGTTGTCTTTGCCTCGCCATCGGGTGGTGCAGCGCCAATTGACCTGCTCAGCATGAAGGCGCCGTTCACGACTGAGTATACTGAACGGTTCTTCAGTGATCCGGTCGCCATGTTCGCAGCAACCCACACCCGTAAGCTGCGCGAGATCGACTATGGTACCTTCGACGCTGTCTTCTTCCCCGGCGGCTATGGTCTGCTGTGGGACCTCGCCTCGGACAGCTACGTTATCAAGCTGATCCGCGAGTTCTACGAATCAAATCGGCCGGTGGCGATGGTGTGCCATGCGCCCGCCATCTTGCGCGATGTGAAGTTGACGGACGGCCGGTACCTGGTCGAAGGGTTGCGGTTGACTGGTTTCAAGAATGACGAAGATACCGAGATTGAATTGCTGCACCACCTCCTCTTTTCGTTGGAAGACGAACTGAAACGCCGGGGCGCAATCTACGTTGGCAACACCAACTGGGAAGCCAACGTCGTTGTTGACGGTGCGCTGATGACTGGACAAAGCCCCGCTTCGGCCCCGCCGCTGGCTGAATCGCTGCGCGATGTCCTTGCGAGTGCATCTTAACGATTACTGCCCAGCGCAAGGCAATCTTGCGCTGGGTTTTCCCTATGAAGGATCATCGGAATGCCCTATCCCTCAGCCATGCCCGCACCGGTGGACCGGATCGAAGTTCTGGTCCTGATCGATAACAAGACCGACAGCCTGTCGACGGTGCCTGCGAACTTTGTCAACGAATGGCAGAATCTGAAAGATGCCGGGATGGAGCAGCTTTCCGGCTCGTGCCAATGCTGCGCCAATCATGGTCTGGCCTTGATCGTGCGGGCGTGGCGCGGCACCAAGCGGCACACGATGCTGTTTGATGCCGGACCTGTGGATTTTGCCGTGGAATACAATGGCAGCCGGCTGGGTGCAGCCTTTGGCGAGATCGACGCCATTACCCTGTCGCACGGCCACTGGGATCACGCAGGTGGCCTGCCCGAAGCCATCAGGTTGATCCGCAAGGACAGGCCGGGTGGGCTGCTGCCGATCTATCTGCATCCAGACATGTTCCGCCAACGTGCCTTGCCTTTGCATGGCGGTCAATTGATGCCGATCCGTGACATACCCTCGCCTGCAGAGCTAATGCACCTAGGCGCTGAGCCCCACCTCACGAAGCAACCGGTCTGGGCGCTTGATGACATGTTCTATATCTCGGCCGAAATCCCGCGCATCACGTCCTATGAACGTGGCTTTCCGGGCCACATGCGCCGCACCGTCGACGGCATGGCTTGGGAGGACGACCCGCTCATCATGGATGAACGCTTCCTTGCGGTGAACGTCGCTGGCAAAGGGCTGGTGGTCTTCACCGCCTGTTCACATGCGGGTGTCGTCAACGTGCTGCATGCCGCCCGGCGAGAATTTCCAGACATTCCTATCCATGCGTTGGTTGGCGGTTATCACCTTTCCGGGGCCAATGAGGCGATCATTGCGGATACAGTTGAAGATCTTGCTGCCTTTGACGTTGACCTTGTCCTGCCCGGTCATTGCACAGGCTGGCGCGCCACAAACGCACTTGCGCACCGATTCGGGCAGCGGGTTGTACCCATCGCGGTGGGAATGAAGATTTCTCTCTAAGCAAAGGAGTTCGACAATGAACCTGAACGCTGACTTCACTCAAAGAGCCGCCGTTCATGCGGCCCAGATGCCGTGGGTGCCGTCACCCATGCCGGGCGTTGAACGGCGGATGCTGGACCGGATGGGAGACGAGGTCGCGCGCGCCACGACCATCGTTCGCTATGCGCCAGGCAGCCGGTTTTCCGCCCATGTCCATGACGGGGGCGAGGAGTATCTGGTGCTGGAAGGCGTGTTTCAGGACGAGCATGGCGACTTCCCGGTTGGCACCTATGTGCGTAATCCGCCCGGGTCGAGCCATGCGCCACGGTCCGACGAGGGAGCAACTATACTGGTGAAACTTTGGCAATTCGATCCCGCAGATCGGACGCAAGTCGTGATCCCCAGCACTGAGCGGCAGCCAACCGCATCGGTTTACGAAGGGGTAGAAGAGATCGCGCTTTATGAAGATGCGCATGAGCGTGTCCGCATCGAACTCTGGCCGCCGGGTTCAAGGGTCAAGCTGGATGGTCACGGCGGGATGGAACTGTTTGTCATGGCAGGCGGAATTGCTGAAGCAGGCGAAGAGTTTGGCCCGAACGGCTGGCTGCGCCTGCCTGCCGGGCATGTGACAGAGGCCGTAGCTGGCCCTGTCGGCGCGCGTCTTTGGGTTAAGTCAGGCCATTTGGCCAATCCGCCGAAAGCACCACGCACATGAGCCCGCGTCCACTTGCCTTGATCGCAGGCTGCGGTCCCGGTCTTGGGGCGCATCTTCTGCAAAAGCTGGATACGGCTGGATTTGATGCTTTCGGACTGTCCCGGCATCCCGCTGCTGATGGTCGGGTCCTGCCACTAGACCTTTCCGATCCCGCTGCCGTATCGGACACCATCAGCAGGCTGATCTCACGCATCGGGCCCCCCCGGCTCGTTATCCACAACACCGCGCACTTGCACATTGCACCCTTTGCAGACACGCAGGCCAGCGACTTTGAAGAGGCTTGGCGCAACATGGTCCTTTCAGCGGTTCATGTCGCGCATGCGGTGATGCCAGCAATGGTTGCCGAGGGGCGTGGCGCGTTCCTCGTCTCTGGGGCATCGGCGTCGTTACGCGGTGGCGCGCGATTCAGCGCCTTTGCTTCCGCCAAGGCCGGCCTGCGATCTCTGACGCAATCACTCGCGCGCGAATATGGGCCAAAAGGGGTTCATGTAGCGCATGTCGTGCTGGACGGGATCCTGGATACCATAGCCAGCCGCACCCTTCATTCCCGCCCACAAGAGTCCATGATGGCGTTGGCGGATGTTGCGCAGACCTATCTAACATTGGCAGAACAGCCCCGCTCTGCCTGGACATTCGAAATGGATCTGCGCCCGATGGGAGAATCGTTCTGATGAAAACCGATGTTCTTATCATAGGCGGCGGGCTGGCTGGAGTGTCGCTGGCGGACCATCTGCAATCGCGCGGACAGGATTGGCTGCTGGCCGAAGCACAAGATTTGCTTGGCGGCAGGATTCAATCACCCTTGCTGGCGGGTGCGCGCTTTGATGTCGGCCCCGCTTGGTTTTGGCCGGGGCAACACCGGATGGAAGCGCTGACCCGCCGCTTTGGCCTGCAGGTTTTTGAGCAATTCAGCCGGGGGGACCGCCTGTTTCAAGATAGCGGTGGCGCCGTTCACAGGAATCGCGGCTATGCTTCGATGGAGGGGTCATTGCGCGTAGCCGGTGGCATGGGACAGGTCATAGAAGCCCTCTTGGGCGCGTTGCCTGCCGATAGGGTAATGGCGGGCACGGCGATTACCTCACTACACCGGACGGGCGAACGCATCGTAGCAACATCTGCAAACGGAAAGATCGAAGCCCGTCGTGTCGTCCTGGCCTTGCCGCCACGGATCGCTGCCGAAACCATCAGTTTCACGCCCGCCTTAAGCGAAGCCGCGCTGAAAGCGGCCCATGCAATACCGACCTGGATGGCAGGACAGGCCAAGTTTGTTGCGGTTTATGACAGACCCTACTGGCGGGATGCCGGGCTTTCTGGCGACGCCATCAGCCAGAAGGGTCCATTGGTGGAAATCCACGATGCCTCACCGGCGGTAGGCGGCCCCTACGCTTTGTTCGGTTTTGTGGGCTGGCCGCCACAGGTTCGGGCCCAACATCAAGCTGAGACGGTCACCTACGCAATCGCGCAGTTGCAAGATATGTTCGGCCCGGCCCTTGGCCAACCGCTGGCAACGCAGCTGATGGATTGGGCTCAGGTCCCGACAGTTGCCACTGGGCGTGACCGTTCGGGGCCGGCCGGGCACCCGGCCTTCGGGCTTTCGCCTGATTTGACGCGCCTCTGGGACGGCCGCCTCCAATTCGGCTCAACCGAGACCGCCCAGGGCCACGGTGGCTATCTGGAGGGGGCACTCGAGGCATCGGAACGGCTAAGCAAGGTGATGGAAGATTATGGAAGATTAGGTGTTTGATCCCGCCGTTTGAGGGTGCGTTTGACCTGCCCCCGGCTCTGTTGCTCAAATCTCATGAGGGATCATCTCATGGCTCGAGCATGGCAGCAGGGGGGCAGGAGCAGACGCGCACTCCTCACTTACAGAACCAAGAACTGGCCCGCATATAATCAAGCGCTGAAGTGCCGCGGTGCGCTGTGGACATGGCGCGATCCCGCCATGATCTGGAAGGCGGACCCAACCGAAAAACATGGCCGGCAGCCTGACCGCCGCAATGCCGCGATCCAGAGGTGCCTGACGCGGAAGGTGCTGTTTGGCATGGCGCTCGGACAGACGACTGGGTTCGGCGAAAGCCTGCTGAATCTTACCAATCTGAACTGGGCTGTGCCGAACTTCAGCATCCTCAACCGACGCCTGAAGACCCGTAAGGTCAACATCCCCTATCGTGGACAAGACGGGCCGTTGAACCTGCTGGTGGACAGAACAGGCATTAAGGGAGCGTGAGAAGGGGACTGGAACGCGTGCAAGCACGGCGGAGCAAAACGCCGGTTCTGGCGCGGTCGATGGTCCAGGCTCCTTTAGGGCAAAAGCGACGAGCCGGGCTGTAGATCAGCGATTTCGCGACGGAAGGACAGGGCATCGCCCTGATCGGGCGCGTCAAGCTCCTCGGCATAGCGCCGACCGGCATAGGTCGCCCATGCAATGGGTCCAGGAGCGGCGGCGTCTCCGATGAGCTTGACCGACGCGATGCCTGCGGCCTGCCAATCTTTTGCTTTCAGGTCCTGGAAAAGACCGTCATTCGGAGTGCGGCTGGTCACCATCAGCACGGCATCGCAGTCCAAAGTCGTTCTGCGCCCGCTCCATGTACAGCTGAGATCGACCGTGCTCGCGTGAACGGTGTCAGGGGCGTGGGAGAGGTGGATATGGACATCAATCTCGGCAAGGCGGCGCTGGATTGCGGACTGTTCCAGCGTATTGTCGGTCCATTCCGCAACCTTTACGGCGGGCGTTACGAAATGGACGCTGCAGCCGCGAGCGACAAGCAGTTCGGCCAAGACGCTGCCCATGTAGAAATGGTCGTCATCATAAAGCAGGACCGTTCCGCCCATGGGGCCTGCCCCTGACAAAAGGTCGTCGGGGGTAAAGATCGGCATGGCTGGATCTGTTGGGATCGGGTGCAGATGCAACCGCGCGACCGCATCACGCCGCCAGTGGCAGCCTGTTGCAATGGCGACATGCTCGACACCAAAGCGCAAGATATCTTCGGCAGTCAGACGGCTGTCGAGATAGGTCTGCACATTCGGCATCGGCGCGATTTGTCCGGCGCGGTAATCGGCCACGCGGCCCCACGCAGAAAGCCCCGGCAGGGCGCGTTCGCGCGCAACGCGGCCGCCAAGTGTGGTGGTGGCCTCAGCCAGCGTCACCTGATAACCCCGCTTACCCAAAACATGCGCCGCCTCCAGCCCCGCAGGGCCCGCGCCAACAATCAGGACGCTTTCGGATTCGCCCTTTGGGCGCATGCGCTCCGGGTGCCAACCTTTGCGCCATTCCTCCATGAAGGCGGTGTTCTGGGTGCAGCGGCTGATGCCTTGGGTCATGTCCCCCGAAACGCAGATATTGCAGCCAATGCATTCCCGGATGTCGTCAAACCGCCCTTCTTCGATCTTTTTCGGCAGGAACGGATCGGCGATCGACGGGCGGGCAGCCCCGATGAAATCGAGGATGCCGGACTTGATCTGCCGAACCATCGCATCGGCGCTGGTAAAGCGCCCGACACCCACCACGGGTTTGGAGGTCAGCGCCTTGATCCCTTTCACCAGATCCTCTTGCGCGCCCTCAGGCTTGAACCGAGACGTGCCGGAGCAGGCCTCCCATGTGCCTTGCGCCAGATCCCAGATATCGGGCAACTCGCCATGCATCTCGATGAAATCGCGCAGCTCGGCGTTGGAAAAGCCCAACTCACCCGCCTCATGCAGCGACAGGCGCAGCGAGATGGCCAACTCTCCCTTCGTTTCTTCGCGGGCTTCTTCGACAATCTCGCGCAAAAACCGGGCCCGGTTTTCAAGGCTGCCGCCGTATTCGTCGCTGCGATGGTTGGTGTTGCGCGACAGGAAATGCTGCAAGATGCCAAAGCCATGCGCACCGTAAAGGCAGATCAGGTCAAAGCCTGCGGTCTGACTGCGGCGAAAGGCATTGCGGAACCAGCGCCGCAGATCGCGGATATCCTCGCGGTCCATGGTGCGGGCCTGCATGGGATCCGAGGTGAAGGTCAGGATCGGACCGCCCGAAACTGCCAGTGGTACTTCGCGGGAATAGAGGTTCGGTCCGTTGATCCCGGAATAGGCCAGTTGGATGCCCGCCAGCGCGCCGTGCGATTTCATCGCCGCGGCCATCCGCGCCAGCGCGGGAATGTCGCGGTCATCCCACAGATGCTGTTCGATGAAGGGGGTGATTTCCGAGGTGGGGTGAATCTCGGTCTGTTCGGTAAAGATCACCCCCCAGCCACCTTCGGCCTTGGTCCGGCGCATTTCCACCACGGCTGAAGGGTCACGATAGCCACCGCCATTGCAGTGCGGCACCTGATAGAACCGGTTCTTGGCCAGTTTTGGCCCGATGCGGACGGGTTCAAACAGAACATCATAGCGGCTGTCGCGGGTGTCTTTTGGCATGGCGGCCTTCTTTAATCGGTTTGTGGTCTTGAAGCTGGGTCTGCATCAGCGCGGGGTCGGGCGCGCGGTCGATGTCGGTCACCAGCAGGGTTGTGCCGGGGCCTGCGGCGGCCAGAATGGTGGCATCGGGCGCCGCAATCACCGAGGCGCCGCAATAGGTGATGTCGCCTTCGGTTTCGCAGTAATTGGCATAGGCTATGGTCACGGAATGGTTGATCGCATGGGCTGGCACCACAAGACGGCTGACATGGGTGTTCGGCTCGGGGTTGGCGGTGGGCACCAGCACAAGGCGCGTGCCCGCTTCGGCCAGCTTGCGCACCAAGGGGGCAAATTCCACGTCATAGCAGATCAGCATCGCTGTCCGAACGCCGTGCAGATCAAAGGTCGAAATCGCATCGCCCGGCGCATAGATCGATTTCTCGCGCGGGCCAAACAGCTGGACCTTGCGGTAATGGCTGCTTTCTTGGCCATTGGCATCAAAGGCCACAGCGGAATTGTAAATCGTCGCGCCATCACGCTCGGCATAGCCGATGACGATGCCGCAACCATGCGCGCGCGCCAGTGCCGCCAGCCGCTGATGCCACGGGCCGCCCCGAGCTTGCGCCTTGGCGGGAATGTCGGGCTGGTTATAGCCGGGAAAATAGACCTCTGGCGCCACGAGCGTCACCGCCCCCATGGCCGCCGCTGCCGTCAGCGCGGCGTCAAGGGCGGCAAACGCGCGGTCGTCCGACCCTTCGGGCGAGGGGCCTTGCCAAAGCGCGATGTTCAGGGACATGGGGCCTCCGATCGGGGGGAAGGGCCGGGTCGCCCCGGCCCTGCCAGTTTACTTTTTCAGATTGGTCCAGATCGCGTCATAGAAGGTCTGGGTCTCTTGGTCGCAGACCTGAATGAAGCTGCCCTTCGGCGCATCTGCTGGCGGGTTGTTTTCCGGGCTCGACTTGATCGCCTCGTCCAAGAACGACTCGACCCCTGTCACACCTGCAGTATAGGCAGCATAGTTGGTGACAGCCGCCGCATTTGCCGGGTCCAGAAGAAAGTTCATGAACTTCAGCGCGCTGTCTCGGTTGGGCGCATCCTTCAGCAACACGACGTTGTCCATCCAGACGACGAAACCTTCCTTGGGATAGGCATACTCGACATTCGCCCCCTCGGCGCGGGCCTTGGCCGAAAAGCCATTGTAGATCATTCCGGCTGCCGCATCGCCCGACACCAGCACATCCTTGGCCGTGTCAGACCCGAACGAGGCCCAATGCTGCTTGGCGTTGATGAGCATGTCGTTCAGCGCCTTGAGCTGCTCTTTGTCGGTCGAGCATTGCGGGATGCCAAGATAGATTGACCCCAGCGCCAGTACTTCGCCCTGGCTGTCCAGCACGTTGATCTTGCCTTGCAGTTCGGCAGGCGGATCAAAGATCATGGCCAGCGTGTTGATGTCGCCGGTATAGACATCGCGGTTCACCGAAAACGCGGTCGAGCCCCACTGATAAGGGATCGACGATTTGCGGCCGGGATCGAAGGGCACGTCCACCCATTCCGGGGCGATATTGCCAAAGTTCGACAGGTCTGCGGGCGCAAAGCTATCCAGCAGCCCCTCCTTGGCCATGATCTCAACCATATAGTCGCCCGGGACGGCCACATCATACTGGCCGAGCTTGCCTGCCTTCAGCGCGGCCAGCATGGATTCGTTGCTGTCATAGGTGTCGATGGTCACCGCGATGCCGGTTTCGGCGGTGAATTTGTCCACCAACTCCTCCGGGATATACTCAAACCAGTGGTAGACCGAGAGCGAGCCCTCGGCATGGGCACCGCCTGCCAAAAGGGCAAAGGCGGTGGCGGTAGAAAGAAGCTTCTTCATGGTAAACTCCCATTAGGTTCAGGATCGGGTTCTTTGCCCGATGCGGTTGACGAAGTAGGACAGCGTGACGAACAGAATCGAGACCGCCAGCATCATGGTCGAAATTGCCATAATGTTGGGTTTGATGCCTTGTTTAACCGAGCCAAAGATCGCGGTGGGCAGGGTTTCCATGCCCGCGCCTTTGACAAAGTTCGTGATGATGAAATCATCCAACGAGACGATAAAGGCCAGAAGAAAGCCCGACACCACCCCCGGCAGCATCAGCGGCAACAAGACCAGCCGAAACGCTTGCCACTGGGTGGCGTACAGATCGCGGGCCGCTTGTTCATAGCTGTCCTCAATCCCCTGCAGCCGCGCGGCGATGGGAAGGTAAGCAAAGGGGATGCAAAAGACGATATGGGCGATGAGGATCGTCATATAGCCCGTGGTTAGGCCTATGGCTGAAAAGAAGATCAGCGTGGCCACAGCGGTGACGATTTCAGGCACCATAAGCGGCAGGTTGATCAGCGCGAAGGTCGCCGACTTTCCCCGGAACCGTCCGCCCCGGATCATGGCAAGACTGGCGCACACGGCGATCGTGGCCGCGGCGGTGGCCGCCAGCACGGCGATGGTAATGGAATTCCACGCCGCCGCCTTGAACCGGGGGGCTTCGGGGCCGGTAAAGACATCGGCATACCACCGCCACGAAAAGCCGCCCCATGTGGTGATCGAGGTGGAATCGTTAAAACTGTAGACCATCACCACGACCAGCGGGACGTAAAGAATGGCCAGACAGGCCACCGCCATGGCCAGAAACCCCGGATAATGGCGTACCCCCTTCATCGCGCCTCTACCTTGGTCTGTGCGCGGGCGTAGATCATGAGGACAATCAGCACGAGCGTCATCAGGATCATCGCGGCGGCGGCCCCAAAGGGCCAGTTGCCTTGCGAGCCGCGAAACTGCTCGTCGATGAGCGATCCGATCATAAAGGTCTTGGCCCCACCCAAAAGATCGGGGGCGAGGAAGGCCCCGAGCGAGGGCACGAACACAAGGATGCAGCCTGCAATGATGCCGGGTTTGACCATGGGCAACACGATCTCGTGCAGCGTCACCCAGCGGCTGGCGTAAAGATCGGCAGCCGCTTCAGACAGTGCGAAGTTGTAGCGCTCGACAGCGGCATAGATCGGCAGAACCATGAAGGGCAAATAGCTGTAGAACAGGCCCAGTTGCACCGCGAGGTTGGTGTTCACCAAGGGCAGCGGGTCGGAAATCAGGCCCATCGCCATCAGGCTTTCGTTCAAGGGACCATTGTCGCGAATCAGGAACTTTAGGCTGACCGTGCGGATCAGCAGGTTCACCCAATAGGGCACCGTGATAAGAAAGAGCCAGATTGCGCGCGATCTTGGGGGCCTTGTGGCAATGAACCATGCGGTCGGAAAGCCCACTGCCAGACAGGTCAGGGTTGCCACCGCCGCCTGCCAGATCGACCGCCAGAAGATGGTGACATAAGTCCATTCAATGACGGGCGGTTCATCGCCAAAAAGGCCCCGGTTCAGAAAGAACTGGTCATAGGCCGCAAGCGTGAACTCCCAGATCACCCCACCCCGGAATTCCTTGGTCAAAAAGGAATAGATCGCCATCAGCAGCACCGGCAGGACCAGAAAAATCCCGATCATCAACCAAGTGGGGCTAAGCAGCGGGCCGATCAGGCGGCGATAGCCGAGGCCCGCCTTGCCGCCACCTCTGGACTCTGGGGCCATGCCCGCCATCAGTCGGCCAAAAGGCGCGCAGCACCTTCCTCGATCTGCAAGGCGACGCTGTTGCCGGGGGTGGGCAGCGCAATCCGAGCCGAATTCTGCATGCGGATGTGAAACGCTTCGCCCGTGGTCAGATGCATCAGGATCTGCAGGTCAGTGCCCAGATAGACAATGCGATCCACCACCGCCTCCAGCTCTCCCGTTGCCGCAAGCGAAATGCGCTCGGGTCGGATCGACAGGTGATGCTTGCCCGGCATGACGCCCTGAGCGACAGGGCAGGTGATCTTTTGCCCGCCCGGCAGGGTGACCTTGGCCACCGCGCCACTGACGGCGTCTACGGTGACCTCCAGAAGGTTCGTCTCGCCGATGAAATCAGCGACAAACCGGTTGACCGGTGCCTCATAAATGTCGCGCGCGCTGCCTACTTGCTGCACCCGGCCCTGAGACATGACTGCGATGCGGTCAGACATCGTCAGGGCCTCTTCCTGATCGTGCGTCACAAAGACAAAGGTGATGCCGGTCTGCTCTTGCAGGGTTTTCAACTCAACCCGCATCGCTTGGCGCAGCTTAAGGTCCAGCGCCGAAAGCGGTTCATCCAGCAACAGGACCTTGGGTTCCGGGGCCAGTGCACGGGCGAGTGCCACGCGCTGTTGTTGGCCGCCAGATAATTGCGCTGGCATGCGGTTGGCAAAGGCCGACAGATGCACCATTTCCAGCATCTTGCCCGCTCGCGCGGTGCGGTCGGCCAGCCCAATCCCTTTCATCTTCAGCCCGAAGGCCACGTTGTCCAGCACCGTCAGATGCGGAAACAGCGCATATTGCTGAAACACGGTGTTGACCGGGCGATGGTTGGGATCAAGCCGGGCAATATCGCTGCCAAACAGGCGAATCTCGCCCTCGTTCAAATCCTCGAACCCCGCGATGCAGCGCAACAGCGTGGTCTTGCCGCAGCCCGACGGGCCCAAGAGGGTGAAGAATTCATTGTCGGCAATCTCAAGCGAGATGGAATGCAGCGCTGTGGTCGTGCCATAGCGCTTTACCGCAGATCTGATCTCGATCGCCGTTGACATTCTGCGCATACCCCCCAGAATCCTTTTCGACGTTAGATTTCTGCGCTAAGGGGGTATATACCCCCAAAGAGGTATGATGCGCCCGCTGCCCAATGCCGCCGAAACCCGACTGGCCGAAGTGATCCGTCGCCTTGGCGGGCCCGAGTTTGAAAGCGTGCTGCACGATTGGCTGCACCGCTGTCTTGCGCCAGACAACCTGCTCGTGCTGGCCTACCGAGATTCTGGCCCGCCGCAGGTGCTTTATCGCCAATCCAACAGCCCAAAGGTCTTTGCCCAGTTGGAAAAGACCTATCTGGCGGGGGCTTATCTTCTGGACCCCTATCACGCGCTTCACATCTCGCGCGCTGCCGCTGGCGTCTATCGGCTGCGCGATGTGGCACCCGATGCTTTCCAGCGCACGCAGTATTTCACCGAATACTACCAGCAAACCACGCTTTTGGACGAGCTGACCTTCATCGCCTATCCAAAGCCCGATGTATCGCTGAACATCTGCCTTGGGCGCGATGAAGATTCAGCGCGGGCGTTTTCTGCGGCTGAAGTCGTCTTGGCACAGCGTCTGGCCCCGATCCTGATCGCCTTGGTCGAACAGCACTGGGCCGGGCTTGCCCCAGGCGGCGGGGTCGATGACATCACAGCCGAGGTGATGGGGGCGCTGCAGCAGCGCGATGGTATTCGGCTGAGCCCGCGGCAGGCCGAAGTGGCGCTGATGATCCTGCGTGGACATTCGACTCCGGCCATTGGCCTACGACTGGGCCTGTCGCCACAGACGGTTAAAGTGTTCCGCCGCCAGCTTTACGCCAAATGCACCATTAGTTCGCAGGCTGAGTTGTTTGCGTTGATGATGCCGCTTCTGCGACTTTCTACCGCCCCCGAGCCAGCCTGAGCCCGTGCAACATCTGCTCTTGATGGCTGGGGCAGGGCAAGGGCACCATCGCTTTCTGGCGATTCGGTCGATTAGATCGATCGTTCTTGCGCCTGCAAGGCTGAAGCGCGTGCCAGCGCCGTCTTCATCTCTGGCCATATTTGGGTCAATGTTTGGCGGCCCCGCTGAATGGCGGCAACATCGCCAGTGCCAAAAGCGGCTTCCAGATCAGCCAGGCAATGGCGCAGCTGCACCGCCCCGATAACCGCTGCCGCACCAGCACCAGCATGACATTGATGCATCAGATTTGGGCGCTCAGAAGGCTTTGTCTTGGTGGTGACTGCCTCAATCAACGCCTCCATCTGTGCATCAAAGGTTTGGAAAAGTCGCTCTAACGCCGCTGGCTCCATCACCTGCCTAAGTTCGCGGATCCGCTCTGCGTCCATTCCGCCCAAGGCTGGTGCGCCGCGGCTCTCATCGCGCGCTGCGCTGCGTCGGCCCTCTGACGCTTCAGCGAGCGCCGCCGCAAGGCTGGCAGTCGACAAGGGCTTGGTCAGCCAGCCATCGAACCCGGCCTTGACCATATCGTTGATCCCTTCGGGCCGGGCATGAGCCGTGACCGCGAGAATCCGGCTGTATTGCGAGGCACCACCCATGCGGATCACACTGGCCGAGGTCCAACCGTCCATAAGCGGCATAGACAGGTCCATCAAGATTACATCAAATCGGGTCGCATGGGCCCGCTCGACCCCCGCCCCACCATCATTGGCCAGCACCACCCGATGCCCAAGATGGCGCAGCATCTCCTCCAGCACGATTCGGTTGGCCTCGTTATCCTCGACCACCAGAATCTCAAGATCCTTCAAACTCGCCCCCGCGCCGCCCCGCGCCCCGCTCATCTGTGCTATGAACCGCGCTTCAGTCCCCTCTTGTCGAGTGCCGTCCTGATCGACTGCCAAGTGCAAGCGCAGCCAGAAGCAACTACCTGCGCCTATCTCGCTTTCCACGCCCACTTCGCCCCCCATGGCGCGCGCCACGCGACGGCAGATCGCCAGTCCAAGACCCGTTCCCCCGACCGATCGGCCATGAGACGGATCCACCATCACAAAATCCTCGAAAATTCGCTCTTGATCGGCCTCGGCAATGCCAAGGCCGGTGTCGATCACACGAAACTCTACCTCGGCCTGCCCTGCGGTCGTTTTCTGCACCTCAACCTCTACAGTAATGCCGCCGACATCGGTGAACTTGATTGCATTGGAGATAAAGTTCTGCAGGATCTGCCCAACACGAAAGGCATCGCCCCACAGCGCGGGAAATTCGCTTAGGATATGCGCATCCAGCCCAATTGCCTTTTTTGCTGCCGACGGGCGTATCGGATCCACCAGCGTGGCAACCAGCGCAGGCATGTCAATACGGTCGACCGAGACATCCATATGCCCCGTTTCAACGCGCGAAATGTCCAGTACGTCGTTCACATGGCGCAGCAACTGCTCGGCTGAGCTGCGCGCTAGGGTCAAGAAGCGCTCTTGGCTGGCCTGCAGCCCAGAGCGTCCCAGAATATCCAAAGCACCAATGACCCCATTCAGGGGTGTGCGCATCTCGTGGCTCATCACGGCGATGAAGTTGGTCTTGGTTTGCTCGGCCGCCTGGGCCTTGTCCCGCGCGGCAACAAGCGCTGCCTCGGCCTGCCGGGCATCCGATATATCGCGTAGATAGGCGACAAAGATCATCCCTTCGGGCCCGTCGCTGCTGGCAATCGACAACTCGACCGGGAATTCCTCGCCAGATTTCCGAATGGCAGTGATCTCCATCCGGCCTGAATCGACCACATGTTTCACGCCGGTCTCGCGCATCCGCTGCATGCCTGCCTCATGTGCCGACCGTAGCTGGGCTGGCACGATCAGCGTGCTCAGCCTCTCACCCAGCGCTTCATCGCGGGTATAGCCAAAGATCGTTTCGGCGGCCGCGTTAAAGTCGATCACGCGACCATCCATCCCCGCGACGAGCACCGCATCCAACGAGGTTGCCGCCGTCGCCTCAAGCCGCGCCGTGATCCGCGTTACCTCGCGCGCTCTGCGCTCTGCGCGGCGGTTCAGCCCAAGTACCAGCGCCAAAAGTCCGACAAGCAAGCTGACTAGCAAAAAGCTTGCAACCCCGATCTTGCGCAAGATGTCAGCCAGATCGGCGCGCTGTGTATCTCGAAGTGATGCATTCACATCGATCACCCGGATGGCCAACAGCCGGAAATCCTGTCGTAACTTGGCGACCACTGCCGCGATCTCTGGCAAGGCCGCCCGCAAGTCGGCGTCAGGCCCATCAATCAGGCGGGCGGTGTCTGTCAGAAAGGCGCGCATCTGCGCCTTGACCGGTGCCACCGTGTCGACAAGGCCCAGCCGCGTGAACATCGCCCCCTTCTCCACCGTGCCAGCACGGTTGTAAAAGAGGTCAAAATTCATGCGCAATGCCGACAGATCCGTTTCAGGCCCAGCAAGCGCTAACTGCACCTCGGCCGCAAGCCGCACGACATCAAGTTCCAGCTGCGTAACATTCCACTGCAGGCTGTCAACCGGCTCTTCCTGCAGCTTTCGCAGTTCGGTTCCCAACTGCATGACCAGCGAGCAGATGACGCTGAAAGCCACAGCAAGCAGAATGACAATCGCCAATCGTAAAGCTTCACCCCGCCCCTTCAGGGCAGGATGGGCCTCCGGCGTGGCGGTTGTTTCGGGCCGGGTCAGTCTGTGATCTCGATGCGGTTCAGTTGCCATATCGAACGTGCATAGGTTTGTTCGGTTCGGTAGGCGGCCACGTCATCATATGGAAACAGCATCCAGACCGGCCCCTTCTCGCGCACCGACATGGGTTCCCCATTGGCCAGAGTCGCGATCAAGGGTCCATCCGCCTGCGCATCAGCGGCAGGCATGCTGATCTGGTAATCGTTCAGCGCGTTCAGCGTCAAGGTCGTGCCCTTGGCCCCAATCGCGTCCAAAAGGTCGCGCAGCAGCACGCCCGAATAGCGCGCCGTGCCTTCGGTCCAGATCGTGGACGTTGTAAAACTGTGCTGCGGCAAACTCGCCAGAAGCGCGGCGTCAAGCACAAGCGCGCCCTCGGCATTGGTCTTTTCGATGGTGCCTGTGATTGTCAGAATGACTTCGCCTGTAGGGGCGGGCAAATCTTGGGCGGCCACCATAGAGGCAGAAAATGCCAAAGCCAAAAGGCTGGTACGAATTGGTTGGATCAAGTTTTCAAACATCATTCATGTCCTTATCAATGCAGATTTGTAGTCCGTCAGGTGGAATTTTGGTGGATTCCGGCCATCTCATCGCAGTTTCAGAAGTGCACCAGTTTACCCTTCTGGATAGCTCAGAACAAACTGGCCTCTTTCGCGATGATCGCGGCATGGGTCCGATTTCTTGCACCGATCTTGCGGTACAGCGTCTTGACATGCAGGTTCACAGTCACCTCCTGCAGGTTCAGTTCGCGGGAAATTTCGTTGTTGGCCAAGCCCCGGCACAGATGGCGCAGCACTTCAGTCTCGCGAGGCGTCAACTGTGCACCAGCCAGCGATGCTGCAGGTGCATCGCCCTCGGTCATCATGGATCTGGGGGCATAGATCTCGCGCGCCGCCATGAACCGCAGCGCAGCAATCAGCGTGCGGGTCGACATCGTCTTTGGCAAAAAACCTGCAGCCCCTTCGGCCAACGCTTGTTCCACAACTGATCGGGGCGCAGAGCCGGACAGGATGGCAATCGGCGTATTTGGTTTTGCTTGGCGCATGGCTGCAAGACCAGACAAGCCGTTCATCCCGGGCATCATATAGTCCAAGAGGATCAGGTCATGGCAGCTCTGCCGCACAGCCACTAAGGCAGAGGGCAAGTCATGTGCGACCTCCACTTCGATTTCAGGCTCCATTCGCAAAAGGGCCGGGATGGTTTCGCGCATCAATTCTTCGTCGTCAGCAAACAGGATCTTCATCTTACCTCTCAAATTTACACGGAAGAATTAGACAGTGGAAAAGGCAGCATTTTGCCCGGATTTGCGAGAATTCAGTTTTAGTCGAGGGTTTCGATCAGCGTCAGCAACGTCACGACTCCACCGATCACCTGCAGGCTGGACAGGATCTCGCCAATCGCCACGTTCCAATCGCCCAAGGCCGTGCGCGGCACAAAGACCACGTTGCCCGGCTCCATCGGGAAATCCAGACCATGCCCGGACGACATCTGCATGGCATCCATTACGATCAGCTCGCCTTGCCTTGGCGAGGCGGTGCGTATGATGCGGATCTCGCTTAGCTGCGCCTCCAGCCATTGACAAGACTTGCAAAAGCGTCCGCCCTTTGCTGCCAAAAGTCACCGACTGCTGGCAGGTCACCGCACCCAGCGCATGGACCAACATGCCTTCTTTCAAGGGCGCAAACGGCACATCTTCCGGCTTCATCCAGACATTTTGCTCATAGGCCTCGTTGCGCAACAGTACGTTCAGATCAACGGTGCAAACCCGAACATCGCGCAATAGCCGCGCGCGCGGCAGATAAACGTCTTTGCCCAAACCCCCTGCCAGCGCGGTCGCGTCCAACACATCGGTGGCACCTTTCATATCGCGCATACTAGGTTCGCGGGACTCGCCCAGGAAATACAAAGGCACGCTATCAGTGGCGACCAGTTCCACCTTAACCCAAGGGTTGGTGAAATGCGGCACAGAGGCTTTCTTGATCTCGCCCTGTATGGCGCGGGTGGTCTTGCCACCGACGCGCACCACCTTACCAATCGACGGCCGCACATACCCCGCATTATCGACCCCCGCCGGGAAATCCGACATGCCCGTCTCGCTGAAGATGTTGAACCGCAGGTTGTCGCCCGATCCGACACGATAACCTACCGTCGGTGCAAAGCTGCCGCCCAACGTCTGCATGCCATTCACCCCGGCGTCCAGTTTTGTCCCGCCGCCAGCTGACCCACCAGATCGCGTCACCGCAGGAGCAGGTGCGGCAATGCTCTCAACCACACCGTGATGACGAAGCAGGGTCTTTTTCAGCATTGGCATGCAAGCAACCAGACCCCCAAGGGCCGGACAAAGCCTTATCCGAAAGGATATATCTTCGCACCGTATGGTCACTTCTCCGATTCTGTTTCGCCAAAACACATCGTTTGACATCCGCACTTATCCCGTCTTGTAGCAGAAGGCGCATAGGGGAACGAATATCTAAAGAACAATCAATAGATATCTAAAGATCACTAAATAGATATCTAAAGGCGTATTCTTGACGACCACTGCATTTAAAATGCAATGCCGCTCCCGTTACAGGCAATCATGGCGCAGTAGGTCGAAATGGCTTTGCCGCCGTCAGCCGCGTTGGCCTGACCCATCACCACCGCTTTTGGCGCTTCGAAATCCTCGGCGCAGATCGGGTAACCCCTGCACATTGGCCCGGATCATCGCAGGGTCGCAAGCGATCCTTGATAGATCGGGCGGCGACAGTTTCACTGACCTTTAGGGCCCACTTCGGTATCCGGCGATGAATCGCCATCTTTCGTGCCATAAGGCCAAATTTGGTGGCGACAGATCGGCTTCTTGACCATCTGGGCGTGCCCAAGGATCCAATACCTCTCGGCCTGCGCGATCGTGGACATGGTTGGCCGGGCGTGATGCAGGCGCGATCTCACAACACGGCGGGCGCAGAACTAGCATCCCCTATGCCACCGGCTTGCGCAAGATCTTGCAATCCGAACGATGCTGGTGCTGCCGTTTCTGCACCTACCATGCTGACGCGTTTGTTGATGTTTCGGTTTGATCCGTGGGGCCCTGCCCGAAGGCGAGCTGGACGCGGGCCGATCAATGGTCGTGGCGTGCATGCCTGCCGTGCTACAGCTTGTCCAGGCCGACATTGCGGCGGTGGGGCCTATGGCCAAGCCCAAGCCCAGTCACCTTCAGCTATCTGATCACCGATGACCATGGCAACAGCATCAATGGCTCCGATGGCATGGCCGAGGTCATCATCGGCTACGCCGGGCACGACAAGATCATCGCACGCCAAGGCAATGATGATTTCCATGGCTGCGCTGGCACCGATTTCATGGGCGCGGGGCAGGGCGATGACCTGATCTTCGGCGGTGACGGCCATGATGTGTTGGAGCCCCAAGTCGGGGCAGATACCCTGCAAGGCGGCGTTGGAAATGACATGTACTAGGCTCTGGACCCATTAATCTTCTTGCCGGTTAAGCAATTCACTGATTCACTTGCGGCACCAGAGGGGGTGCTGCCATGAGCGAGATGATCCTGCTTTCCGAAGCCCAGATGGCGCGGATATCG
>JBILYK010000024.1:0-39165 GCA_044377735.1 Paracoccaceae bacterium | reverse complement strand
GAGGCGCGGGTGGACCGGGCGGGAGCCTCCGGCGGGAGTATTTGGGCCAAGATGAAACCCAGATCCGCCCCGCCTTCGAGGCTCCGTTTTGGCTATCCGTCATGTCGAAGGCGGGGTTTCACCTTGGGAGGCCATCGGCTCTCCAGCCTGTGCCACGGGATGAGGTTGGAAGGTAATGATTAACAAATCCTTTTCATCTTGGTGGAAATACTCTCTGGGGGTCCGGGGGGCGAAGCGCCCCCGGGGGCGGGGAAGAGCGAAACGGTAGGGAGGATGCGATGACCATCACGCTTTATGGCTTTGGGGAAAGCGGCAATGCTTACAAGGTGGCCTTGATGCTTCGAGTTACCGGTACGCCTTGGCAGCTGTGCTTTGTTGATTTTTTTAAGGGCGAGGCGCGTAGTCTGGAGTTCTTGAAGCTCAATGAAATGGGCGAGGTGCCGGTGTTGGTGGACGGCGATCAGGTGCTGACCCAATCTGGTGTGATCCTTGACCATCTGGCGGAAAAGACCGGGCGGTTTGGTGGGGCCACGGCTGAGGAAGCGCGCGAGGTTTGGCGCTGGATCCTGTGGGACAATCACAAACTATCCACCCAGATCGGCACGGCGCGGTTCTTGGCCAATTTCCTGCCTGAGGACAAGCGACCGGCCGGCGTGGTGCCCTTTCTGCAGGGTCGGCTCAAGGCGGCCTACAAGGTGCTCAACACCCATCTCGAGGGGCGCGATTGGATCGTGGGTCAAGGCCCGACCATCGCGGATTTCTCCTGCTGCAGCTACCTGTACTACCCCGAGCCTTACGGCTTTGATCGCGCCGAATGGCCCGCGATTGATCGCTGGCTCACCCAGATCGCCGCGCTGCCGGGCTGGGAGCATCCCTATGATCTGATGCCACGCGCTCTGCCGGGGGCAGGCGGATGACCCCTCGGCCGGTTTCCACCGAAAGCCCCAGATGTGACGCAGCGAAAGCGTTGCGCGGCGGGGCCGCACGGCGGACAAAGGGACACCGCGCCGCAGACTTCAGCTTCGATGACGCCCCCCGCCGACCCGACCAAGGAGCCCAACCATGACCGACGCTTTCATCTATGACGCTGTCCGCACCCCCCGTGGCAAGGGCCGCCCGGACGGGGCCTTGCATGAGGTCACCTCGGTCGCCCTGTCGGCCGGGCTTCTGAACGCGGTCAAGGCGCGCAACGGGCTGGAAGGCCACGCGGTTGAGGATGTGATCTGGGGCAATGTCACCCAAGTGGGCGAACAGGGCGGCTGTCTTGCGCGCTCGGCCGTCCTACTGTCGGATCTTGACCAGTCAATTCCCGGCCTTGCCATCAACCGCTTTTGCGCCAGTGGCATGGAGGCGGTGAACCTGGCCGCCAATCAGGTGCGCGGTGGGGCCGGGGCCGCCTATATCGCCGGCGGGGTTGAGATGATGGGCCGCGTTGCCATGGGCAGTGATGGTGCGGCGATTGCGGTGGACCCGGCATTGGCCATGAAGACCTATTTCGTCCCACAAGGGATTTCAGCTGATATCATTGCCACTGAATATGGGTTCACCCGTGTGTTGGCGGATGCCTTGGCCGTGGAATCGCAACGCCGGGCGGCGGCGGCATGGGCTGACAACCGCTTTCAGAACTCCGTCGTTCCGGTGACTGACCGCAATGGGCTGACCATTCTGGACCGTGACGAATACATGCGCCCCGGCACCGATATGGCCACCCTTGCCGCCCTGAAGCCTGCCTTCAAGGATATGGGCGAAACCATGCCCGGCTTCGACAAGATCGCGATGATGAAATACCCGCATCTGGAGCGGATCGCCCACATCCACCATGCCGGGAATTCTAGCGGCATTGTCGATGGGGCGGCCGCCGTGCTGATCGGCAATGCCGAGTTTGGCCGCGCCCATGGGCTGAAACCCCGCGCCCGCATCCGTGCGACCGCCAAGATCGGCACCGATCCGACCATCATGTTGACTGGCCCGGTGCCGGTGACCGAAAAGATCCTGCGCGACAGCGGCATGAATATCCACGACATCGATCTGTTCGAGGTGAACGAGGCTTTCGCATCGGTCGTCCTGCGCTTTCAGCAGGCCTTCAACGTCGATCCTGCGCGGGTCAACGTCAATGGCGGGTCCATTGCCATGGGCCACCCCCTTGGCGCGACCGGCGCGATCGTCATCGGCACGCTTCTGGACGAGTTGGAGCGTACGGGCAAATCCACCGGGCTTGCCACCTTGTGCATTGCGTCCGGCATGGGGGCCGCCACCATCATCGAGAGGGTGTAATGGCCAAGATCAATCTTGCCAAAGTGCCGGTCAAAACCGGCTCCATCTACCCCGCGCCCTATGATGCCTTGGTGGCGGGCCGATCCTCCTTGCGGCTGGGCGATGCGGGTGGGCTGACGCAGTTTGGCGTCAATCTGGTGACACTGGCGCCCGGCGCCATGTCCTCCATGCGCCACTGGCATCTGGCGGAAGATGAGTTCGTCATGGTCACCGAAGGCCAATGCATCATGGTCACCGATGCGGGCGAAACCGAAATGGGCCCGGGCGATTGCGCGGCCTTTCCGGCGGGCAAACCTGACGGCCATCATTTCATCAACCGCACCAAGACGCCGGCCCGTTTCCTTGTGGTCGGATCGAAAGCCCCGCGTGAGGTGGCCACTTACAGCGACGTGGACCTTGTGGTCACGATGGAGGTCGGCCGCGCCACCTTCACCCACAAAGACGGCAGCCCCTATATTGCCCCCAAGGGAGACCAGTGATGACCGATTTCACCTATGCGATGGACGCCGATGGCGTCGTGACCTTGACCTGGGACGTCAAGCACAAGTCGATGAACGTTATGTCGACCGAGGCGTTTATGGATCTGTCGGGCATGGTGGACCGGGCCTTGGCAGACCCTTCGGCCAAGGGGATCATCATCACCAGCGCCAAGAAAGATTTCGCGGGCGGGATGGACCTCAAGGTGATTGCCGCCATGCGGGCAGGCGGCGCTCAGACGATCTTTGACGGTGTCATGGGCATGCATCAGGTGTTGCGCAAAATCGAACTTGCCGGGATGGACCCCAAGACCAAGAAGGGGGCTAAGCCGATTGTCGCGGCCCTGCCGGGCACTGCGCTGGGCATCGGGTTGGAACTGCCCTTGTCTTGCCACCGCATCATTGCCGCCGACAACCCCAAGGCCAAGATCGGCCTACCCGAGATTCTCGTCGGCATCTTCCCCGGCGCCGGCGGCACCACACGTCTCACGCGGAAGATGGGCGCGATGATGGCTGCGCCCTTCCTTTTGGAAGGCAGGCTCTCTGATCCCAAGGCTGCCAAGGCGGCAGGCCTGATTGATGAGGTAGTCGCCCCCGAAGACCTGCTGGCCCGCGCCAAGGAATGGGTGCTGGCCGCGCAGCCTGCCGATCTGGTCAAGCCTTGGGACGACAAGGCCTACAAGATGCCCGGCGGCGCGCCCTATCACCCGGCGGGGTTCATGACATTTGTCGGCGCCAATGCGATGGTGGCGGGCAAGACGATGGGGGTTTACCCTGCGGCCAAGGCGCTTTTGGGCGCGGTCTATGAAGGGGCCATGGTGCCCTTTGACACCGCGCTGAAAATCGAGGCGCGGCACTTCACCTCGCTCTTGATGAACCCGTCGTCCACCGCGATGATCCGCTCGCTGTTCATTAACAAAGAGGCGCTGGAAAAGGGTGTGAACCGGCCATCGGTGGCAGATCAGACCGTCAAGAAAGTTGGCATCATCGGGGCGGGCATGATGGGGGCCGGCATCGCCTATGTCTCGGCCAATGCCGGGATCGACGTGGTCCTGATCGACGCCGCGCAAGAGGCGGCGGACCGCGGCAAGGCCTATTCCGAGGGGCTTTTGGACAAAGGCATCCAGCGCAAGAAGGTGACGGCCGAGAAGAAGGCCGAAGTTCTGGGCCGCATCCATGCCACCACCGATTATGACGCCCTTGCCGGCTGCGATCTGATCGTCGAGGCGGTGTTTGAGGACCCCAAAGTCAAGGCCGAGGTGACAGCAAAGGTCGAGGCGGCTGTGGGTGAGGCGTGCATCTTTGCCACCAACACCTCCACCCTGCCGATCTCGTCGCTGGCCAAGGCCAGCGCCCGCCCCGCTAATTTCATCGGCATCCATTTCTTCTCGCCCGTCGACAAGATGATGCTGGTCGAGATTATCCGGGGCAAGGCCACGGGCGATGTGGCCGTCGCCAAGGCGCTGGATTACGTGCGCCAAATCCGCAAGACACCCATCGTGGTGCATGACGCGCGGTTCTTCTACGCCAACCGCTGCATCATTCCCTACATCAACGAAGGCATCCGCATGGTGGCCGAAGGGGTGGAACCGGCGCTGGTGGAAAACGCGGCGAAGCTGGTCGGCATGCCCTTGGGACCGCTGCAACTGGTCGATGAAACCTCGATCGATCTGGGCGTGAAGATCGCCAAGGCAACGCGGGCCGCGATGGGCGACGCCTATCCCGATGGCGCAGTGGATGAAGTGCTGTTCTGGATGGAGGGTCAGGGGCGTCTGGGCAAGAAGGCCAACGCGGGCTTTTACGCCTATGACGCGGCGGGCAAGCGCGAAGGGCTGTGGGAGGGTCTGGAGCCCCGCTATCCAGTGGCCAAGGACCAACCCGATCTGGGCACCGTGCAGCACCGTCTGTTGATGGCCCAAGTGCTGGAAGCCGTGCGCGCGTTGGAAGAAGGTGTGCTGACCGACATCCGCGAAGGCGATGTGGGCGCGATCCTTGGCTGGGGCTTTGCGCCCTGGTCGGGCGGGCCGTTTGGCTGGCTGGATATCATCGGGGCGGCGAGGGCGGTGGAGATCTGCGAGGGTCTGGCCGAAACCTTTGGCCCCCGTTTCACCGCCCCGCAAATGCTGCGCGACATGGCGGCCAAGGGGCAGAGTTTCTACCCGGCTGCCGGGGCCAAAGCGGCCTGACCGCCAAGCTGCCCCCCACCCTCAACCCCTCGCCACAAAGGGGAAGGGGAGGTGCGCGCCGGTCATGAGGCGGGATCGTCAAACCCATACCCAAAGCGCGCGATATCCTCGGCGCAATCTTCGGCAATAAGGGCCGCGTCTGCATTGGTGTAATAGCCCCGCCAATCGCGCGCGCGCGCGCTTTCATTGGCGCGCGACAGAGGGATGAGCCGAAAGCCCAGATGCGCCTCAAGCGGGGCCAGATCGTTGTTGAGGTGTTCCACGCGTGCGTAAAGCTGGCAACGGTCAGTGCCGCTGCGATCGCGCAGATAGGCGGCGGCGGGCCACAGACGAAAGGCGGTGCGCGTCTGCGGATGGGCCAGAAAGCCGCTGAAACTTGTGGCCTTGGCCAGCCCCACCGCCGGATGGGCAAAACTTTGCGCGCGCAGCCATTGGTAATAGCTGACCGCCCGGTCCCACGGGTTGCGCACAAGCGTAAAGCAGAACATCCCCGCCAGATCGTGCGCCGACAGAACCCCGTCGATATCGGCCAGCGTGGAATGCTTCCAAAGCCGCCCCACCGCCTTCAACGCCTTGAGCCGCCCGCGCCGCGCCCGTGCCTTGGGCGTGTCGCCGATCAGGATATCCTCCTTCCTCGCCCGGCCTTCCAGCGCCAGCGTCAGTGCCGGTCCCCCGGTTTTCGGGATATGGACAAAGACAAACCGGCGGCCGGGCGAGATGATCATGCGGCTTGGCCCCTGTCTGACCCGAAGGCGCGGGGGACACGGGCGGGTGCCTCCGGCGGGAGTATTTGGGCCAAGATGAAATCCATGGCTCTAGACCGGATTGGGCAGCGGGCGCCCTTCGGCAAAGGCGATGAGGTTATCCAGCGCCATGAGACCCATGGCGGTGCGCACCTCAAGCGTGGCGGTGCCGAGATGGGGCAGCAGCGTGACCGTGTGGAGCGGCAAAAGATCGGGGTGGATCTTGGGTTCGTGTTCATAAACATCCAGCCCCGCGCCAGCGATCTGGCCGGATTGCAGGGCCTTGGCTAAGGCGGCCTCGTCCACCACGTCGCCGCGCGCGATGTTGATGAAAAAGCCATGGGGCTTCATCTGAGCCAGTGCCTCGGCGTTGATCAGATGCTGGGTCGCCGGGCCGCCCGGGACGGCGACCACCACGAAATCAGCCGCCATGACCTGCTCTAGCGGCGCCGCGCGGGCGGGCAGGCCCGGATCGGTGGCGCTGCGGTTGTGATAGAGGATCTCCATCCCGAAGCCATGATGCGCACGCCGCGCGATGGCCTTGCCGATGCGGCCCATGCCGATGATGCCCAGCGTCTTGCCCGAGACATGGGTGCCCAGCATCTGCGTCGGGTGCCAGCCTTCCCAAAGCCCGGCACGCACCAGCCGCTCACCTTCCGCCGCGCGCCGGGCGGTCATCAGGATCAGCATGAGCGCGATGTCGGCGGTGGCATCAGTCACCGCACCGGGGGTGTTGGTGACCTGAATGCCTGCGGCGTGGGCGGCGGCCACGTCGATGTGGTTGAACCCAACGCCGAAGTTGGCCAGCAACTTGGCGCGGGGTTTGGGCACATCGGCAAAGACCTGCGCTGAATAAAGATCGCGCAGCGTGGGCAGCACGACGTCATAGTCGCGCAAGGAAGCGCGGAGTTCGTCCGGGGTCAGCGGCAGCGTTTTGGCGCGGGCCGTAACGTCGAACCGCGCGTGGGCGGCGGTCATCACAGGGTCGGGCAATGGCCGGGTGATCAGTAGTTTCATCAAAACAGTTTTCCTCCCAAGGGCACGTCATGGCCCGGTCCTATCAGCACCACGTCGCCTGTCTCATCCGGCAGGCCCAAGATCAATACCTCAGACATCACCTTGCCGATCTGGCGGGGCGGGAAGTTCACCACCCCCAAGACCTGCCGTCCGACCAGCCCTTCGGGAGTGTAATGCCGGGTGATCTGCGCCGAGGAGCGCTTCTCGCCAATCTCAGGCCCGAAATCGACCCAAAGCTTGATCGCGGGCTTGCGCGCCTCGGGGAAGGGTTCGGCGCGGGTGATGCGGCCCACGCGGATATCGACGCGTTCGAAATCATCATAGGTGATGGTCATTTGCCAAGCTCCCGTCCACGGTCGGCCGCGGCCGCGATCGCCTGCGCCATCAGGGGGGGCAGGCCAGTTTTGTCGTCCATCAGCACCGCCAAGGCCGCAGCTGTGGTGCCGCCCGGCGAGGTGACGTTGATGCGCAATTGCGCGGCGGGGTCTGGGGATTGAAAGGCCAACTCCCCCGCCCCGCACACCGTGGCCCGTGCGAGTTTCATCGCCACATCGGGCGACAGCCCCTGCGCCACGCCGCCTGCGGCCATCGCCTCGATCAGGTGGAACACATAGGCTGGGCCTGATCCAGAGACCGCCGTCACTGCATCAATCTGATGCTCGCCCTTCAGCACAACCACCTCGCCCACGGCGGACATAAGCTCCGCCGCCAGCGCGAGCCCGCCCGCCCCGGCATGGGCATTGCCGCAGATGCCGGTGATGCCGCGTCCCACCATCGCGGGCGTGTTCGGCATGGTGCGCACAATCGGCGTGCGTGCGCCAAAGACGCTTTCAAAGGTGGCAATCGAAGTGCCGGCGGCGATGGAGACCATCAGTGTCGTGCCATTGCCCAGCGCTTGCAGCGCGGGCAGGGCCGCACCCATCATCTGCGGCTTGACCGCCAAAAGCGCAACCGCAGGCGCGGGCGGCACGCCTGCGTTCAGATGCACCCCGATCGAGGTCAGCCAATCGGTCGGGTTCGGTTCCAGAACCCAGACCGATGATGGCGGCAAGCCCGCCTTCAGCCAGCCCGCCAAAAGCGCCGAGCCCATCTTGCCGCAGCCTAAAAGCACAAGCCCGTTTTGGGCAACCTGTTCCAAAGCCATTGGAGTCCCCTTCATTTCGGGGCAGAGGTTAGGCCCGACCGTAGGCCTCGGCAATGGCAACCTTCATCGCATCGGCCGGGTTTCGGTCGCCCCAGACGGCCAGTTGAAAGGCCGGGTAGAACCGTTCAGCGGCGAGAACGGCCGATGAGATCAGCCGGTCAATCTGCTCGGCCCCGGCCATCTGACCACCGGCAAGGCACAGGCCATAGCGCCAGACCATCAGCTTTTGCTCGGCCCAATAGGTGAAGGCCCCGGTCCAGACCATGTCATTGCAGCGGTTCAAGATGTCATAAACCACCGGCAACCGGTCTTCGGGTGGCTCCATTTCAAAGGTGCAGATCAGGCGCAGGGTCTCGTCCTGGGCCGACCAGGCCAAAGTCAGCGAATAGGTGCGCCACTGGCCTTCGACCGCCATAGCGATCTGGTCATCGGTGACGCGGTCGAATTCCCAATCGTGATGGGCGGCGAGATCCTCGACGATGTCGATGGGATGCAGATCATCCAGCGTAAGGAAATCTTCTGAAACCGACATGCCCGCCCCATCATAAGGCCCTTTGTGGACAACATCCCACAACTGGCTGAGTGTCTGGCAAAGACCTGTGTAAGCCTGACAAGAACTTACTAGATATAGTGGGCCGAAGGCGAAAGCCTGTAAAGTGAAATCTGATGAAATCTTCTGTGGATAAGAACTGTTGTGTGTGGCTCGCCACCAGAGTTGGCAGAGTTTGACAGCTAAGTTGGCAGCAATACGACTTTTAAAGGCTTAGGCAGCCGGGTGGGCATCTCTTGATCTCCTCATTGGCCCTTCTGCCACAAGCTTTCGCAATTTTTGTCGCCGTCCAGCGCCGCCCTTATTGCCCCTTTAGAGTCGCAGCTCTGACGGCGAACGTGGTCGTGGTGCTCTCGTGACGAACTTGCCCTATAGTGCTTCCTTCCATTCCCGAGGAAGAATCGCACCATCAAACCGTGGGATCTTCCAACTAACGGCAGTGGCAACTAAACCAGCAAAAAATGCTGCTCCCATAAGCGCGCGAAACATATTTGATCCTCACTAATGGTGGCTTTGAAAAAAGTGGTTGGGTTGTGTCATGATCACGAATGAAGGCGTGTGGGTGGATAGGAGCGATCCGGTGACCACCGGATGGGCATGGGCGACATTGCGAGCTAAATTACACCTAAGAACATAGGCAAGGCTCAGGGCGGCAACACCGATGTGGATAGCGCTTCCAGATGTGCGGTCGGGCGAAACTTGTCAGGAGATGCGGCCCGGGACAATGGCGGGTGCGGGGGCTATCAGGCGGGTTTCGCGGCCCAAGGCTTTTCGCGAATGGGCAGGTGGACCAGCGCCGAAAACGCCCCGACACCAACGCCGATCCACCAAACCAGTGTGTAATCGCCGGTGATGTCAAACATCTTGCCGCCCAGCCAGACGCCCAAGAATCCGCCGATCTGATGGCTGAGGAACACAAAGCCATAAAGCGTGCCCATATAGCGGATGCCGTAGATATGGGCGACCAAACCGCTGGTCAGCGGTACGGTGGCCAGCCACAAGGCCCCCATGACGGCCGAGAAGATCAAGACCGAGGCGGGCGTGATGGGCAGCAGGATGAAAACCGCCGCTGCAATGGTGCGTCCGGTGTAGATACCGGCCAGAAGGTATTTCTTGCTATAGCGCTTGCCCAGCCACCCTGCGGTCAGCGTGCCCACGATGTTGAACAGCCCGATCACAGAAATCGACACCGCGCCCAGGGCTGATGTGGTGGTGATGCCAAGCCCTGCCAGCATGCCGCCGCCGTCAATCGCGCCGCAGAAATCGGTGATGAAGGCGGGAAAATGCGCGGTGATAAAAGCCAGCTGATAGCCGCAGCTGAAAAAGCCCAAGAATATCAACGTGTAGGTTGGATCCTTGAAGGCGCGCACCAGAACGGTGCCAAGGCTTTCTTCCAGCTCGGCCTTGGTGGCGGGTTTGCCGGTGGAGAGAAAAGGAAGGGCGGCAAGGCTGGCCACAATGACCACAGCGAAGATGACGAATACCGTCTGCCACGGATAGGATTGCAACAAGACCTCGGCCACCGGCGCGCCAAAGACTTGCCCCGCCGACCCCGCTGCCGTTGCGATGCCCAAGGACATGGACCGGTTTTCAGCACTGGTCGCGCGGCCCACCACAGCGAGGACCACACCAAATCCGGTGCCGGCGATGCCAAAGCCGATGAGGATGTTCAAGATCTGGTGCTGCCCGGGGGTGATGGCATAGGAGGAAAGCACAAGGCCCAAGGCATAAAGAAAGGCCCCGGCGATGATGGCCTTGCGGTCGCCAAAGCGTTCGGCCATGGCGCCAAACATCGGCTGGCCGATCCCCCAGGCAAGGTTCTGGATTGCGATGGCCAGCGAAAACTCGGCCCTTGGCCAGCCGAATTCACTGCCGACCGGAATTTGGAACACCCCGAAACTGGCGCGGACTGCGAAGGACAGCATCAGGATGATGCAGCCCGCCACCAGAACTGGGGTCATGATCGAGGCGTTCTGGTGCGGGGATGTGGTCATCTGGCAGGGCTCCGGTGTTGGCGGCGAACCTGCGTGCCTGCGCGGCATTGGTCAAACGGAATTTTGTGCCTGTCACAAACCGGTGGGCAGTGTCGGCCCGATAACCCTAGGCCTGACGCGCCCTTGTCTCGCATAGGCAAGATATTGGTTCTGAATGGTTTTTCACCACTTCGGCGGTGCCGGAAAGGTGGTCCATCTGGCGGGCTAGGGTGATGTCGAGCATCGACAGGCCCGCGCAGTCGTGGGTGATCAGGGTCACATCGACGATGTTGAAGCGGTTGGTCCATTCGGGGTGATGGTTGGCCTTTTCTGCGGCCAAGGCGCAGCGGGTCATGAAACCCCAAGCCTCTGAAAAGCCGCGAAATTTCCAGGCTTTTCGGATCGCATCGCGGCCCGGCACCGCGCCCCAGCCGGTTTCGCCCAAGGGCGGCAGATAGGTTTGGCGTTCGTCGGTGGTCAGCGATTGGGCGGTCATCTGGGTCTCTCCACTGCAGTTTCTGTCCCGTCTGTTTTGCGTCGGGTTTGCGTCGGGTTTGCGTATGGCATCTGTCGGGACATCTGTCGCGCCGCGCCCCAGTTTAGTCTTCGGTCTCAACCTTGCGGAAGGGGCCATAGGCGGTGAGAATGTCCATCTCTTCGCCCACCGCGCGGCGTTCCTGATCCAGATAACGCGCCACCGCCCTGGCAAAGCCCGCGTCCGCAATCCAGTGCAAGGAATGCACCGCGCTGGGCAGATAGCCGCGCGCGAGTTTGTGTTCGCCCTGCGCGCCCGCCTCGACCCGCGACAGGCCCTTGGCAATTGCCCAGTCGATGGCCTGATAGTAGCACAGTTCGAAATGCAGGCAGGGATAATCGGCCACGCAGCCCCAATAGCGGCCATACAGCGTCTCGCGCCCGATGAAGTTCAGCGCGCCTGCCACGGGACGGTCACCATCAAAGGCGAGGACCAGAAGCGCATCATCGCGCATCGTGGCCTGCACCGCGTCAAAGAAGGCGCGGGTCAGATAGGGCGTGCCCCATTTGCGGCTGCCTGTATCCTGGTAAAACAGCCAGAAGGCATCCCAATGGGCCGGTTCGATCTGATCGCCGGTCAGCGCACGAATGGTCAGGCCATGGGCGCGGGCGGTTTCACGCTCTTTGCGGATCATCTTGCGCTTGCGGCTGGAGAGTTGCGCAAGGAAATCGTCAAAGCTGGCGTAGCCGTGATTTTCCCAATGGAACTGCTGGGTGATGCGGTGAAGCGTGCCTTGAACCCCGGTCAGCGCCTGCGCCTCGTCCTCGGTACAGAAGGTGACATGCAGCGACGACAGGCCATTTTGCTGTGCAATGCCGATGGCCGCCTGCATCAGTGCGGCGCGGTGGGATGCATCGCCCAGAAACCGCCGCCCGGTGGCCGGGGTAAAGGGCACGGCGACCTGAAGCTTGGGGTAATAGCGCCCGCCGGCGCGGGCATAGGCCTCGGCCCAGCCGTGGTCAAAGATGTATTCGCCCTGCGAGTGGCCTTTGACGTAAAGTGGCATCGCCGCCACCGTCCGGCCCTCATGACGCAAGACCAAGGGCCGTGCTTGCCAGCCTGTGCCGTCCCCGGTGGAGCCGGAGGTTTCCAACGCGGCCAGAAAACGGTGGGTGGTAAAAGGGTCAATTGGGCGACCTGTGGCCGCCTCGGGGCAGGCGAGCGCATCCCAGTCCTGCGCCGGGATCGCGGCCATGCTGTCAAGAAGTTCAGCCGTATCCGTCACGCCAGCCCCCGAGGATCATTGGTGCTGAAGGATGGGGCCGGGCGATCGAAGGTCAAGCCGGGTGCTGGGCAAGGTACCCCTCAAAGGTGACGTTGTCGGCGATCTGGCGGGCCTTCGCCTCATCCTTGGCGGATTTGATCGTCCATGTCAGGATGGCGGCCCCCTTGGCCTTTAGCGCGGCCACGCGGGGGCGGGCCAGATCGGCGGCCTCATGGCTGATGAAGCAGGCACCAACCCGGTCGTAATCGGCAATCTCGCGCAACGCGTCGCAGCGTTCGGGAGAAAGCGGCGCCCAGCCTGCGTGGTCATAAGCCGCCGTGGTGATGCCGCGCGGGATGTGGGGGGCAAGGCGCGCCATGTTGGCCACGGCATGGGGGTTGAAGGACATCACGGCGACGGGGCCGGAATAGCCTTGCAGATCGCGCGCCACCGCCGCCTCAAGCCGACCGTCGGTTTCGGCCATGCGGTCGGTCTGGTCCTTGATTTCGATGAGCAAGGGCACGCGGCCTGCGACGATGGACAGCACCTGCGGCAGCGTCGGGATGGTGTCGGTGCCGTGGCGCAGGGTGATGCGGCCCAGTTCCGCCGCCGTGTGGTCTTTGACAAAACCGGTCGCCTCGGTCAGCCGCTCCATCCATTCGTCATGGAACACCACGGCCTGACCGTCGCTGGTGCCTTGCACGTCGATTTCAATGGCATAGCCCGCCTCGACCGCCGCACGAATGGCGGCGGGAGAGTTTTCGGGCCGCCCCGCGCTGCGATCATGCAGGGCGCGGTGCGCGATGGGCAGGCGCAAGAGTTCAGCGGGAAGGGGCATTGTCGGGGTTCTACGCCGGGCGGATCTGGAAGATGGCTTCGATTTCCACCGCGACGCCCAAGGGCAGCGAGGCCGCCGAGATCGCCGAGCGCGCGTGCCGTCCAGCATCGCCAAGGGCGGCCACCATGAAATCGGACGCGCCGTTGATGACCTTGGGCTGGTCGATGAATTCGGGGGTGGAGCTGACAAAGCCCACCAGTTTCACCGCCCGCACCACCCGGTCAAGATCGCCGCCGCAGGCGTTTTTCACCTGTGCCAGAATCGAGATGGCGCAGGTTTTTGCAGCCTCGGCCCCGGCGGCTATGTCCATATCCGCGCCAAGGCGTCCTTTGATCAAGCCGCCCGAATTCTGGCTGATCTGGCCCGAGACATGCACCAGATCGCCCACCACCACGAAGGGCACGTAATTGGCGGCAGGGGCCGGGGCGTTGGGCAGGGTGACGCCAAGTTCGGCAAGGCGGGCTTCGATGATGGACATGGGAACCTCGTGTTCAGAATTTGGCGGCAGGCTAGCGAGGGGGGCGGGCGGGGGCAAGCCCGGTTTGGTCCCCGCTCGGCGCTTGTCCCTGCCCGCGCCAAGGGGTAGTTTCACCCAAAGCCTTATGTTCAGTTGCAGGAAATCACATGACCCAGCGCCTTCATCTCGTCTTTGGCGGGGAATTGGTTACTCCGGAAAAGAACGTGTTCCGCGATGTGAACGACATTCATATCGTTGGGATGTTTCCCGATTATGCCAGCGCCTATGCGGCGTGGAAGGCTGAGGCGCATCGCACGGTGGATAATGCCCATATGCGCTATTACATCGCCCATATTCACCGGCTGCGCGATGAGGCGGCGTCGGGTTCGACGACGGAAGAGCTGGGCGCGTGATCTGGTAACCCATGGCCCTTTCGCTTGGACGGCGCCTTTACAACCTGACAGGACGCCGCGAGACGGTGGGAGAGGGCGCATTTGCGCCGCGCCCGGCGGGTCGGCTGATCTGGCTGCACGCCCCGAGGGAAGGCGCGTTGCAGGGCCTGATGCATCTGGCCAACAAGCTGGCTGAAGAAGATGGGATTGCGACGCTGGTCACCGGCCCGCGAGGGGCGGGGCAGATGCCAGCGCCGGCCGATCAGCCTGCCGATGTGCGGGCGTTTCTGGGGCACTGGAAGCCTGATGCGATTGTGCTGGCGGATGGGGAAATTCGCCCGGCGCTGTTGTTCGAGGCCGAGGCGCGCGGCATTCCGGCCATGGTGGTGGATGGCCGCGAGCCAAGCCTTGTGCGGGGCCGGGATGGCTGGTTTCCCGGGCTGATGCGGGGGGCGGTACAAAGCCTGCGCCACGTTTTCGCGCTGGATGAGGTGGCGGCGCAGAGCTATCGCAAGGCCGGAGCGGCGCAGGTGGATGTGCTGGGCCGGATGGAGGCGGTGTCGGCGGCGCTGGCCTGTCATGAGGGCGAGCGCGCTGCTTTGGCCGAGGTGATGAAGGCCCGGCCGATCTGGCTGGCGGCGGCTGTGCCGCAGGCCGAGGAGGCCGCCGTTATTGCCGCCCACAGCGCAGCGTTGCGCCTGTCGCATCGATTGTTGCTGATCTTGGTGCCCGAGCAGCCTGCCCGCGCCGAGGCCTTGGCGGCCCAGCTTGAGGCGATGGAGGGTTGGATCGTCGCGCGGCGGGCGTTGGATGAGGAACCCGACAGCGAAACCGCCGTCTATCTGCCCGACAGCGCCGAGGAATACGGGCTGTGGTATCGGTTGGCACCGGTCACCTATATCGGCGGCAGTCTGGCGGGGGAGGGCGCGCTGCGCAATCCGTTGGAGCCTGCCGCGCTGGGATCGGCCATCATCTATGGGCCGCGTCCGGGGCCTTATGGCACGGTCTTTGGCCGTTTGGGTGCCGCACGGGCCGCGCGCGCGGTGGGGTCGTCCAGCGATCTGGCCGAGGCTTTGGGCGATTTGCTGGCCCCGGACCGTGCCGCATTGGCGGCACAGGCGGCGTGGACTGTGGCCTCGGACGGGGCGGAGGTCACGGAAAAGGTGCTGCTGCGCCTGCGCCAGTTGATCGGGGTCTCATAATGCGCCCGCCCGCCTTTTGGTTCAATCCGCCGCAGCGCCCCGGATGGATGGCGCGGCTGCTCGCACCCTTGGGCTGGGCCTATGGCGCGGCCACCGCGCGCCGTTTGCGCCAGCCGGGAGACCGCGCGGGTGTGCCGGTGATCTGCATTGGCAATCTGAACGTGGGTGGCACCGGCAAGACCCCCACCGCCATGGCCTTGGTCGCCCGGCTTTTGGAGCGCGGCGCGCGGGTGCATGTGGTCAGCCGGGGCTATGGCGGATCCTTGACCGGGCCGGTGCGGGTGGACCCCGCCCGGCATTCTGCGGCGCAGGTCGGGGATGAGCCGCTGCTGCTGGCGGCCTTTGCGCCCACGTGGGTGGCGCGCGACCGCGCCGAGGGCGTGCGGGCAGCCGAGGCGGCGGGGGCTGGTGTGATCATGCTGGACGACGGGTTTCAGAACCCGTCCACCATCAAGGATCTGTCGCTGGTGGTGGTTGATGCCGAACTCGGGTTCGGAAATGGTCGCTGCTTGCCTGCGGGGCCGTTGCGCGAGCCGGTGGCGGCGGGCCTTGCGCGCGCTGATCTGGTTCTGGCGATTGGCCCAGCCGAGGCGCAGGCCCGCTTTAGGGGCCAATGGGGCGCAGAGTTGCGCCAGCCGCTGTTGACCGGCGATCTGGAACCCATTGCCATGGGGATCGACTGGTCAACCGAACGGGTGATTGCCTTTGCAGGCATTGGGCGGCCCGAGAAGTTCTTTGCCACCCTGCGCGGCCTTGGGGCCGAGATCCTGCGCGCCGAGGCGCTGGACGATCACCAGCCCTTGTCAGATACGCTGATGAAACGGCTGGAGGCCGAGGCCTTGTTGACGGGTGCGCAACTGGTCACCACCGAAAAGGACGCGGCCCGCCTGCCGCCTGCTTTCCGGTCCTCGGTGCTGTCGCTGCCGGTGCGGCTGCATCTGGTGGATTGGGCGCCCTTGGATCAGGCGCTGGAGCGGTTGGGGCTCTGAGCTGAAACCTGCCACCTTGTCGAATGTGAACAACTGTTCAGAATGGGCGGCTCCCTCCCCCTTGTGGGGAGGGAAGGGGTGGGGGGTCAGTCTTGCGGCAGGCCGTCGGTCAGATCGTAGTAATCGCCCTTGTCGGCCACGAAGATATGCCGGGCAAGCTGCCCGCCGCAGGGGCTTTCAATCGCCCCGGCCTCTAGCGAAAACGCGCCGTCTGTGGCGCGGAAATAGAGGCCCGATCCGCAATCGGTGCAAAAGCCGCGCAGGCCGCCGCCGGGGCTGACATGGTTGCTGACCTTGCGGGATTGCCATGTGAGCGAGGCCTCATCCGCGTCAAAACTGGCCGAATAATGCCCCGAGGTTTTGCGGCATTGGGTGCAATGGCAGGCCCAAACCGCGCCCATGGGGCCGGGCAGGGTGAACTGATTGGCCCCGCACAGGCAGGCCCCGTGCAGGTGGGTGGCGGTTGAGATCGTGGGGGGCGGGCCGCCTGCAGGGTCATAGTAATCGCCCGCATCGGCGTTGTGCCAGCTTTCGCCGATGGTGAGCCCGGTTGGCCCGTCAAAGGCCCCGGCGGCGATGGAGATGCGATCCTCACCGCTTGGCTGCCAGAACAGGAAGGCCCCGCAGCCGCCACAGAACCCGCGCTGGGCCTGATCGCTGGCGGCATACCAGCGCAGGCTGTCAGAGCGGGTGAGCCGGAAATCCTTGTGCCACGCAAAGGTGGCGGCCCAGAAATGCCCCGATTGCTTGCGGCACTGGGTGCAATGGCAGGCGATGACATGGCGGTCTGGCACCGCCTGAAACTGCACCTGACCGCACAGGCAGGACCCATGGAGGCTGGTGTCGCCCATCAGTCGGCCTGCGCGAAAATCTCGGCCAGAAGCGGGACGAGCCAGTCTTCATCGGCCTTGGTGAAGGCGGCGGGGGTGTCGCTGTCGATGTCAAAGACGCCCAAAAGCTTGCCCGAGCGGTTCCAGACTGGCAGCACCAGTTCCGACCGGGTGGAGGAGGAACAGGCGATATGGTCTGGAAACGCCTCGACATCTGGCACGTTTTGGACCTGCCCGGTGCGCGCGGCGGCCCCGCAGACCCCGCGCGAGAACGGGATGACAAGGCAGCCATGGCCGCCCTGATAGGGGCCGATCTTCAGAAGGTCAGGCGCGGTGACGCGGTAAAACCCGGTCCAATCGGCGAAGGGGTGGGCGTGGTGCACCTCGCAGGTGACGGTGGCCATCAAGGCCACCGTGTCTGTCTCGCCATGGCAGAGCGCGCGGATGCTTTCGGTAACGAATTGATAGTTCACATCAATATCCCAGTGCGCAGCCGTCCTTGCGCGGGTCGGATGCGCCGATCAACACCCCATCTTCGCCGATCAGAATGGCCTGCGCGCCGCCAATCGGTTCATGCGCGATGGAAACCTGATGCCCCATGGCGGCAAGCTCGGCGCGCACGGTGTCGGAATAGCCGCGTTCCACCATCATGCCATCGGCCCCCGAGAAGCAGCGCGGCGCGTCGATGGCGGCCTGCGGTTCCATTCCGTAGTCGATCATGTTGGTGACAAAGCGCGCGTGGCCGCAGGGCTGGTAGGCCCCGCCCATCACGCCAAAGGGCATGGTGACGCGGCCGCCCTGTTTCAGCATGCCCGGAATGATGGTGTGCATCGGGCGCTTGCCCGGTGCGGCCTCATTCGGGTGGCCGGGTTCAAGGCTGAAGCCTGCACCGCGGTTCTGGAAGGTGATGCCGAATTTCTCGGACGCAATGCCGGCGCCAAAGCCCCAGAAGATCGAATAGATCAGGCTGACGGCCATGCGGTCACGGTCAACAACGGTGATGTAGATCGTGTCTTTGTGCACCGCTTCGGACAGCGGTTTGGCGGCGGCCATGGCGCGTTTGGGGTTGATGAGGGCGGCGAGTTTGGCGGCGGTGGCGGGCGAGAGCATGTGATCCAGCCGGGCGGCGGGGTCGGCGATAAAGCGGTCGCGGGCGTCATAGGCGAGCTTTGCCGCCTCGGCCTCGATATGGGCGCGGGTGGTGCCGAAAGGGTCCATCGCCTGAAGGTCGAACTGGGCGAGGATGTTCAGCATCAGGATTGCTGTCGCGCCCTGACCGTTTGGCGGGTGTTCATACAGATCGGTGCCCTTGTAGGGGCCGTGGATGGGGGTGGTGTCCTCGCAGGTGACACCGGCCAGATCTTCCATCGTGTGGCAGCCGCCCAGGGCCTGCAGCGAGGCGACCATGTCTTCGGCCACTTCGCCTTCGTAAAAGCCTTTGCGGCCTTCGCGGGCCATGCGGCGCAAGACCTCGGCCTGACCGGGGGCGCGGAAGATTTGGCCAACGCGGGGGGCTTGGTCGTTGATCAGGTGATGACGGCGTGCGGCACCTTGCAGGGCGGGGGCATCACCGGCCCAGTCGAAGGCCACGCGGGGGGCGACCGGGATGCCGATTTCGGCATAATGGATGGCCGGGGCGACGATGCGATCCAGCCCGAGCTTGCCGTGGCGGTCTGACAGGCGGCAGAACGCCTCCATCGCGCCGGGCAGGGTGACGGGGTCTGCGCCACGCAGGGGCATGGAGGTAAGGCCGCGGGCGCGCAGCGCTGCGGCGGACGTGCCCGCAGGCGCGCGGCCTGAGCCGTTCAGCGCCAGAATCTCTTCGGACCCGGCGGGTTTCATCAGCACAAAGCAATCGCCGCCGATGCCGCACATTTGCGGCTCGGCAATGCCCAGCACAAAGGCCCCGGCAAGGGCGGCGTCCACCGCATTGCCGCCCGCTTGCAGGGTGTCGATGGCCACTTTGGCGGCCAAGGGGTGCGATGTCGCACAGACGCCGTTGGTGGCATAGACCGCCGAGCGGCCGGGAAGATGAAAGTCGCGCATGAGAAGCCCTCCGAAAGTCAGGAACCTAGGAGGGTTGCGGCGTTTTGCCAAGGCTTGGCGAAAAGCCAAAGGCAGGGCCGTGCGGTGTGCGTTTGCGCGCCGCAAGACCATTGTCTTGTGCCAAAAATGTTGGGCCAAAAAAGCTGGGAAAGTGCCCCGATGCGGCGAACTGGGTGGGGGCTTTGATTCACCGCATCGGGGGAAGCTTTGTAAAGCTGTAAGGACTATAATGACGGCAGGGATGGGCGGATTGAGGGGGAAACCATGACCATTGCGCGTCAGAAAATGAAAACTGGAAACGGTCAGCCGTTAAGCCCCAGATTGTTTCGTGCAAAGCTGAAATGACAGCCGGTTGATGCCGTTTGACCGCCGGTAGGACAATTCTTCGGTCAGACTGCGAATCAAGTACCAGCCAAAGCCCCCTTCGGGCAGATCGGCCAGATCGTCAAGCGGCTGAAACTTGCCTGCGGGCAGGCAAAGCCCCGGCATTGGCGCGCCTGTATCGCTGACTTGGCAGAGCAAAGCCCCGTCCTGCCACCCAAGCCGCAGGGTGATGTTGCCCCCACGCTCGGCATAGGCGTGTTCGACGATGTTGTTGAACACCTCAGCCAGCACGATCTCTGCGGTGCCACGGATGTCTTGGGCCAGATCGGCCAGCGGCGGACTGGCAAAAACATCCTGCAAGACTTGGCTGACCTGTTCGGGATGGCCGGGGAAGGTGAGCTGCAGCGGGCGATCGTTCAAAGCGCCGTTGTGGTGTGCCATGGCCCGCCCGTTTGGCGGCGCTTCTGGGCGAGCCACGTCAACCTGCATGCCGAAGCCCATCCGGCCCGCCATCATGAATGACGAAGATACTGTCCATCCGTGTCAGGCGGAACACTTTCTGAACGGTGGGGGTCAGGCCGGAAAGTTCAAGCTTGCGGGTTGGGGCGAGCGATTTCAGCACAGCCACCACCGCGCCAAGGCCGGAACTGTCAAGAAAGGCGATGCTCGACATGTCAAGCACCACGCGCGGCGCCACACTGTTGCCTGTCAGCTCACGCATCTTGTCTTTGAACTGGATCGCGCTGGCCGCGTCGATCCGGTCGCGCATCGCGCGGATCACCAACACGTCCGCGCCCTCTTGTGCCACAAGCTCCATCCGAATCGCCCTTTCCCAAAGTCTGACCCCCTTAGGCTAGGCGCAACAGGTTACCGAAGTGTAAGCCAGCGCCGCGTTTTCAGTTCAATTGGAACTGAAGCGGATAGCGACCATCCTCGAAATCGCCAAAAAGGTCGGGAAGGTCGGGATGGGTTGCCGGTTCACCGGTTTCATCGGGAACCAGATTCTGTTCGGACACATAGGCCACGTAATAGCTTTGATCGTTTTCAGCCAAGAGGTGATAGAAGGGCTGGTTCTTGGCCGGGCGGGCATCTTCGGGGATCGCCTCATACCAGTCTTGGGTGTTGGAAAACATGGCATCGACATCAAAGACCACGCCGCGGAACGGATGTTTCCGATGCCGCAGGACCTGTCCCAGGTGATATTTCGCGTCGGTCTTCAGCATGGCTGCGGGGTCTCCCATGCGATTTACTAATCTGACATCCGCTGCCTTGTCCATCCGCCCGAAAGGTCAGGGGGGAAACAGTCTGTGGCCAATAACGCCAAAACATGGGCCAAAACATGCCGAAAACATGGCGCAGGCGCACGGAAAACTGATCGGCCAAGGGCCAAGGGGCATTTCCCTGAGCAGAGTTTTCCCGTATCTTGCAGGCAAAACAAGAGCGTGAGGGGCAAATGAGCAGAACTCTTCGTGCGGCGATCCTACTGTTTTTGCTGGCCTCTTGCGGGGGCGGCAATTCATCGGCACCGCGCAATCTGGATGATGCTTGTGCCATTCTGGCACAGCGTCCAAGTTATTGGAAAGCCATGAAAAAGGCGGAACGCAAATGGGGTATCCCGGTTGCGGTTCAGATGGCGTCCATCTATCAGGAATCCAAATTCATCGGCAATGCCCGCACGCCTTATCGCTTTGCGCTGGGCATCATTCCGATGGGGCGGCAATCCTCGGCCTATGGGTATAGTCAGGCGTTGGATGGCACTTGGGAAGAGTACCAAGAGGAAGAGGGCGGTCGCGGCGCGAAGCGCAACCGGATCACGGATGCCACTGATTTCATGGGCTGGTATATGCACAATTCGGCCGAGCGGCTGGGCATTTCCAAGACCGATGCCGAAGCGCAGTATCTGGCCTATCACGAAGGCCGCACGGGCTATGCCAACCAGTCCTATCTGGCCAAGCCTTGGCTGGTTGAAGTGGCCGCGGATGTGGGCGCCCGTGCCACGCTGTATGACAGCCAGCTGGCCTATTGCCGGTGATTTGGGGCCGCTAGTCGCGCTGCGACCGGCGGCTTTTCTCTTCAACGATGTTGAACAGCGACCCGGCAAGGTTTGACGCCGGGGTCAATTCACCCAGAATAACCGTGGTTTGTTGGCCAAGGTCATCGGTGATGACCCATTGGCGCAGCGCGATCGGGTCGGCGGTGAACACGAGTTCAATCGTGCCGTATTCCGGATGCGCGGGGTCTTGGGCCAGAACGCGGGTGGTGTTCTCAACCTCGGTATGGCCGACGACCATCTTGGCGCGGCCAAGGTCGATTTCGGGTGCCAAGATCAGGCTCAGGGGCGTGCGCTTCAGCGGGTATTCTTCGGGCGGCTGGTTCGATTTGCTGTCGAAAATCGCCAATGTATCGGCAGAAGCCAGCACAAGGCTTTTGTCGGGGGGCGCATATTCAAACCGCACCCGGCCGGGGCGTTTGATGAAGATCTTGCCCAAGGAGACGGTGCCGTCGGAATTCACTTGGGTGAAATCGGATTGCACGGTGGCCAGCCTGTTGAGATAGGCCGACAGGTCCCCCAGCGCGATCTTGTCCGCAAAGGCGGGGGCAGACAGCGCCAGAAGAGCAATTGGGGCGAGAAGGGCGCGCAACATGGTCATAGCGGCGATATAGGCCATCGCGCCGCGCTGTGCATCCCCCTGCGCGATCAACTGGCGGAGAGGTGCCGAAGGCGTGAACGTGGCCTATGCCAAGGGCGCACTGTTGACCCAGCCCCAAGACACCAGCGCGCTGTGATGGCGTTTGTGCCGGATGATCGCGATGGTGTCGCCTGTCAGTGGTCAACCAGATCGCCCCTGCGCGGGCGCGGATGCCGAAAGGCCGTTGCGCGGTTGGGCAGGGTCAGGATCCGGGCATCAGCCGCCTTGGCGGATGTCCCACGCCTTCAGCCAGCGTTTCGGGGCGGCGTCGCGCCAGTCGCGGATCAGGCGGGCGCGGGCCCAGTCTTCGTCGATGCGGCCAGCGCGGACGAGGATCAGGTTGTGCGCGGCGTAATGGGGGTGGAGCGCGAAGGTGTCAGGTTCAGCCTGCAAGAGCATGTCGCGTTCGTCGCGCGATGCCTTGAACACGGCGGCGTCGATATAGGGCGACCACCAGCACCACATCTTGCCATGCGCCTTCAGCGCCTCGTTGCCCCAAGGGTGGGCCAATGTGACTTCGGGCAGGCCAAGCCCAAGGGCAAAGGATTTGAGCGCGGGCCAATCGGCCAGCATCAATGCGCCTCGGCCCAGGTGCGGCCTGTGCCCGCCTCGACCGTCAAGGGCACTTTCAGGTACACGACGGGCAGGTTCGCCTCTTGCATCGTGTCGCGGGCGGCGGCGATGAGTGCGGTCTCGGCGCCGGCCTCGACTTCGAACAAAAGCTCGTCATGCACCTGCAAGAGCATGCGGGCGGGCAGGCCAGAAATGGCATCCGGCATGCGGATCATGGCGCGGCGGATGACGTCGGCGGCGGTGCCCTGGATCGGCGCGTTGATGGCGGCGCGCTTGGCAAAGCCTGCGCCGGGGCCTTTGGCGTTGATCTCTGGCGTATGGATTTTTCGGCCGAACAGGGTTTGCACATAGCCGTGGCTTTGGGCGAATTTCACTGTCTCGGCCATGTATTCCTTGATGCCGGGGAAGCGTTCGAAATAGCGGTCGATAAAGCCCTGCGCCTCGGCCCGTGAGATGCGCAGGTTGCGCGCCAGACCAAAGCCGGAAATGCCGTAGATGACGCCAAAGTTGATCGCCTTGGCGCGGCGGCGAATGTCAGGGGTCATCTGGTCGAGGGGGACGTTGAACATTTCCGACGCGGTCATGGCATGAATGTCGATGCCGTCGCGAAAGGCCTGCTGAAGTGCGGGGATATCGGCGACATGGGCGAGGATTCGCAATTCGATCTGGCTATAGTCCAAGGACACCAAAACCTTGCCCGGAGGGGCCACAAATGCCTCGCGGATGCGGCGGCCTTCTTCGGTGCGCACGGGGATGTTTTGCAGGTTCGGGTCGGTTGAGGCCAGACGGCCGGTGTTGGCCCCGGCAATCGAATAGCTGGTGTGAACGCGGCCGGTGTCGGGGTTGATCGCGGCTTGCAGCGCATCGGTGTAGGTGGATTTCAGCTTGGAGATCTGCCGCCAGTCCAGCACCTTGGCCGCCAGTTGCGCTGCCCGTGGCTGGCTGTCTTGCAGCGTGGTGATGTCTTCCAGAATGTCGGCCCCGGTGGCATAGGCCCCGGTCTTGCCCCGCTCACCGCCCGGCACACCCATGCGGTCAAACAGCACCTCGCCCAGTTGTTTGGGCGAGCCTACGTTGAACTTCTCACCTGCAATTTCCTGAATCTCGTCCTCATATTGGGCGAGTTTCTGGGCGAAGGCGTTGGACATGCGCGACAGCACATCGCGGTCCACCTGAATGCCTGCCATCTCCATCTCGGCCAAGACCGGCACCAAGGGGCGTTCCAGCGTCTCATAGACCGTCGTCACCTGTGCGCGGTGCAACTGGGGCTTGAACAACTCCCACAGGCGCAGGGTGATGTCGGCATCTTCGGCGGCGTATTTGACCGCATCGTCAATGCCCACCCGGTCAAAGGTGATCTGCGATTTGCCGCTGCCCAACAGCGATTTGATCGGGATGGGCTGGTGACCCAGATACTGCTCGGACAGCGCATCCATGCCGTGGGAGTTCAGGCCCGCATGCATGGCGTAAGACAGCAGCATCGTGTCATCGAACGGCGCAATGCGAATGCCGTGGCGGGCAAAGATTTTCCAGTCATATTTCATGTTCTGGCCGATTTTCAGGACTGCAGGATCCTCCAGCACCGGCTTCAAGGCGGCCAGCGCCAGTGACATCGGCATCTGACCCTCGACCAGCGCGGTGGAGCCAAAGAGATCGCCGCCGCCCTGTTTGTGGCCAAGAGGGATATAGGCGGCGTGGCCTGCATCGACGCACAGCGAAATGCCCACCAACTCGGCCTGCATCTCGTCAAGGCTGGTGGTTTCGGTGTCCACCGCCACATGACCCACGGCATGGATGTGGGCAATCCAAGCGGTCAGCGCGGCCATGTCGCGGATACATTCATAGCCCGTGGGGTCAAAGGGCTTTTGGGGCACCACGGGGGCGGCGTCATGCGCGCCTTCGACATGCATGCCGCGGGCGGTGTCCATCTCGGGCGCGTCGATTTTCAGCCGCTCTGCCACCCGCTTGGTCAGGGTGCGAAACTCCATCTCGTTCAGAAACCCCATCACCGCGTCAGGCTCGGGGTCTTTCAGTTCAAGGCTGTCCAAGGCAAACTCCAAGGACATATCGCCATCAAGCTGCACCAGACGGCGCGAGATGCGGATCTGTTCGGCATTGTCGAGCAAAGCCTCGCGCCGCTTGGGCTGCTTGATCTCTCCCGCGCGGGCCAAAAGCGTATCCAGATCGCCGTATTCCTGAATCAGCAGGGCGGCGGTTTTCAACCCGATCCCCGGCGCACCCGGCACGTTGTCGACCGAGTCGCCTGCCAAGGATTGCACATCCACCACGCGGTTGGGGGCGACGCCGAACTTTTCGAACACCTCGTCCAGCCCGATGCGCTTGTTCTTCATCGGGTCCAGCATGTCGACGCCATCCCCCACCAGCTGCATCAGGTCCTTGTCGGACGAGATGATCGTCACCGTCCCCCCGGCATCGCGGGCCCGTGCCGCCAAGGTGGCGATGATGTCATCGGCCTCATAGCCCTCAACCTCGATGCAGGGCACGTTAAAGGCGCGGGTGGCTTGGCGCGTGAATGCAAACTGCGGGCGCAGATCCTCGGGCAATTCGGGGCGGTTGGCCTTGTAGGCGGGGTAGATGTCGTTGCGAAAGGTCTTGGAGCCTGCGTCAAAGATCACCGCGATATGGGTGGGGGCTTCTTTGCGGGCATGGGTCAACTCACCCCAGAGCAGGTTGCAAAACCCCGCCACCGCGCCCACGGGCATGCCGTCAGATTTGCGCGTCAGGGGGGGCAGCGCGTGATAGGCGCGGAAGATGAAGGCCGACCCGTCGATCAGATGCAGATGATTGCCCTTGCCGAATGCCATGATCCGCCCCTGTTCCTGATGTCTATGGCGGGGCCATGCCCCCTTGGTCATTCGCAAATCGGCCGACCAGGTGGGCCCTTCTCAGCCCCGGATGCCCAAGCTTGCCGGGCTAGTGGTCGTCATGGGCGTGGTCACGGTCGATGACGAACCGCTTGTCGCAATAGCCACATTCGACAAAGCCGCTGTCAGCTGGAATGGTCAGCCAAACACGCGGATGACCCAAGGCTCCCTCACCCCCATCACAGGCCACTTTCCACGTGGTGACGGTCTGGGTCTCGGGGGCGCGGATCGACATGTCTTTAACCTCTGGTCTGGATTGGCCCCATTCTAACCCCGCCAGCCCGGCCCCGACAAGAGCACAACCGGTCTTTCATCTTGGCCTAAATACTCCCGCCGGAGGCTCCTTTGGCCAGCGCAGGATGCCTCCGGCGGGAGTATTTAGGCCAAGATGAATGCCAAGATCACTTTGGGGCGCAGGACAAAGTGGGGCGATCAGGCACCGATGGGCTGTGCGCGGGCCTTCAGCGCCTGCAGCCAGGCCAGCCCATGCACCGTGGCGCGGGAGGGGCGGTATTCGGCGGCGATCCAGCCGTCATAGCCCGTGGCATCCACCTCGGTGCAAAGGCCGGTCAGGTCGAACCCGCCACCGCCCGGCTCGTTGCGGCTGGGAAAGCCGGCGATCTGGATATGGGAGACCTGGGCCTTGTGGCGGTCCCAGACCGCTTGGGCATGGCCTTCGATCCGGGCGGCATGCCACAGGTCGAACTGCAGGCCGACTTGCGCAAAGCCCAGATCATCCAGGATTCGCCCGGCCTGATCGAAATCGTTCAGGAAATACCCCGGCATGTCATCTGGGTTCAGCGGTTCGATTACCAGTCGTTGATCTGGTGCTTGTGCTGCTGCCCAAGCGAGGTTCTCGACGAACACCTGTTCGGCCTGCGGCCCTTTGGCCACGCCGGCCATGACATGCAGCCGTGCCGCGCCCAGCCGGTTGGCCAGATCGGCGCCGCGCAGAAAGCTGTCGCGAAACTTTGCCTCTTGCCCCGGCACGGCAGCAAAGCCGCGGTCCCCCGAGACCCAATCCCCCGGCGGGGTGTTGACCAGCGCCAAGGGCAGCCCAGCCAGTGCGGTCTGCCAATCGGTCACCGCATGGTCATAGGGAAACAGCACCTCGACCCCGTCAAACCCGGCCTGTGCCGCCAGCCCTGGCCGGTCCAGCATCGGCACTTCGGTGAACAGCATGGTCAGGTTGGCGGCAAAACGGGGCATTCAATACAAATCCACGGAAGGAATGACGGGAAAGAATCGGCCTGAGGACCACAGTCCAAACCAGCCCTGCCCGTCAACCGTTTCATGGGTGCCCAGATCAATCAGACGGTAAAAGGATTTGCGGTCGATGCGCGCCCAGAGCCCGCGGCGCACGTGGACATAGGGCGACGGTTCGCCCGTTGTCGCGTCGCGATCGACCCGAATCGGGTTATCGGGCCCGGCCACCACCTCGTCTTCGGTCTTGGTGAAAAAGGTCAGGGTCTGGTCTTTGCCGGCACCCTCTGCCTCAAAATCCACCGCATGCAGTGGTGCATCTTCAACCACGATGCCGACCTTTTCCACCGGGGTGACGAGGTAATATTTGCCCTCTTCCAGTTTGAGGATTGTCGAGAAGAGTTTCACCATCGGTGCGCGCCCAATCGGGGTGCCTTGGTAGAACCACGTCCCATCCCGTGCGATGCGCATGTCGATGTCGCCGCAGAAATCCGGGTTCCACAGATGCACCGGCGGTGGCCCCTTTTTGGCCACGCCTGACACCGCCGACATCAGCCCGTCGGCAGAGGGTTTCACGATGAATTGTGCATCTTCGGCTTTTGCCATTTGTGCCCGGCCCTATGTTGCGGTCATATGCACATATAAACGCTTGCGGAGGAATGTCATGGCCGAACCCCAAACTCAGGTTGCTGGGCTGGTTGACGAGATCGAAGCGCTGGGGGACCGTCTGGGTCAGGCCCGTGCCTCGGTTGCGCGGCGGTTCATTGGGCAAGAGACGGTGGTCGATCAGGTTCTGGCGGCCATGCTTTGTGGCGGCCATGCGCTGTTGGTCGGTCTGCCGGGGCTGGGCAAGACGATGCTGGTCGATACGCTGTCGACCGTGATGGGTCTGAAGTCGAGCCGCATCCAGTTCACGCCCGATCTGATGCCGGCCGATATTCTGGGTTCGGAGGTGTTGGAGACCGCCGCGGATGGCAGCCGCGCCTTTCGCTTTCTGGAAGGCCCGGTGTTTTGCCAGCTTTTGATGGCCGATGAGATCAACCGCGCCAGCCCGCGCACGCAATCGGCGCTGTTGCAGGCGATGCAGGAAAAAGAGGTGACGATTGCCGGGCAGCACCGCCCACTGGGCCGCCCTTTCCACGTGTTGGCCACGCAAAACCCCATCGAGCAAGAGGGCACCTATCCCTTGCCCGAGGCACAGTTGGACCGGTTCTTGGTGCAGGTGAACGTCGACTATCCCACCCGCGCGGTCGAGCGTGACATCCTTTTGGCCACCACCGGCGCGACAGAGGCCGCCGCCCATGCGGTGTTTGATGCCGAAGGGCTTTTGGCAGCGCAGTCCGTCTTGCGGCGCATGCCGGTCGGCGATGCGGTGGTCGAGGCGATTTTGGATCTGGTGCGCGCGTGTCGTCCGGGTGAGCCGGAGGGGGCCGATCTGGCAGGTTCTTTGGCTTGGGGGCCGGGGCCGCGTGCGGCGCAGGCCTTGATGCTGACGGTTCGGGCGCGGGCGCTTTTGGATGGGCGGCTTGCGCCGTCAATCGCTGATGTGGCCGCTATGGCGCGGCCTGTGTTGGAACACCGGATGGCGCTGACCTTTGCCGCACGGGCGCGGGGGGAAACCCTGACCGGGTTGATTGACCGCGTGACCAGCCGCACCTTGCGCCTTGAGGCGGCCGCTTGACACTTGCCGCCGACCCAAAAGCGCCGTTGCGCGCCGAGGCCGAGCTTCTGGGCCAGTCTTTGCCCGCGCTTTTGGCCGAGGCCGAGATGCTGGCGCAAACGGTGATGCTGGGGGAACACGGCCGCAAGCGGGCGGGGCAGGGCGATGAGTTCTGGCAGTATCGCGCCGCCCATGCCGGGGATAGTGCGCGGGCGATTGACTGGCGGCGTTCGGCGCGGGCTGACACGCCGTTTGTGCGTGAACGCGAATGGCAGGCCGCACAATCGGTGACGCTTTGGGCCGATCCGTCGCGCAGCATGGGGTTTTCAGGCGATGCCGCGCGGCCGACCAAGGGCGGGCGGGCCAAGGTATTGGCGCTGGCCTTGGGGATTTTGCTGTTGAAGGGCGGTGAGCGGGTGGGGCTGGCAGGCCAGCCGCCGCGCCCCGGCCGGGCGCAGATTGTCACCTTGGCCAATGGTTTGGCCGAGGGGGCCGAGGATTACGGTCTGCCCGATGCCACCGGCCTTGTTGCCCATGGTCGCGCTGTGTTCCTGTCAGATTTTCTGGGGCCGCTGGAGGGTTTGGAAATCGCGCTGGCCTTTGCCGCTGACCGGGGCGTGCGGGGTGTTTTGGTGCAGATCCTTGATCCGGCGGAAGAGGGATTTCCGTTCTCGGGCCGCACGGTGTTTGAATCCATGGGCGGCAGTCTGAGCCATGAAACCCAAAGTGCCGCTGCCCTGCGCGAGCGGTATCTGGCGCGGCTTGCCGAACGCAAGGATCGTCTGAGCGCGCTGGCCCGTGCTGTGGGGTGGCATTACGCCTGCCATCACAGCGGCGATCCGGCGCAATCGGCGCTTTTGTGGGCCTATCAGGCGCTGGCGGGGGGCAAGCGATGACCTTTGGTCCCCTCGCCTTTGCGGCGCCCGGACTTTTGTTGGCGCTGATCGCGCTGCCGATCCTGTGGCTGTTGCTGCGCGCCATTCCACCCGCCCCCATTCGCCGCCGCTTTCCGGCTGTCGCCTTGATGCTGGGGCTGACGGATGAGGATCGCCAAGCTGACAAGACGCCGTGGTGGCTGTTGCTCCTGCGGATGCTCGCGGTGGCGGCGGCGATCATTGGCTTTGCCGGGCCGGTTGTGAACCCCGATGCGCGCCAGCCGGGAACCGGGCCTTTGCTGGTGCTTTTGGATGGCAGTTGGGCCGATGCGCGCGACTGGCCGCGTGCCCAAGCCCGTGCAGCGGCGGCCTTGGAAGAGGCTGCGCGCGCTGGGCGGCCTGCTGCTGTGGCGCGCCTGACCGATGCGCCGCAGCCGATTGTGTTTTCCAACCCGACCGAGTGGCAGGGCCGACTGGCCGCGCTGCAGCCTGCGCCATGGGCACCGGATTTGGCCCCTTGGGTGGACGTTTTACCTGAGGGCGGGTTTGACACGCTTTGGCTGTCAGATGGGCTGGACCATCCGGGCCGATTGGCTCTTGGCGATGAATTGGCTGAACGCGGTCAGGTGACGGCCGCGCTGTCGCCGCGCCCGGCCTATGGCTTGCGCCCGGCCACGCTGGCCGAGGGGAAAATCACCCTGACCGCGTTGCGCCTGCCCGATGCTGCCGGGGCCGAGTTGGAGGTCACCGCCCATGGCCCGGACCCTGCCGGGATTGACCGCGAGTTGGGCCGCGCGCGGCTGATCTTTGCCCCCGACAGTGGCGAGACGGCGACCGAGTTGGACGTGCCGCCCGAATTGCGCAACCGGATCAACCGCTTTGCCCTTTTGGGCCAGCGCAGCGCCGGTGCGGTGGTGCTGACCGATGACAGTCTCAAACGCCGCAAGATCGCGGTGATTGACAACAGTGCCGACCGCGAGGGGCTGCAACTGTTGTCGCCCACCCATTACCTGCGCCAGGCGCTGATGCCGGTGGCCGACCTGGTCGATGGCACCTTGACCGATATTCTGCCCGCCAAGCCTGATGTCATCATCCTGGCCGATGTCGCCCGGCTGACCGAGGCGGAAGAGGATGGCATTCTGGACTGGCTGGATGGGGGCGGGCTGTTGTTGCGCTTTGCCGGGCCGCGTCTGGCGGCCAGTGATCTGGCGCGCAGCGAGGAGGACCCGCTGATGCCGGTGCGGCTGCGCGAAGGTGGAAGGTCGGTGGGCGGCACCATGAGTTGGGGGGAGCCGAAGCCCTTGGCAACCTTTGCCGAAGGTAGCCCGTTTCATGGCCTGACCATTCCGGCGGATGTCACCGTCACGCAGCAGGTTTTGGCCCAGCCCGACCCTGAGCTTGGCGCGCGCACCATTGCCGCCTTGGCCGATGGCACACCGCTGGTGACCCGCAAGGCGGTGGGTGCGGGGCAGGTGGTGCTGGTGCATGTCACTGCCAATGCCGAATGGTCGAACCTGCCGCTGTCGGGGCTGTTCATGCAGATGCTGGAGCGGCTGGCGGTTTCGGCCCGCATTGGCGGCGGCAGCGAAGGCGCGGTTGAGGGGCTGCTTTGGACGCCTGAACGGCGGATGGATGGTTATGGCGATCTGGGGGAGCCGGGCGATCTGGGTGGTGTGGCAGGGGATGGGCTGGCCACGGCGCTGGCGGCTGGTCCGCGTGCCGATGCGCCGCCGGGCCTGTATCGACATGAAGATCGGCTGGTGGCGCTGAACACGCTGCCGCCCACCGCGACGCTGACCCCTGCCGTATGGCCTGCTGGCACCGCGATTGAAGGACTGGGCGCGGCTCGGGCGCAGGCGCTGGGCGGTTGGCTTTTGGCGGGGGCCTTGGCGCTTTTGGTGGTGGATATTCTGGCCTCGGCCATTGTCTCGGGCCGGATGCCGCGCTGGTCGCGGGCGGCGGCTGTTGTGCTGTTGGCGCTTGCGCTGCCCGTGCCGCAGGCGGGGGCACAAACCACCCCAGACCCCGCCGCCGATGCGCGCGGGATCGAGGCGACGCGGGGCGTCGTGCTGGCCCATGTGCTGACGGGCAATGCCGAGGTGGATGACACCGCCGCCGCAGGTCTGCGCGGCCTTGGCGATCAGCTGTGGCTGCGCACCTCGGTCGAGCCGGAGCCGCCGATGGGCATCAACCTTGAAACCGATGAATTGGGCTTTTTCCCGCTCCTTTATTGGCCGATCACCCCCGATCAGCCGATCCCGTCAACCCGCGCCTATGGCAAGTTGAACGCCTTTTTGCGCACGGGCGGGATGATCCTGTTTGACACCCGCGATGCGGATATTGCGGGGTTGGGCGGGCTGACGCCCGAGGCGGAGATGCTGCAGCTTTTGGCCTCGGGCCTTGATGTGCCGCCTTTGGACATCTTGCCCGAAGATCATGTCCTGACCCGCACCTTTTATCTGTTGCAGGAATTTCCCGGCCGCCACATCAGCCCCGATCTGTGGGTCGAAGCCCCGCCACCCGACGCCGAAACCGCCGAGGGCATGCCGTTTCGCAACCTGAATGACGGGGTGACGCCGGTGATCATTGGCGGCAATGACTGGGCGGCGGCTTGGGCGGTGGATGGCACGGGTGCGGCGATCTATCCGGTGGGGCGGGGTCTTGCAGGGCAGGACCAACGTGAGTTGGCGTATCGTTTTGGCATCAACGTGGTGATGCATGTGCTGACCGGCAATTACAAATCGGATCAGGTTCATGTCCCGGCGCTCTTGGAGAGGTTGGGCGAATGAGCCGGACGGTGATCTTTGACCCTTTGGTGCCGCTGCCGTTGATCTGGGCGCTGGCGGCGGTGGCTGTGGTCATGTTGGCCTTTGCCATCTGGCGGGGTTTGCGCGGATGGCCCCTGCGTGGGTTGGCGATGCTGGCCTTGGGGCTGGCGCTGGTGAACCCGTCGTGGCAGGAAGAAAACCGCAAGCCCCTGTCGGATATCATCCTGGCGGTGGTGGATGACAGCGCGAGCCAGCGTTTGGCGGACCGCCCTGCCCAGACCGAGGCGGCGCTGGCGAGCCTGTCGGCGGCGGTGACGGCGCTGGAGAACACCGAACTGCGTGTGATCCGGTTTGCGGATGGGGCCAAGGATGCAGGCAGTCTGGCCATGACCGCGCTGGCCGAGGCGATGGCCGCCGAGCCGCGCGCGCGGATTGCGGGGGCGGTGATCATCACCGATGGGCAGGTGCATGACACGGGTCTTGCCCCCAGTCTGCCCGCGCCGCTGCATGTGCTGTTGAGCGGGCGCGCCAGTGATTGGGACCGCCGTCTGGTCATCACCGATGCTCCGGCCTTTGCCATCATCGGTGAGGAGTTCACGCTGAAACTGCGGATCGAGGACCAAGGCGCGGTGCCGGCGCTGGGCCCGGAGGCCGAGATCACGATTGCGGTGGATGCCGAGGATCCGGTGAGCTTTTCGGTGCCGGTCAACACCGATCTGGAACTGCCGGTGACGCTGCCGCATGGCGGGCAAAACGTGCTGCATTTCTCGCTGTCGGTGGTCGAGGGCGAGTTGACCGACCGCAACAACGCCGCCGTGGTGCAGATCAATGGCGTGCGCGACCGGCTGCGGGTGCTTTTGGTGTCGGGTGAGCCGCATGCGGGTGAGCGGGTTTGGCGCAACCTGTTGAAGTCGGATGCGGCGGTGGATCTGGTGCATTTCACCATTCTGCGCCCGCCGGAAAAGCAAGATGGCGTTCCAGTGGATGAACTGGCGCTGATTGCCTTTCCGACGCGGGAATTGTTTGTTGAAAAGATTGACGAATTTGATCTGATCATCTTTGACCGCTATCGGATGCGGGGCATCTTGCCGATGGAATACATCGACAATGTGGTGTCCTATGTTCGCGCGGGCGGCACGGTTCTGGTGGCCGCTGGCCCCGAGTTTGGCGCGGTGGACAGCCTGTGGCGATCGCCCTTGGCCGAAATCTTGCCTGTGGCACCCACCGCTCAGGTGATCGAAGAACCCTTCCGCCCGGCGCTGACCGAGCTTGGTCGCCGCCATCCGGTGACCGAGGGGCTGGAGGCGCTGGCGCCCGAGGGGGGCTGGGGCCGTTGGTTCCGGCTGGCCGAGGTGGAGTTGTTGCGGGGCCAAGTGGCAATGTCGGGGCCGGGGGATCGGCCTTTGCTGGTGCTGGACCGGGTGGACGAGGGCCGGATCGCGGTTCTCGCCTCGGATCAGGCTTGGCTGTGGGGGCGCGGGTTTGAAGGCGGCGGGCCGCAGTTGGAACTGATGAAACGGCTGGCGCATTGGATGCTGAAAGAGCCGGAACTGGAAGAAGAGGCGCTGATGGCGGCGGCCAATGGCGAGGTGCTGACGCTGACGCGCCGCACGATCAAGGAAGAGCCGCCCGGCCTCCTGACGATCACCGCGCCGGATGGGATGGTGACGGAACTCGTGCTGCCGCAGATGTCGCCCGGTCGGTTCCAGATCGACTGGCAGGCGCCGATGGTCGGGCTGTACCGGCTGGTGCAGGATGATCTGACGCGGGTGGTCGCCGTTGGCCCTGCCGCCCCGCGTGAATTTGTTGAAACGCTGGCCTCGCCTGCCCTACTGCAGCCGGTGGTCGACACGGTGCAGGGCGGCATGCCGCGGCTGGAAGCGGGGTTTCCGGCCTTGCGTGCGGTGCGCGAAGGTCGCCCGGCGGCTGGACGCGGTTGGCTGGGCTACACCCCGCGCGGGGCCTATGTGACCGAAGATCTGCGGATCTCGCCCTTGGTTCCGGGGTGGCTGCTGCTTTTGCTGGCGGCGGGTCTGGCCGTGGCGGCGTGGCTTGCAGAAGGGCGCAGGCGGATCCGGGTTTAACCTGACAGGCTTGCTCGTCGAGCACTTTGTGCACTCCTCGCGGCGCGGATCCGACGCGTGCACGCAGGGTTCAAGGAGGGTGGGTCAGGACAGCTCTCGCAGCATGACTTCGCGCGAGGTCGAGCTGAAATCGCGCCGGATCAGGACGGCCGAGATTACCAAGGCGCCGGCCACAAGACCCCAAGGCCCCAAAAGCCACCCAAGCGCACCAAGCGCGAAATAGATCGAGCGCAGGCCGCGATTAAAGCTTTTTGCCCCGGTGATGTTGATATCGGCGGCCTGCGTGGCGCGATGGGTGGCTTCGGGGTGGCTGGGGTCATTCGGCACCGCGGCCATCAAGATAGAGCAATAGCCAAACAGCCGATGCGCCCAGATGAATTTCAACAGCGCATTGGCCATAAAGGCCACCACAAGGGCGACGCGCAACTGCAGGCCCGCCGTGTCGCTGGCCAGGGTCAGATCGCGCGTCAGCGCCGCCAGCATGGCCGGATTGCCGATCAGCGCGATGCCGCCGCCAATGGCGATCATCGAGGCCGAGGCGAAAAAGGCTGTGCCTTGGCGCAGACTGTCGATCATGGTGGCGTCAAAGATGCGTGGTTGACGGGTGATGAATTGCGCCATCCAGTCATGGCGATAACGCTCCATCAGCTTGGAGACCGACACCCGCCACGCGGGGGGATTTTCGATCAGCCACCCAAGGCCAAGCCAGAGCGACAGGGTCAGCGTCAGCGCGGCAAGATCGGGCGGGCCAAAGGGGCCGAGGGAAAGTGCATCTGTCATGGCCCAAGCCTAGGAAGTTTCTGCCCACTGTGAAAGCCCGCATAACGTTGGTCTTGTGCATCACGGCTAATTGGTTATATTTTCTTACCAATGCAGTATCAGGAGGCGTCTATGGACATGCCGGCACCCAAGCTTGCGATTCTGGGTCGCAAACCTGCGATCGTGGCGGCGCTGCGCGATGTGTTGCCCGCCGATGCGGTGATCGACGCGCCGGAAGAAACCCGCGCTTATGAATGCGATGCGCTGTCGGCCTATGCCTGCGCGCCGCTGGCGGTGACGTTGCCGCGCAGCACGGCCGAGGTGGCTGCGGTCTTGAAGGTCTGCAACGCCATGGGCGTGCCGGTGGTGCCGCGCGGGTCGGGCACCTCGCTGGCCGGGGGGGCCTTGCCCACCGCCGATTGCGTGGTTCTGGGCATTGGCCGGATGAACCGGGTGTTGGAGACCGACTATGACAACCGCTTTATCCGGGTGGAGGCGGGGCGCACCAATCTGTCGGTGACGGGGGCGGTGGAAAGTGACGGTTTTTTCTATGCGCCCGATCCGTCAAGCCAGCTTGCCTGTGCCATTGCGGGCAACGTGGCGATGAATTCGGGGGGCGCGCATTGCCTGAAATACGGGGTCACCACCAATAACCTTCTGGGCGTCACGCTGGTGCAGATGGATGGCACCGTCGTGGAGATTGGCGGGCCGTGGATGGAGGCCGGGGGCCTTGATCTGTTGGGGGTGGTGTGCGGATCGGAAGGCCAGCTTGGTGTCGTGACCGAAGCCACCTTGCGCATTCTGCCAAAGCCTGAGGGCGCGCGGCCCGTACTGGTGGGGTTTGACAGCAATGAGGTGGCAGGGGCCTGTGTGTCTGACATCATCAAATCGGGCATTCTGCCGGTGGCCATCGAATTCATGGACCGCCCCTGCATCCGCGCGACCGAGGCTTTTGCCAAGGCCGGTTACCCCGATTGCGAGGCGCTGTTGATCATTGAGGTGGAAGGCAGCCCGGCGGAAATTGACGAACAACTGGCCCGTATCAAGGCGATTGCGTTGTCGCACAACCCGGTGGAATTCCGCGAGGCGGCGGATGAGGAGCAGGCCAAGCGCATCTGGCTGGGCCGCAAATCCGCCTTTGGCGCGATGGGGCAGATCAATGATTACATGTGTCTGGATGGCACGATCCCGGTCTCATCGCTGCCTTATGTCCTGCGCCGCATTGGCGAGATGAGCGCCGAGTTCGGGCTGGACGTCGGCAATGTGTTTCACGCAGGCGACGGGAATATGCACCCCTTGATCCTGTACAACGCCAACACGCCCGGCGATCTGGAGCGCTGCGAGGCGATGGGGGCCGAGATTTTGAAGCTCTGCGTCGAGGTGGGTGGCTGTCTGACCGGCGAGCATGGCGTGGGCATTGAAAAGCGCGACCTGATGTCGGTGCAGTTCACGCCCGAGGATCTGGAAGCGCAGATGCGGGTAAAAGATGTGTTTGACCCCAAGTGGCTGTTGAACCCGGCCAAGGTGTTCCCGTTGGATGCAAGCGAAAGCCGTCGCGCTGGGTGAGGCCCCGGGGCTGTCTGCCCCGGACCCCGAGAGTATTTTTGCCAAGATGAAAGGGGTTGCCATGCGCCCTGAGACTGAGTCCGAGCTAAGCGATCTGATCCGAGGGGCGACGGGGCCTGTCACCGTTCGGGGCGGTGGCACACGGGGTGTTTTGCAAGGCGGTGGTGACGTGTTGCAGACCGCTGGTCTGAGTGGGGTGGAGTTGTATGAACCCGGCGCGCTGACGCTGGTGGTGCGGGCGGGCACGGGCCTGGCCGAGGTTCAGGCGCTTTTGGCGGGCGAGCGGCAGCGGCTGTCTTTTGAGGTGCCGGATCTGCGGGCGATCTTGGGGCGAGCGGGCAAGAGCACCATTGGCGGGGTGGTGGCGGCCAATGCCAGCGGGCCGCGCCGGGTGCAGTCGGGCGCCTGCCGTGACAGTCTTTTGGGCGTGCGGTTTGTGGATGGCACGGGCACTGTGGTGAAGAACGGCGGGCGGGTGATGAAGAATGTCACTGGCTATGATCTGGTCAAGCTGATGGCGGGGAGCCATGGCCGTCTTGGCGTCTTGACCGAGGTATCATTGCGCGTGCAGGCGCTGCCCGAGGCGGAGACCACGCTGGTGGGTCCGCGCAGTGCTGAGGCGGGGCTTGCCACGCTGCGTGCGGCACTCGGCTCTCCGTTTGACATTTCGGGCGCGGCCTATGCGCAGGGCCAAGCGCTGATCCGGGTGGAGGGAATGGCGGGGTCTGTCGCCTATCGGGTGGGCGAGTTGCGGGCCCGGTTGGGTGGCGATTGGGGCATGGTCACGGGCACGGAAAGTGCCACGCTTTGGGCCGGGGTGCGGGATGTGGCACCGTTGCAGGGGCGCGGGGGGTCGCTCTGGCGGCTGGTTGTGAAACAGACCGAGGCGCTGGGCCTTGTGCAGCGGTTGGGCGGTGAGGCGGTTTATGATTGGGGTGGTGGGCTGGTCTGGCTTGCGCTGCCCGGCGGGCAGGCCGAGGCGGTTCGGGCGGCCACGGCGGGGCAGGGCCATGCCACGCTGATGCGCCCGTCGCCGGGGGATGAAGGCGTTTCGGCTTTGCCGCCTGAGCCGCCCGCCGTTGCTGCCTTGTCCCACGCCTTGCGCCAGACATTCGACCCTCGTCAGCTTTTTGCGGCCTGAAGGAGACCCAGATGCCCTCGATCCTGATCCTTGCCCTGCCGGTGGTGCTTTATGTGTCGCTGTGCAACCTGCCGCGCGGGCCGGGCAGTCTTTACACCATTGGCACCATGTTGGTGTTGGCGCAGCTGGCCAGTTGGCTGGGTTTGGTCGGCAGCGGCGGAGCGGCGGTTCTGGCCTTTGCCCAGTTGGGGATTGTGCTGGCCGGGCTGGTGCAGGGGCTGCGCCTGATGGTCTTGCCCGCCGAGGCGAGCCGGGGCCGGTATGTTGCGCTGATCTTGGGTGGCCTTTTGATTGGCGCGGCCTTGGTCAGCAGTGGTTTGGGGTTCTGATCCGATGCAGACTCATTTCACCGAAGTGCAACTGGCCGATCCGAAGCTGGCCGAAGCCAACAAGATCTTGCGCTCTTGCGTGCATTGCGGGTTTTGCACCGCGACTTGCCCCACCTATCAGGTCTTGGGCGATGAATTGGACAGCCCGCGCGGGCGGATTTACCTGATCAAGGAGATGCTGGAATCGGGTCGCGCGGCGGACGTTCGCACGGTGAAGCATATTGACCGCTGCCTGTCCTGTCTGGCCTGTGTGTCCACCTGCCCCAGTGGCGTGGATTACATGCACCTGATTGATCAGGCGCGCGTTTATGTCGAGAAAACCTATCGCCGCCCGTGGCATGACCGCGCTTTGCGCTGGGTCTTGGCCAAGGTCATTCCGCATCCGACGCGGTTCCGGTTGGCCTTGCTGGCGGCCAAGATTGGCCGACCCTTTGCGCCCTTGATCCCGGATGCGCGCCTGCGCGCCATGCTGGCGATGGCGCCGAAAACCATCCCGCCGGTCAGCCGCAACGATGACCCCCAGACCTTTGCCGCCACGGGCGAGCGGCGGATGCGGGTGGCGTTGATGACGGGCTGCGCGCAAAAGGCGCTGAACACCGATATCAACGATGCCACGATCCGGCTGTTGCGCCGTTTGGGCTGTGAGGTGGTTATCCCGCGCGGCATGGGGTGCTGCGGGGCGCTGACGCATCACATGGGGCGCGAGGCGGAGGCCCATGCCTCGGCGGCGGCCAATGTCGCGGCGTTCATGGCGGAGAAGAGTGCTGCTGGCTTGGATGCGGTGGTCATCAACACCAGCGGGTGTGGCACCACTGTGAAGGATTACGGCCATATGCTGGGGGGCGATGAGGCCGCCACGGTGTCTGCGCTTGCGATGGATATCAGCGAGCTTTTGGTCAAGATCGGCCTGCCCGCAGGCGCGGCGAAGGGGCTGCGGGTGGCCTATCATGCGGCGTGCAGTTTGCAGCATGGGCAGCAGGTGAAAACCGCGCCGAAAGACTTGCTGAAACGGGTGGGTTTCACAGTGGTCGAACCCGCCGACAGCCATCTGTGCTGTGGGTCTGCGGGCACCTACAACCTGTTGCAGCCCGAAATCAGCGCGCAGTTGAAGGTGCGCAAGGTTGAGACGCTGGAGGCCAAGAACCCCGATGTGATCGCTGCTGGCAACATCGGGTGCATGATGCAGATCGGGTCTGGCACCGGGGTACCGGTGGTGCATACGGTGGAGCTGTTGGATTGGGCCTTGGGCGGGCCGAAGCCACGTGGGTTGATGGCGGGGTGAACCCCGCCCTACGGTTTGGGCCTGATCACGGTTTTGGTTTGTCGTCCCAATCCTTGGTCAGGATGCGGTTGGCATCGCCCGTTGGGTCGTCAAACTGTTTGGTCTTCAGCGCCCAGAAGAAGGCCGCTAAACCAATGCCGCCAAGCAAGAGGGAAACCGGGATCAGGTAG
>JBILYK010000112.1:0-10926 GCA_044377735.1 Paracoccaceae bacterium | reverse complement strand
ACCCTCAAAGGCCTCACGCCCTACGAGTTCATCTGCAAACGATGGACAATCGAACCGGAAAGGTTCACCCTAAATCCGATCCATCAAATGCCGGGACTAAACAGCTAGGGCTGCGTCCGGGGTCAGGGGCCAACCGGTCATGCCGCCCTCGGCAAATGGTGGATCGCAGCCAGCAGTGCTGCCGTGTATGGATGCCGGGGGCGGGCAAAAAGCTCTTCCGTCGGTCCAACCTCGACGATCCGGCCGGCCTTCATCACGGCCACCCGGTGCGACAGGCCGCGCACCACGGCCAGATCATGCGAGATGAACAGCATCGCCATCTGCCGCTCGGTGCGGATGCGCCGGAAAAGGTCGATGATCCGCGCCTGGACAGAGACATCCAGCGCCGACAGCACCTCATCGCACAGCATAACCTGCGGTTCCGCCAAGAGCGCGCGCGCGATCGCCACGCGCTGCCTTTGTCCACCCGAAAGCTCAGACGGCAGCCGGGCAAGGTGGCTTTCGTCCAGTTCCACCTCGGCCAGCGCCCGCGCTACCCGAAGGCGCGACGCAGCGCCGGTGATGTTGTGAAACACCTGAAGCGGCCGGGCAAGGATCTCGGCCACGCTGCGGCGGGGGTTCAGCGAGGCGTCAGGGTTCTGGAACACATACTGGATGTCGCGCAGGTCTGCCCCGTCGCGCTGCGACAGCAAAGGGGCCAGGGTCTTGTCGGCAAGCAGGACACGGCCGGCCGAAGGCCGGATCAGCCCGCAAAGGGCGCGCGCGGTGGTGGACTTGCCCGACCCGCTTTCCCCGATAAGTGCCAGCGTTTCGTTCCGGCCCAGCGTCAGGTCGATTTCGGCCACGGCGGGCGGTGGACGGCGGCGCAGGAAGCCCGAAGGGAAGGTGATGGCCAGACCCTCGGCCGTCAGAAGGACGGGTTCCGCCTGCAGGGCGGGTGCAGCGGCGTCAGGGTCTGGAACAGCGGCGATCAGCGCCTGCGTGTAGGGATCGCGCGGCCGGGTAACGGTGTCGCGGGTCGGGCCGACCTCCATCAGCCGACCGCGTTGCATGACCGCGATCCGGTCGGCCAGCGTGGCCAGGAGGGGCAGGTCATGTGTGATGTAAAGCATAGCCACACCATGCTCGGCGCGCAGCCGCGCCAGAAGCTCGACGATCTGGCGCTGCACTGTCACATCAAGGCCCGTCGTCGGCTCGTCCAGTACCATCAGCGCCGGGCGGCAGGCCAGCGCGATGGCGATAGCGATTCGCTGCTGCTGCCCACCGGAAAGCTGGTGCGGAAAGCGACGCAGCAAGGCGTCGGCATCGGCAAGACCTACATCCTCGGCCAGCGACCGGCAGCGCGCCGCAATCTCGGGCGGGGTCAGGAGGGTGTGGCGGCGCAGCACTTCTGCGATCTGGGCACCGACCCGCATCGCGGGGTTCAGCGCCGTGGTCGGGTTCTGCGGCACGAACCCCACCACGGCCCCGCGCATCCGTTGCAGCGCCGGACGGGGCAAGGTCAGGACATCGCTGCCGTTCACGCTGACCACCCCGCTTGTCCGGGTGCCGGGTGCCACATGGCCCATCACGGCATGGCCAAGCGTGCTTTTCCCCGATCCGCTTTCCCCAACCAGCCCCAAGATCTCGCCTGCGGCAACGGACAGCGATACGTCCTGAACCGCGACGTGCCAGCCCGACGCGACGGCGTAGGCAATCGACAGCCCGTCGATCTGCAGGACCGCACTCATGGCGCGCGCCCCGCGATGCTGCGTCCCGACATGGCCGACAGCCCCTCGGTGAACAGGTTCAACCCGATCACCAGCGTCGCCAGCATCAGCCCCGGGCCAAACACCGCCGTCGGCTGAATCGTCAGAAGGTTGCGGTATTCAGCCATCATCAGGCCCCACTCCGGCGTTGGCGGCTTCAGCCCGAAGCCCAGAAACCCCATGGTGCCGATCAGGATGGGCGCGTAGCCCGCCCGCACCGCAAATTCGACCAACAGCACTCCCATCGTATTGGGCAGCACCTCGCGGCGCGCAACGGTCCACGCACTTTCCCCGCGAAGGCGCGCCGCCAGAACGAAATCGCGCGACACCACATCCAGCGCCGCCGCCCGCGACATCCTGGCAATGCGCGGCAGATAGACCGTCGCCACGACCGCGATCAAAAGCCAGGGCGACCCTTGCAGCCCGGGCCCCGCAAGCGAGACGATAAGAAGCGCGAAGATCAGGAAGGGAATGGCCAGGAACGCCTCGGTCAGGCGCATCAACACCTCGTCAAGCCAGCCGCCAACGGTGCCCGAGAACAACCCGATCGCAGCCCCCAGGATCACGCCCAGAAGCGTGCCCGCGACCGAAAGCCCGATCACGATCCAGCCCCCGGCCAGCGTGCGGCTGAAGATGTCACGCCCCATCTGGTCGGTGCCGAAGGGATGGGCCAGACTTGCAGGTTCGATCGGCATGCCTGCCATCATCTGATCCTGCGCATAGGGCGCCAGAAACGGGCCAAGGACCGCAAGGCCCAGATGCAGCAGAAGAAGCACCGCCCCCCACCGCAAGGCCGACGGGCCGCTGCGCCACCAAGTCATCGCTCACCCCGCAGTCGCGGATTGGCGATCAGGGCTCCGATATCGGCCAAGAGGTTGACCAAGATGAAAATCGCCGCCGCAGCCATGACACCGGCCGAGATCACCGGCAGGTCGCGCAGTTGCAACGCATCGACCAGCGCCGACCCGAAGCCCGGAAAGGCAAAGACCTTTTCCACCACGACCACGCCGCCGATCATGAAGGCAATGTTCAACGCAGTGGCGTTCATCCAGGGGATCAGCGCATTCGGCAGCACATGGCGCCACAGCACGCGGGCATCGCTGAGGCCCTTGAACTCGGCCATGCGGACGAAGTCCGAGGTGTTGATGGAGATAAGGCTTTCGCGCAAGAGTCGCACGCCATAGGTCGCAAGCAGAAGACCCAGAGTCAGCGCGGGCAGCAAAAGCGCGTGCAGATAGGCGCCCCAGGTCATCTGATCAGTCAGCTGCACCATCGGTGGAAAGACCGGCCAGATCACTGCAAAGGCGAACAGCATCAGCGTGGCCGAGAGAAACTCTGGCGCGGACAGGATCACCACAGTGCCGACGGTGATCGCCCGGTCCAGCCTGCCGTCCGGTCTGCGGGACTGAAAGATGGCAGGCAGCATCGACAGGGGCACATAGAACAGTAGCGCGAGACCAGACAGGGCCAGCGTGTTCAAAAGGCGCGGGCCAAGGTAGTCCGCCACGGGCTGGCGGGTGGCAAAAGAGGTACCGAAGTCCCCGGACAGCACGTCCCCCGCCCATGTGAGGTAGCGCGCCACGATCGGCCCGTCGAGGTTCAGCTCGTCTCGTAGCGCCGCTTTCGCGGCTTCGGGGGCCTCGCGGCCAAGGATGCGCGCGGCTGCATCCCCCGGCAGGCCCTGCACGCTGACGAAGACCAACACCGACACCAGCAGCAGTGTCAGCCCCGAGGCGAGCAGGCGGGCAAGGATAAGGCGGGCGAAGATCATGGATACCGCAATCAGGAAAGAGGGGAACGGTGGCGGCCCGGCAGGATCACCGGGCCCCCGACAGGAATCACTCGGCGCAGGTCAACGTCTCGAAATTGTAGATCGCGGCCGAAGGATGCGGCACATAGCCGGTGCAGCCGATCCGCAGCACCGCCGTGTCGACGAAAAAGGCCGGAATGATGATCCCGCCTTCGTTCGACAGGATCTCTTGCGCCTTCTTGGTCATTTCGGCCCGCTTGGCAGGATCCGTCTCGATCCGCGCACCGGTGACAAGCGCGTCGAACTCCGGGCTGCTCCAGCGGCCCTCGTTGTATTCGGCGCCCGTGACGAAGGTGTAAGCCAGCGCCTCGGGCACGCTGCGGCCGTTCCAACTGGATGAGAAGAACGGCGTCTTCATCCAGATCACGTCCCAATAGCTGTCAGCGGGGTTGTTGACGATGTTGACGGTGATCCCGGCCTCGGCTGCCATCTGCTGATAGACTTGGGCCAGCATCACGTAGCCAGGTCCGACATCAGCGGTGTTCAGGTCGATGGTAATCCCGTCAGGATGGCCCGCCTCGGCCAGCAGGGTGCGCGCTTTTTCGACGTCACGCGAGATCGTATCGCTGCGGAAGGCTAGCGGGTTGTTCGGCGCGATCGGGTTGTCGTTGCCGGGAATGCCGTTGCCCAGAAGCACGGTATCAACGATCAACTGCCGGTCGATGGCCAGTTTCATCGCCTGACGCACGCGCACATCATCAAAAGGTGGAACATCGGTTTGCATCGACAGGGTTATGTAGCCCCCTGCCCCTGCTGCGGGCACCGGCGTGGCTTTCGGATCGTCCTTCAGGGTGGTCAGGGCCGCAGGACCAGCAGACAGGATCAGGTCGATGGACCCGGCCTGAATCGCGGCGATGCGGCTGACCTCTTCGGTGATGACCTTGAGGTCGATGCATTCGGCGACCGGCAGACCCGCGCGCCAGTAAGATGAGTTTTTCTGGAAGATCCGGGTATCCTGCGCCAGATCATAGACGTCCTGCATGAAGGGCCCGGTTCCCACGCCCTTGGACTTGAGCGCCTCGGACGTGGCGCCATCCTGCACGACCATGGTGTATTTGTTGGAGATCAGCAGCGGCAGTTCCGCCACCACGTCCTTGGTCGTCATCGTGACGGTCAGATCGTCGGTGGCCGTGATCCCTGCCGGGTCCAGAAAGCTCAGCAGTGCGGCACCCGGCGATGCGGTGGCCGGATCAAGAAGGCGTTTGAAGGTGTAAACCACATCCGCCGCCGTCAGCGGCTTGCCGTCGTGGAAAGTCACGCCGTCTTCCAGCGTGAAGGTCCATGTCTTGCCATCCTCGGACACCGACCAGGACCTTGCCAGTTCCGGGATCGGCTGAAAGTTCGGGTCAACGTTCACCAGCTTGTTGAACACCAGGTTCTGCTGGTAGCTGTCGTCGTTGAGGTTGTTGAAGGCGGGATCCATCGTCAGGCCGGTGCCACCGCCTTCGGTGCCGATCACCTTCAGGCATTCGGCCGCGGCAGGCATGGCCAGGACGGTGGACAGAAGGCAGGCCACCAGGGCGGTTGGGCGTAAGCTGGTTTTCATCGTCGTTTCTCCCAGTTGGTGTTTTTTGTGAAAGTCAGACCGTGATCCGGCCGTCATCGAGCCGGTCGCGCAGTTTGTTCAAGGCGAGGCAGGCAGGCAGAAAGCAGGGCCGACCGTGATAGAACGGTCGGGTCTGCATCGGGAAATCGTCAAAAGGCAGACTGACCGGCTCGCCCAGGATCATCCGGCCAAGGCTGTCGCCCAGATAGGTGCCAAGCGGCATGCCCGCGCCAAAGTTGTAACCCGTGGCAAAGTGCAGCGCGCCGCTTTGGCCGCGATGGGGCAGGTGATCGAAGGTGCCGCCGCACTGTCCGGCCCAAATATGCGACAGTGCAAGGTCCGTCGGCAGATGCGCGAACAGCGCGAGCAGCCTGGTGCGCAGACCCCCAGCGGCGCGCCCCATATCGTCTTGCGCCCCGCCCGCCGCCCCGCCGAACAACAGCCGCGTGCCGCAGGGCGAGGGGCGGCCATAGATCATGTCACGCGCTGTGTCGCGAAAGGCGCGCCCGCGCGGCAAGGCCTGTGCGACGACCTCGGGCAGAAGCGGTTTCGTGGCGACCATGTGCGCGCGCAAGGACACTATGCGGCGGCGCAGGTCAGGCACCAGCCCGGTCGTGCAGCCGTTGGTCGCGATGACCACTTCGCCCGCGCGCACGGTCGCCCTGCCGCAGGTCAGCCGGAACGCGCCCCTCTGTCCGGCGATTGCCGTCACCTCGGCATCGCCTGTCAGCGAGGCCCCGGCCCGGCGGACGGCCAGAACAAGACCGTTGGAGAACTTGCCGGGATGCAAAGTCAGGTGTTCGGGCACCACGATGCCGCCGTGAAAGGCGGTGCTGCCCAGTTCCGCAACCAACGCCGCCTTGTCCAGAACCTGATGAGCGTGGCCAAGGTGCTTGGCTCTCAGGACATGCTCCTGCCGCTGTTCTTCCAGGTGGTGCGGTGTGGCGCACAGGATCAACCGACCCGCCTCGCGGCGGTCGCATTCGATGCCGAGGCGGTCGATCAGCCCATTCACATGGGCAAAGGCATCGTTGCACAGACTGTAAAGCGAAATGGCACGCGGCAGGTCGAGCCGTTTTGCCAGGGCCGCAAAGCCCGGAATCAGCTGGCGGCCCAGAAGCCCGAAGTTGCGGCTTGAGGCACCCGCCGCAAGCGGCCCGGCGTCGATCACCGCGACGCTGGCCCCGCCTTCGGCCAGACGAAGCGCCGCCGACAGCCCAGTATAACCGCTGCCCACGACAGCCACATCCACCGCGTCGGGCAGGGGATCTGACGCCAGATCGCGGGGTGCCGAATCCCACCAGAGCGGTGTGAGCGCCGGGCCGTTCACTGCGCCGCCTCGCGGTCGGCATCGGCAATCAGCGACCGCACCATGAAGGCAGCGGCCTCCGAGATCTCGGTCTCCACCGCATTTCGGGCCGCCACACTGTCTCCGCGTGCCAGCGCATCCAGCATCTGCTCGTGCATGTCGAGCCCAACCCCCAACGTCAGCTCGGTCCGCATCGCATTGAGATAAGGCCCGGCGCGCAGCCAGAGCCGTTCGATTATCGGGATCAGAAGGGGAGAACGCGCGGCCCGATAGACGGTGAAGTGGAATTGATAGTTCCAGTCCAGATAGTGTTCGGACTGGGAAGTTTCAGTGGCGGCGTTCATTTGCGCCTGCAACCCGTGCAGGCGGTGCAGGTCATCCCCCGTCACCGACTGAGCGGCCCAGGCGGCGGCCTGCCCCTCGATCGCGCAGCGCACCCGCCGCAGATCCAGGAGCTCGTCCACCGACCGGATCGGTACCCGCGCCCCGCGATAGGGCTCGTCGCTAAGCGCACCTTCCCCGACCAGACGCTGCAGCGCATGCCGCACCGGCAGGGCGCCTGCGCCGTATTCTTCAGATATCCGCTTGACCACCATCCGCTCGCCCGGACGCACGTCGCCCCGCATCAGATCCTCGCGCAAGGCCCTGTAGACAGGCTCCTGGCTTTGACCTTCCGATCCGGTTTCGGCGGTTTGCTCTTCTTCGCCTTCGTCGTCAGTCATCCGAGGCCCCTGTCTTGCGCCCGGCGATACCCAGCAGGGCACGCGCTTCATCAGGCGTTGCGACCTGGCAACCAAGGGTGCGGATCATTGCCGCGGCATCTGCGACAAGGTCAGCATTGCGCGCCAAAACGCCGCGGCTGCGGAACAGGTTGTCCTCCAGCCCCACCCGGACATGCCCGCCCAGAAGCACCGACAGCGCCGCCATCGGCATCTGTTCGCGCCCGGCACCAAAGGCGACCCAATGGCTTCCCGCTGGCAGCATGTCGCGCAAGGAAAGAAGCGTGCGCGGGTCTGACGGCGCACCCCATTTCAGCCCCAGCGCAAACTGCACCAAGGGCGGCGGAGCCACGAGGCCTTCTTCCACAAGGGCCAAGACTGCAGTCAGATGGCCGAAGTCGAAAACCTCCAGCTCCGGCTTCACGCCGATCTTTTTGATCCTTGTCGCCATCGCGCGGATCATAGGCCAAGTGCTGACGTAGATCTCGTCGCCGACTCCCGAATTGAAACTGCCGCAATCAAGACTGCAAAGATCGGGCAACAGTTGCTCGACATGAACCATACGGGTCTGCGCGTTCACCAGATCGGTCTGGGGTGCAACATCCAGCGGTGTATCCGGTCCGAAGACCAGCTTCCCGCCCATGCCCGCCGTCAGGTTGATCAGCGCCGGGCAGCCGGCCGACCGCAAGCGCGCCACGACCTCGGCATAAAGCGCCGGATCGCGGCTGCCCCGCGTTGTAGCAGGGTCACGCACATGAATGTGGACGATGGCCGCCCCCGCCTCCGCCGCAGCCATTGCGTCGTTTGCGATCTGCTCCGGGGAGACTGGCACATGCGGGCTCTTGCCGGGCGTGTCGCTGTCGCCGGTCAGGGCGCAGGTGATGATGACGGGGCGGCTCATGCGGCGACCTCGGCCTTTGGCAGGATGGTGCGATAATCCTCGAGGAATCGATCAAAGGCAGTGGTCAACCCATCAACATCGGCATCGGCATGCGGCAGCGACATCGCGATCATCCCGCGCGGCGTGACATACTGGCCCACCAGCATCATCTCGAGATGCCAGAGCTTGCCGGGCCGTGGATCGGCACTTTCAACCGTCGCAGGCTGGACGCTGCCCTTTGGCAGGAAATGCAGGTTGAACAGGGATCCTTGACCGGTCATCTCGGCTGCCACGCCATGGGCGTCGATCCTGTCCTGCATCGCCAGCCGCAACCTGTCACCGAGCGCGTTGAACCGTGCCGACGCCTCGGGCGTCAGCACCTTTGTCAACCCGGCATATCCGGCCGCCATCGACAGGATGTTGTTGTTGAACGTGCCGCCATGACTGAAGGCCCCGGGGGTTTCCGGGTCGAACCGGTCCATCAGATCGGCCCGGCCACCAAAGGCCCCGAAACTCGCCCCGCCGCCGATATATTTGCCCAGCGTCATCAGGTCGGGCGTGACACCTGTAATGCTCTGCATGCCACCGACGTGCAAACGAGAGGTCATCACCTCGTCGAAAATTAGGAGTGCTCCGATCTCGGCGGTGACGCGTCGCAGCATCTGCAGATAGGCGTCCGACGCGCGAATGCAGCCGCCACCGCCCAACATCTGCTCAAGGATCACGCAAGCGATGTCGTCGGCATGCGCGCGAAGAAGCGCTTCGGTGCCCTCGACATCGTTGAAGTCGGCCATAAGCCATGGAAACGGCAAGTTCAGAACAGACCCGCCATGTGCAAAGGTCAGCACTCCGCCGTGATAGCCTTCGCGCATGGCGACGACCGTTGGTCGCCCGGTCACTGCACGGGCGGTCGAGATGGCCATGATGTTGGCTTCGGTGCCGGAGTTGGTGAAACGCACCCGGTCCAGCGCCGGAAAGCGGCTGACGAGTTCGCCACCAAGTGCTGCCTCAAACCTGTTCGGCCCACCAAGAGCAACCCCGGACTGAACCGCCTCGACCATCGCGGCCTGGATCGCCGCGTCGGTGTGACCGTAAAGCCCGGCCGAATACTCGCTGACGAAATCAACATAGTTATGGCCATCGAGATCTTGAACCCGAGCTCCCGACCCCGCGACCAGCGTCACCGGAAACGGATGATACCACATCACCGACCTGGTATTCCCGCCCGGCAGGCTGGCACGGGCCGCGTCGTGGCGGGCCCGGCTTTTCGGATTGGCCGCGATATAGCGCGCCTCGGCATCAGCAAGGGCAGCATCAAGATCTGCGTTGGGGAGTGGTTTCGTCATTTTATGCTCCAAAAGTTGATCAAGTAAAGATCCGCTCCATCCAGAAGTCAATCGGAAACTCCCAGAAAGAACACGCGCCAGAAGTCACAGACAGAAATTCCGCCCCAGAAACTTGTAGAGATTGAACAAAATATCAGCAATCTTCACACGCGGGAGCCAAAATGCGCCTTTTCCCCTGCCGTCTTGTCGCTAAACTAGTTGATCAAATCTAAACCGAATCACTTGATCGAGGCACATGATGCGCAGCAATACCTGTATCCAGATCGTGCGTTGCCATGCCGAGGGCGAGGTCGGCGACGTGATCTGTGGCGGCGTCGCCCCTCCGCCGGGCCAAACCCTGTGGGAACAGAGCCGCTTCATCGCGGCAGATGGCCGCCTGCGCCGCTTTGTGCTCAACGAGCCCCGTGGCGGGCTATTCCGCCACGTCAACCTGCTAGTCCCCGCGCGCGACCCCCGGGCAGTCGCGGGCTTCATCATCATGGAACCCGCCGATACACCGCCGATGTCCGGATCGAACGCAATCTGCGTGGCGACGGTTTTGCTCGACACTGGAATCGTCGAGATGTGCGAACCCGAGACTCGCTTCATGCTCGAGGCACCGGGTGGCCTCGTCCAGATCGTCGCGCACTGCAAAGGTGGCAAAGCTCAGCGCATCTCGGTGGAGAACTTGCCCTCGTTCAGATCGCTCATGGATGCCCATCTGGAAGTGGAAGGCCATGGCACCGTGACTGTAGACACAGCCTTCGGCGGCGACAGCTTTGTTGTCGTACAGGCGACCGATCTCGGCTTTGCGCTGAGCCCAGACGAAGCGGCAGACCTCGCCACCCTTGGCGCGCGCATCGCCGATGCCGCGACAGCTCAACTGGGCTTTTCCCACCCGACCAACCCTGACTGGCGCCACATTTCCTTCTGCGCATTTGCCGGACCAGTCAGTGGCGCGAACGGTGATTATCTCAGCCGCTCGGCTGTCGCCATTCGTCCAGGCAAGATCGACCGCTCCCCGACCGGCACGGCGATTTGCGCCCGGATGGCCTTAATGCAGGCACGCGGTCAGATGAAACCGGGCGACCGACTGACTGGCGTGTCGCTGCTGGACTCGCGGTTCGAAGGGGAAATCCTGGGCCTGACCACGATCGGCCGCATTCCGGCAATCCGGCCGCAGATTTCAGGCCGCGCTTGGATTACCGGAACCTGTCAGCTGATGCTCGATCCGGATGACCCGTGGCCAGAGGGCTATCGCCTGAGTGATACTTGGCCCAACGGCTGAGCGGCGGCTGGAATCAAATCGCACGCAAGTGCCTGCACACCATTTGAATCTGAGTGCGTTTCGACCATGCCCTCGGGCGCGGTGCAGGTTCTGGTTGAGATGGTTACAAACGTTTTCCGGGCAGGGTCTGGTTCTTTGTACCTACCGGGAACGGACGGTACTGCCGAAGACCTGCGGGATCGTGATCCTTGAGGCGCTTTTTGAGAGGACGCCCGATGCCGAAATGCTTCAAGAGATGATCAGGTTTGCTGCCAAACGGCAGACGGCGCTGGTAGCGTCCGTCAAGCTGGTGTAATTTGCG
>JBILYK010000113.1:0-10780 GCA_044377735.1 Paracoccaceae bacterium | reverse complement strand
GTTCGGCGCTGAAAACGCTCCACTGGAGCGTTTTCTCCCCGGCCAAGGCCGGGGCCGCGCCTCACCCTTGCAGCGTCCGCACCCCATACCCCTCACCCCGGGCCTTCATCGCGGCCACAACAGCGACGCTGGCCGCTGCGGTGGTGAAGTAGGGGATCTTGTCCATCAGGGCGACGCGGCGGATGTCGCGGCTGTCAGAGATGGCTTGGGTGCCTTCGGTGGTGTTCATCACCATGGCGATGTCGTTGTTCTTCAACCGGTCCACGATGTTCGGGCGGCCTTCCCAGACCTTGTTGACTGGGGTGGCGGCGATGCCTTCGGACGCCAGCCAGCTGGCGGTGCCTTTGGTGGCGACAATCTCGAACCCCAGTGCAAGCAGATCGCGCAGGGCGGTGGCGACGGTGGGGTTCTTGTCCATGTCCTTGATCGACACAAACACGCGGCCGGTTTCCGGTAGCACGACGCCTGCGCCCATCTGCGCCTTGAGGAAGGCCAGCGCGAAGGTGCGGTCCCAGCCCATCACCTCGCCCGTGGAGCGCATTTCTGGCCCCAGAACCGGGTCAACGCCGGGGAAGCGGGCGAAGGGCAGGACGGCCTCTTTGACCGAGAACCACGGGGTGATCGGGTCGGCCAGCGTGTTGGCATCGGCCAAGGGCAGCGGGCTGTCGGGGCCGACGCCTGCGGGGTAGGGCGCGCGCAGGGGGAAGTTCGACAAAGGCTCACCGGCCATAAGGCGCGCGGCGATGGCAGCGATGGCGCTGTCGGTGGCTTTGGCGACGAAGGGCACGGTGCGCGAGGCGCGCGGGTTCACTTCCAGCACATAGATCGTGCCGTCCTTGATGGCGAATTGCACGTTCATCAGGCCGACGACGTTCAGGGCGCGGGCCATGACGACAGTCTGGCGTTTGAGTTCCTCGACGATGGCGGCGGAGAGTTGGTGCGGGGGAAGGCAGCAGGCACTGTCGCCCGAATGCACGCCGGCCTCTTCGATATGTTCCATGATGCCCGCGACGTGGACATTCTGGCCGTCGGAGAGGGCGTCAACATCCACCTCGACCGCGCCCGAAAGGTAGCTGTCGAGAAGAACCGGGCTGTCGCCCGAAACCTGCACGGCGGTGGTGATATAGCGTTCCAGCTGGGCATCGTCGCGGACGATTTCCATGGCGCGGCCGCCCAAGACGAAGGAGGGTCGGATGACCAGCGGGTAGCCGACGTCTTTGGCAACTGCGAAAGCCTCATCGCGCGACCGGGCGGTGCCGTTGTGGGGCTGGCGCAGGTTCAAGGATTGCAACAGACCCTGGAACCGCTCGCGGTCCTCGGCCAGATCAATGGCGTCGGGGGTGGTGCCAAGGATCGGGATACCTTCCGCATGAAGCGCATTGGCCAGTTTCAGCGGCGTCTGGCCGCCGAACTGCACGATCACGCCGTGAAGGGTGCCGTTTTCCTGCTCAACTCGCAGGATTTCCAGAACGTGTTCCAGCGTCAGCGGTTCGAAATAGAGCCGGTCCGAGGTGTCGTAGTCGGTCGACACGGTTTCGGGGTTGCAGTTGACCATGATGGTTTCATAACCCGCCGCCGTCAGCGCATAGCAGGCGTGGCAGCAGCAATAGTCAAACTCGATCCCTTGCCCAATACGGTTGGGGCCACCGCCAAGGATGACGACCTTTTTGGCGTTCGACGGGCGGGCCTCACATTCCACATCACCCATCGCGGGGGCTTCATAGGTGGAATACATATAGGGGGTCTGCGCCTCAAACTCGGCGGCACAGGTGTCGATGCGTTTGAACACGGCCGTGACACCCAGATTGCGGCGCGCGCGGCGGACTTGGCCTTCGTCGCGGCCGGTCAGCTTGGCCAGCCGGGCATCGGTAAAGCCCATCATCTTCAGCTTGCGCAGCCCGGTGGCGGTGACGGGCAGACCCGCTTTGCGCACCTCGGCCTCGGTGTCGATAATCTCGCGGATGCGGTTCAGGAACCAAGGATCAAACGAGGTGGTGGCGATGATTTCGTCGTTGGTCAGACCAAAGCGCATGGCTTGGGCGATCACGCGCAGACGGTCGGGCGTGGCATCGCCAAGTGCTTTCATGATCGACGCCTTGTCGGGCGCGCCGGGGATGGCGATTTCGTCAAATCCGGTCAGCCCGGTTTCCAACGATGCCAGCGCCTTTTGCATGGATTCATGGATGGTGCGACCGATCGCCATCGCCTCGCCCACCGATTTCATCGCGGTGGTCAGGTTCGGGATGGAGCCGGGAAACTTTTCAAAGGCAAAGCGTGGGATCTTGGTCACGACATAGTCAATCGACGGCTCAAAACTGGCGGGCGTCACTTTGGTGATGTCGTTGTCCAACTCGTCCAGTGTATAGCCGACGGCCAGTTTGGCGGCGACCTTGGCGATGGGGAAGCCCGTCGCTTTGGAGGCCAGTGCCGAGGAGCGGCTGACGCGCGGGTTCATTTCGATCACGACCATGCGGCCATCGGCGGGGTTGATCGCCCATTGCACGTTGGAGCCGCCGGTTTCCACCCCAATTTCACGCAGCACGGCAATCGAGCCGTTGCGCATGATCTGGTATTCCTTGTCGGTCAGCGTCAGGGCCGGGGCAACTGTAATGCTGTCGCCGGTGTGAACGCCCATCGGGTCGATGTTTTCGATCGAACAGACGATGATGGCATTGTCGGCCTTGTCGCGGACAACCTCCATCTCGAATTCTTTCCAACCCAGAAGGCTTTCGTCGACCAGAACCTGTGCCACGGGGCTGGCTTCAAGGCCCGACTTGATGATCGCCTCATAGTCGTCGCGGTTGTAGGCCACGCCGCCGCCGGTGCCGCCCATGGTAAAAGCGGGGCGGATGATTGCGGGCAGGCCGACATAGTCGAGCGTGGCAATCGCTTCGCGGATACCGGCGGCGATGTCATATTTGCCCGAGGGCAGTTTGGGGGCGGCGATTATGGTGGCCTTGGGGTTTTCAAGCCCGATGCGGTCCATCGCCTCACGGAAGAGTTTGCGGTCTTCGGCCATTTCAATGGCCTCGCGCTTGGCGCCGATCAGCTCGACGTTGAACTTTTCAAGCACGCCCATATCGGCCAAAGCGAGCGCCGTGTTCAGGCCAGTTTGTCCGCCCATGGTGGGCAGCAAAGCGTTGGGGCGTTCTTTTTCGATGATTTTTGCGACGACTTCGGGGGTGATCGGTTCGATGTAAGTGGCGTCGGCCAAGCCCGGATCGGTCATGATGGTGGCAGGGTTCGAGTTGACCAGAATGACCCGGTACCCCTCTTCGCGCAGCGCCTTGCAGGCTTGGGCACCCGAGTAGTCAAACTCGCAGGCCTGACCGATGACGATGGGACCGGCGCCAATGATCATGATCGACTGGATGTCGGTTCTCTTTGGCATGGCAGCCCCCTTGAGTTTTGGCAAATTGTCGGGGGTTATAGACCGCGCGCGCCGGTGCGCAAGGGGATTCGGGGCCGATCCAGATCGCAGGACAGGTCGTCAAATGTTGGCGCAAGGCTGGGGGCGGACGCGCCTAGAGTTTCAGGCCAAAACGAGGGCCAATCCACACCATCGCTAGGTAAAGGGCGATGGTTAACGCGCAACCGGCCAAAAGCGAGGGCCAAAAGCCCCACCCATAGCGCAGCATCGCAGGGATGGTGAAGAACATCGGGATCGACGGGGCCAGAAACCAGATCGTGCCGATGGAATGGCTGGCCAAACGTTCGACATCCCGCGTGTCGTGCCAGAGCCAGATCATTGACAGCACCGACACCAGCGGCAGTGAGACAATCAACGCCCCAAGACCGGGAAACCGACGGGCCGTTTCAGAGGCCAGCGCGATCAGAATGCCCGAGATGGCGGCCTTGAGGATGAGATAGCTCATGGCGAGAAGCTTGACGCTTTGAAGGGCCTTTGGTCAAGCCAAGGCGTCGCAAAATGTGGCAAAGGCGGCGGCGAGGCTCTGGTCAGAAGGCGGCCTTCGGCTTAGCTAAGGCATATGCAAAGGATTTCGCCACAGGGTCAGGAACAAATGTTGGTCGAGGACGGTCCCGGGGGCCGTCCGGCCCTGTTCCGGGCTGCTCAGGCCATTTTGGTTGCGCAGACCGGGGCAGAGGTTGCGGCTGTATTGGCCGCAATGGACGAGGCAAGGGCAAAGGGTCTCTGGGTCGCTGGGTATCTGTCTTACGAGGCAGGCTATGCGTGGGAACCAAAGCTTGCCGCGCAAGAGCCAGAAGGCGGTGGGCCACGCGCGGTGTTTGGGGTGTTTGCCGCGCCCGAGGATGCGGCAGCCCTTCTTGACACGGCTGCGGCTGAGGCGCGGGGTGTTCAGATTGCGCCCGTGGTGCCGATGATCAGCCGCGTGGCCTATGATGCGGCCATGGAGCGGGTGATGGGCTATATCGCATCGGGTGATTGCTATCAGATCAACCTGACCTTTCCGATGCAGACCCAGCTTTTGCAGGGAAGCGCCTTGGGCCTTTTCGGGGCCTTGCGCACGCGCCAGGCGGTCGGCCGGGGTGCCTATGTTGATTTGGGCGTGGGACCAGTTTTGGTGTCGCGCAGCCCCGAGCTTTTCATCAATGTGACCGCCGCAGGCCGGATCGAGGCGCGCCCGATGAAGGGCACCGCGCCGCGCGATGCCGACCCGGTGCGCGATGGGGAATTGGCCGAGGAATTGCGGGCCAGCGAAAAGGGGCAGGCCGAGAACCTGATGATCGTCGATTTGCTGCGCAATGACATTGCGCGGGTGGCAAAGGTAGGCAGCGTCAAGGTGCCCAAGCTTTTTGCCGTGGAAACCTATGCCACCTTGCACCAGATGGTGTCGACCGTGGTCGGTGATCTGGTGGAAGCCCCGTCGATGGCGGGTGTGATGGCGGCGCTCTTTCCCTGCGGGTCGATCACCGGGGCGCCGAAGATCCGTGCGATGGAGATCATCCGCGAGGTGGAGCCTTTTGCGCGCGGTGCCTATTGCGGGGCGATCGGCTGGATGGCGCCGGATGGCGCGGCCAGTTTCAACGTGGCGATCCGCACCTTGTCGGTGACGGGGCAGGATATTGTGCTGAATGTCGGCGGTGGCGTTGTGCAAGACAGCACGGCCGCTGGCGAGTGGGAGGAGGCCTTGTGGAAAGCGCGTTACGTGCAGGGGCTGGTGCGCCGGGACTGAGGCTGATCGAGACGCTGCGGGCGGATTCGACGCCTGCGCGGCTGGCTTTTCACCGGGCGCGCATGGTGCGCGGGGCGGCGGCCTTGGGCTGGGAGTTCGATGCGGCAGGGTTTGACGCTGCGGTCAACGTCGATCCGGCGGGCGGTTTGCGTCTGCGGCTGACGCTGAATGCGGCGGGCCGGTTTGATATAACGCAAGCCGCCTTGCCGGAGAGTCGGTCCGAATGGCGCTTGGCGCGGGCCGGGGTGCCGCTTTTGTCCAACGATCCGTGGCTGACCGTCAAATCCACCAACCGCGCCGCCTATGACAGCGCCCGCGCCGCCCTGCCCGAGGGGATTGACGAGGCGGTCTTCGTCAACGAGCGCGGCGAGGTGTGTGATGGGTCGATCACCACGCTGTTTTTTGACCGCGGGCAGGGGATGCGAACCCCGCCCTTGTCGTCGGGGCTGTTGCCTGGGGTGCTGCGTGCCGAACTGGGCTGCCCTGAGGAGGCACTTTTGGCGCAGGACTTGCCCCATGTGCGGCTGTTGGTCGGCAATGCTCTGCGCGGGCTGATTGGGGCGGTCTGGGTGGGATGACCCCTTGACCGGGGGGGCGAGCCTCCGGTGGGAGTGTTTGGGGCCAAGATGAAACGCGCCTAGGGGGTCGTGGCGGCTGAGGGTTCGGCAGATGGGGTGGTGGCGCCGGAAAGCGGGGCGGTGAGGATGCCGTTCTCCCAGACACCTTCGGAAATCTCGCCCGTCTTGTAGGTCACCTTGCCCGGGCCTTGCCGTTTTCCCTTGGCAAATCCGCCTTCGTAGATGTCGCCGGTCGGGTAGGCAGCCTTCCCGGTGCCGTACATCTCGCCCTCAAGCCAGTCGCCGTCATAGGTAAAGCCGTCGGGTTGGATCAAGATACCCTTGCCATGGCGTTGGCCGGCTTTGAAGCCGCCCTCATAGGTGGTGCCATCGGCCCATGTCGCCTTGCCGCGCCCCTCGCGCTGGCCCGCTTTCCAACTGCCGTCATAGTTGTAGCCATCGGCATAGGTCATGACGCCCTGACCCTGAGGCTGGCCGTTTAGCAAAGCCCCGGTGTAGGTGGTGCCATTGGCATGTGTGAGAACGCCGCGTCCGGTTATCTGCCCGGCGCCCCACTGACCATCATAGCTGGAGCCATCGGGATAGGTGATCTTGCCCGTGCCATCCGGCCGGTCGGCCTTGAAGCTGCCCTGATAGACCGCGCCGTCCGGGTAGGTCATCTGGCCGATACCCTCCATCCGCCCATTGAGCCAAGCGCCTTGATAGCGGCTGCCATCTGCGCCAGCAAACCGCCCCTGTCCGTGCCGCTGGTCGGATTTGAAGCTGCCCTCATAGACCGATCCATTGGCATAGGAGACCCGTCCCTCACCGTTGCGGATGCCATCTGTGAAGTTACCCTCATAGACATCACCCGAGGGTTGGGTCAGCTTGCCCGCGCCGTTGATCTGGCCAGCCTGCCATTGGCCGACATAGGTAAGCCCATCCGGCATGGTGAGCGTCCCGGTGCCTTCGCGCTGGTCGGTTTTGAAGTCGCCGGTGTATACCGCGCCATCGGCGTAGCTGAGACGCCCTTGGCCATCTTTCACCCCGTTCTGCCAAGTCCCGTTATAGACAAGGCCACGGCCATCGCCATAGGTGCCGGTGCCGTGGTGCTTGCCGGCGAGAAACGCGCCCTCATAGCGGGACCCATCCGCGTAGCTGGCGCGTCCCGTGCCGGTGATTTCGCCCGCAGTCCAGACACCTTCATAGCTGCCGCCATCGGCATAGGTGATCTTGCCCTGCCCATCGGGTTTGCCCGCCAAGAACCGGCCTTCATAGAGTGACCCGTTGGGATAGCGCGCGCGGCCGTTGCCTTCGATCTGGCCCTTGACCCATTCGCCTTCATATTCAAAGCCCGAGGGCAGCCGATAGGTGCCGATCCCATCCTGTAGGCCGTCCTTGAAGGTCCCTTCATAGACCGAGCCGTCATTGTACTGCTTGGTGATGACCTCGCCGTCGGTTTGGGCCAGACCGAGGGTGGGCAGGCCAGCAAACGAAATGGCAAGCATTACTGCGGGAATGAATTGGCCAAGCTGCCGCATGACTGCGCCTTTTGATGGAAAAACTGCCGGTCGGACAGTAGGTGCGCCTCAAGGCTCTGGCAAGCGCCGAAGGATCGCGGCATCTAACGGGGGCGTTTTGAAAGGATCCCCCGTGATGACCGTTCTCCCCATGACCCATGTGCCGCCCGCGCTGCAACCTTTGATGCAGGCCCTTGCCGAGGCGGCCATTGCCCTTGCGGCGCGAATTGCTCGCAATGGGGTGGATGAGCACCTGGGTGCGACGGCGGGCACCAACAGCGACGGCGATTCGCAAAAGGCGCTGGATGTGATCGCGGACCAATTGTTCTCGCAGGCCGCCAAGGCAGGGGGCGTGCGCCACTATGCCTCGGAAGAGCAGGAGGGGGTGGTTGATCTGGAGGCAGGAGATTGGGCTTTAGCGATTGATCCCTTGGATGGATCGTCCAACATTGACGCCAACGTGTCGGTTGGGACGATCTTTTCGGTCTACCCAGCGGCACCCAGCCCCAAGGAGAGCTTCCTGCGTCTGGTGGCCGAGCAAATCGGTGCAGGTTATGTGATTTACGGCCCGCAGGTGGCGCTTGTCTGTTCCTTTGGGGCAGGGGTGCAACGCTATGTGCTGGACCCGGTTGCCGGGGCATTCGTGCTGGCCGACCCTGCCGTGACCTTGCCGGTTGAGGCGGCGGAGTTTGCCATCAATGCCTCGAACTACCGGCATTGGCCGGAGCCGGTGCGCGCCTTTGTCGATGAATGTCTGGCCGGCACCGAGGGGCCGCAGGGCAAGAATTTCAACATGCGCTGGATCGCCTCATTGGTGGCCGAGGCGCATCGGATATTTGTCCGGGGCGGGGTGTTTCTGTATCCGGCGGATCAGCGCAAGGGCTATGAGGCGGGGCGGCTACGGCTTTTGTATGAATGTGCGCCGATCGCGTTTCTGGCGGTGCAGGCGGGCGGTGGGGCCACCGATGGGCAGCGCGAGATATTGGCCATGACGCCAAGTGCTTTGCATCAGCGCGTGCCCTTTGTCTTTGGCAGCCGTGCCAAGGTGGACCGGGTGGCGGCGCATTTTCAGGGCAAGGTCTGAGGGGGGCCGGGCCTTTCCTCCGGCTGCGAACCTGCTAAACCCTTTGATGTGCCTGAACGGATTGTCCCGATGTCCCAGACCTTTCGCCTGACCCTTGCCCAGCTAAACCCCACGGTCGGGGCGATTGAAGCCAACATCGCGCTGGCGCTCGAGGCTTGGGAGCAGGGCCGGGCGGCGGGCGCGCAGATGGTGGCGCTGACCGAGATGTTCGTCACCGGCTATCAGACGCAGGATCTGATCCTGAAGCCCGCCTTTGCCGCCCATGCAGAGCGGGCAGTCGCAGACCTTGCCCGGCAGATCGTCGATGGTCCGGCCTTGGGTATTGGCGGCCCGCTGACCCGTGATGGGCAGCTTTATAACGCCTATTACATCCTTGAGGGTGGCAAGATCGCGGCCACCGTGCTGAAGCACGAATTGCCCAATGACGGGGTCTTTGACGAAAAGCGCCTGTTCGCAAGCGCGCCCTTACAGGGCCCCTATCGGGTGGGGCCGCTGCGCATTGGCTCGCCCATTTGCGAGGACGCTTGGCACGCGGATGTGTCTGAGACACTGGTCGAAAGCGGCGCGGAGATCCTTTTGGTGCCCAATGGGTCGCCCTATCACCGTGGCAAGCCGAGCGTGCGCACCAATCTGATGGTGGCGCGGGTGGTCGAAACCGGCTTGCCCTTGGTTTACCTGAACATGATCGGCGGCCAAGACGACCAAGTGTTTGACGGCGCGTCGTTCGTGTTGAATCCCGGTGGGGCCTTGGCGATGCAGATGCCGCAGTTTCTGCCCTGTATCACCCATGTCGATTTTGAGGAGACGGCTGAGGGATGGCGCGCCAAGCCCGGCTTGATGGAGACGCTGCCGCGCATCGTTGAGGCCGATTACCACGCGATGGTCTTGGGCACGCGGGATTATCTGGCCAAATGCGGGTTCAAGAAGGTGCTTTTGGGCCTGTCGGGGGGCGTGGATTCGGCGTTGGTGGCGGCGATTGCAGCCGATGCGATTGGCGCGCAGAATCTGCGCTGCGTGATGCTGCCGTCGCGCTTTACCTCGGCTCAGTCCTTGGAAGATGCGGCTGGCGTTGCCCACGCCTTGTGCTGCCGGTTGGACACGGTGCCGATTTCTGGCCCGCAAGAGGCGGTGGGCGGGGCCTTGGCCGAGTTGTTCGCGGGCACCGATCCAGGCATCACCGAAGAGAACATCCAAAGCCGGTTACGCGGCGTTTTGTTGATGGCGATGTCGAACAAGTTTGGTGAGATGCTGCTGACCACCGGCAACAAGTCGGAAATGGCCGTGGGCTATTGCACGATCTATGGCGACATGAACGGCGGCTACAACCCGCTGAAAGATCTTTACAAAACCCGTGTGTTTGAAACCTGCCGCTGGCGGAATGAGAACCATCGGCCATGGATGCAGGGGCCTGCAGGCGTGGTCATTCCGCCCCGTGTGATCGAAAAACCGCCCTCAGCGGAACTGCGCGACAACCAGAAAGATCAAGACAGCCTGCCACCCTATGAGGTCTTGGATGACATCTTGGATGGGCTGATCGAACGGGAATTTTCGGTGGCTGAGATTGTGGCTCGCGGGCATGACCGGGCGGTGGTGAAGAAGATCGAGCATTTGTTGTACATCAGCGAATACAAACGCTTTCAGTCCGCCCCCGGCACGCGGCTGACCAAAAAGGCGCTGTGGCTGGACCGACGCTATCCGATGGCGATGCGCTGGCGGGATGAGGGGTAGGGCGGACGGGTGAAATCTATGACGATGAGGTTTCGGAACTTGCTTTGTGATCGCCCTCGTTTAGGCTACTTCTGCGAAGTAAACACGGCAGTACAGTGTGGTGAAGATGGTTATCCGATTTTTCTTGATCCTGACATGGATTTTGTCCACCCCATCATTTGCCCAAGTTCTTCTTGAGAGCGGCCAGTTTGCGGGAACGCTGCCAGAGAGTCAGAATAGCAGCCCAATTAGCTATTTTGTTCGAGACTTGGAAGAGCTCAAGCAACTGGAGGCGTGGGCGAGCGACGCTGAAAATGCCGCGAAAATTCGGATTTCTTCCACCATATATGACAATTTCATTGTAGTCAGTCATCCAGAGGGAGTGGTTGATGGCAAGATAAACCCGAAGGTTTCAACCTTTGCGGATGAAGAGGTGATTGCTGAATTGAGCAAGTTCCTTTCGGGTGCGTTTTGGTTTTCTTCGGCCTGTGTGGTTTTGCCCTCAATTGCAGCAAAAGATGGAATTAAGAAGACCGTTCTTATAATATATGTTATGGAGACCGGTGAGCAAGGGAAATGCTTGAATTCGGCTTTCTCGTTGGTCTCTGGATAGAAAATAAAAATCGGCACTATTTATTAGGTGTTCCATCTCGGATGATCATATTTCCCCTCTGCGATCTGCGCTGTTTGTGGCAAGATCGGTTTTGAGGGACATTAGGGACGGGGCGCGGCCATGCTGATCCATCTTCACAAGCA
>JBILYK010000023.1:0-40694 GCA_044377735.1 Paracoccaceae bacterium | reverse complement strand
TCGATGACAGCATGCCCTTCACGTTTTCCATCACGAAGGCGGCAGGCCGAAGTCGGTCCAGCACGCGGATGTACTCGCGAAAGAGATAGTGCCGTGCGTCCTCTTCGGGCACATATCCGATTTTTCCGTTGGCACGGGCGCGCCCGACCAGCGAATAGGCCTGGCAGGGAGGGCCGCCGATCAGGATCGTGTCGTCGAAGTCCTTTCTCAGGCGGGCGATAACGCTGTCGATTGCTTCGGCGGCAGGCTCAGTACCCAGTTCAAGGCAACGTGCCTCACGCGCGGCGTGATCCCACGCAGCCGCGTCAACCGTAGACCAGTCCGGTTCTGCTGACTGGCCAGCATGGAAACTGATGTAGGCCTTCGGCAAAGCCCCATGCTTTTCGGCATAAGCGCGAACAAATGCGCGCATCGTCAGCGTCCTGTGCGCTGATGTCTCTTTTTCGACCGAAATGCCGATTTGAAACGGAGAGTGATCGCCCACACGCAGCGAAGCAAAGCCCTCGCCCAATCCACCCGGCCCGGCAAACAGATCGACAATGCCGAAAGTGGCTGGCAAATCAGTGTCCTCTCGAATTCAGATCATTGGCTGTATACTAGGTCCGACAGATGAAGCCAGGAGGCAAATGACAGACATCGTCGACAGCCAGACCCGCTCCCGCATGATGTCCGGGATCCGTGGAAAGAACACGAAGCCCGAACTGGCGCTGCGTCATTCCTTGCATGCGCTTGGCTTGCGGTATCGGCTGCACGCAAAGGGCGTTCCTGGCAAGCCGGACATCGTGATGCCGAAGTACCATGCCGTCATCTTCGTGCATGGTTGCTTCTGGCATCGCCACGCAGGCTGCCGCTACGCCACGGTTCCGGCAACGCGCCCCGAGTTCTGGGGGGCCAAGTTCGATGCAAATGTGATGAGGGATGTAGCAGTTCAGTCCGCTCTTCGGGAGGCGGGCTGGCGAGTCGGAACAGTCTGGGAGTGCGCCCTGCGGACCGAGACCTCCGTTGCGCAAACACGGGAGATGGTGGCGGCATGGCTTCATGGCAGTGACGCTGTACTTGTGATCGGTGAGGTGGAGGTCCGAAATGCGCCATGCCCCAAACCTGATCATGCGTCGTGATACTAGATCTGGGATATGCGTGGCATGCACTGGTTGAACGGTCGAGTGCAATGAACATTGAGCCATGACCGAGGTAGTGGCCGATCTCGGCACAGGCCGGACCCGATGTTGTCGAGCATGCATCGCAAGAAAGCGAGGGTCCGTCAGAAGCTTCTGGTGTCATGTCCCACCTGAAGATCGAACTCTGCAACGCCCAACCAAGCACGACCAGCCTCGCGCTAATCGAGATGAGGTCGATTTGAGCGGGGTCATCACAAATCACTGATATTGCTTAAATTTAACTACAATCACAGGCGCCACAGAGCGATGATGTTTGAACGAAGATTATGCAACTCACCCACGGAGAAATTCCATGACTACCCGCCGCGTGACGCAGAATGACAAGGCCCTCGACGCCTTCATAACCACCAAGTTCCAGATCGACGCGATGCTGGAGCGCCTGAAGGCGCTGAGCGACGAACACTTCGAGGCTCACCCCGACGAGATCAATTGGGGCCATGTCGGCACTCTGAACAATTACGCCAGCCTTCTGCGCCAGATCACCGACGCCGCGTTCAAGGAGGGCGAGCATGCCGCTTGATCCCGCCCAGCGCCATCAGATCGAACAGGATGCGATCACCGCTGCATGGGAGGCCGAACGCCTCGCCGCGTGCGACGACGCCATCGCCCTGCTGCGCGAGATCGCCGATCAGGAACGCGACGACGATGGCGACGTGATCATCGGCGCGGATGCCGAAGGCCACAACGACCTGATGTCGCGCATCACCGCCTTCCTTGCTCAGCACGATCAATAGAGGAACCCGTCATGACCAAGCTGACCGAAACCCAGACCATCATCCTCAGTGCCGGGGCCCAGCGCCCCGAAAACATCGCCCTGCCACTTCCCAAGGGGCTGGCCGGGGCGGCGGCCAAGATGGCTGTGTCGAAGATGATCGAGCACGGCTGGCTGCAGGAGGTTGATGCCAACCTGCGCCGGCATGAACCCCTCTGGCGCGAAACCGGCGATGGTCACGGTACCACGCTGGTGGTCACCGAGGCGGGGCTGTTGGCCATCGGGATTGAGCCTGTGGTGGTCAAGGCGGTGGATGCGATACGCGAACATTCCGCCAAGGCTGAGGCCACTAAGCCGCCGACCCAGCGCGCTGGGACCAAGCAGGCGCAGATCATCGCCCTGCTGCAGCGGCCCGAAGGCGCCACCCTCATCGAGATGGCCGAAGCTACATCATGGCAGGCTCATTATGCCGACGTCCCGATTATGCCGATGTAGGGCTGCAAGCCATTGTTTCTGGCGGTGCTCGCTGTGAAGGGGGCGGCATAATCAGAGGGCTTCTAGGAAGGCGAGGAGTTTGTCGTTCGGTCGGAAGCGGCCGGGTTTGGTCGTGATCGGGGCTGTTCTTGCCAAGGCGCGCTCCTTGATCTGCAGATCCGCGTGCAGGTAGATTTGGGTTGTTTCGATCTGTTCGTGGCCGAGCCAGAGCGCGATCACGGATGTATCGATGCCGGCCTGCAGCAGTCGCATCGCGGCGGAATGGCGCAGGACATGCATGGTCACGGACTTTTGCGCCAGCGACGGACAGGCGTCTGCAGCTTTCCGGACGTATTTGGCCAGCCTGTGTTCAAGGGCATCACGGCTGAGGGCGCGGCCGGTCTGCGTGGGGAACAGTGGGGCCGCTGGCTGACCGGCGCGCTCAGCCAGCCAGACCCGCAGATGGGCGATGGTGCCCGAGGTCAGTGGCGTGATCCGCTGCTTTCGCCCCTTGCCGTGGCAACTCACATGCGCGCCAGCGCCGAGATGGAGATCGCGGCAGCACAGACCGATCAGTTCGGAGGCGCGAAGCCCCGTCTGCACTGCAAGGGCGAACAGCGCCACGTCGCGCCGCCCGGTCCACGTCATTCGATCAGGGGCCGCGAGAAGCGCCCCCAATTCCGGTTCCGTCAGCCAAGTCACCAGCCGCCGATCAAAACGCTTCGGCGGGATCGCCAGAACCCGTTCGATGGTGGCGGCATGTTCAGGATGGCGCAGGGCGGCATAGCGGAACAGGGACCGGATCGCGGCCAGTCGGGCATTGCGGGTGCGTACGCCGTTCTGTCGCTCGCGCTCCAGATGGTCGAGGAAGGCACCGATGAGCGGCGCATCGAGGTCGTCAATGTCGAGCTTGCCCGGCGCCTTGCCGTGCCGCTCCGACGCGAAGACCAGGAGCAGCCGCAACGTGTCGCGATAGGCCTGAACCGTGTTCGGGCTGACCTGGCGCTGGCGGACGAGGCGATCGGTGAAGAACGCCTGCAGGGTGGTGGCCAGCGCACTCATGCGTCACCCGCCAGGTGGCGCTCGAGCCTTTCACCTGCCAGGCCCAGTAGTTCCGGCGCTGCCGATAGGTACCAGTAGGTATCGCCGGGATCGGCATGGCCGAGATAGGTGGACAGGATCGCGAGGCGGGAGCCGGGGTCGCCCGCCCGGTAGTCGTCTGCGATGGTGCTGACGGCGAAGCTGTGCCGCAGATCGTGGATCCGGGGTCGGCATGCCGCGGAACGCGGAACGATGGCGCAGTGATGCAGAAGCTTGTGGAAGACCCAGTGCACGGTTCCATAGCCCAGCCGTTTGCCGCGCGAGTTGATCAGCAGGACCTGCGCACCCTCTGGACGGGGTCGGCCATCGAGGCGCAGATAGGCGTCGAGCGCCGCGACGGTCGTCGGGTGCAGCGGCAAGGCGCGGGCCTTGTCGAACTTGCCATGCCTGATCGTCAGGATGCCGCTGGCCGCGTCAAAATCGTCGCGGTCGAGGGCGATTGCCTCGCCGATCCGCATGCCGGTCGCCGCCAGAAGGCCGATCAAGGTCCGGTAGGTCGCCTGCACATGCGGTCCGCGCAGGATCGCAGTGGCCTGCATCAGTGCCGCAATCTCCTGCGGCGTATAGAGATAGGGCGTTGCACGGCGCGTCTTTGCGGGCAGAAGATCGGCGGACGGAACCTCGGTCCTTTGGTCGAGCGTGCGCAGGTGCCGGGCGAAGAGGCGAACCTCGGCCAGCCGTCTTGATGTCCAGATCGCGGCGGCATCCGCGGGCAGGGTCGCCCAGGCCAGCGCCGTCTCGGTCCGGACATGAGTCTCGCCGCGATCCTCGGCGAAGGCTGCAAACTGGCCAAGAAGCCGCTCGGCCTTGTCCATCTTGTAGCCGAGGGCGCGCCGCATGGTCAGATAATCAGCAAGAGCCTGACGTAGAGTGCTCATAGCACGCCCTCCGGCCAGGGTCGCGCGATCAGGCGCAGGGTGCCTTTGTCGACCTTGGCATAGATCGCCGTGGTCTCGGTGCGGCGGTGACGCAAGATTTGACCGATTTCCGGCAAAGAAGCACCGGCCCGCAACAACTCCGTTGCCGCCGTATGACGCAGGCGATGGGCGTGGACGCGCCCCAGATCCGCGCGTTTGGCTGCATCCGCCACGATGCCGCTTACACGGGAAGCCCCAAGGGCATGATGGGGCGCAAAATGCCGGACGAATACGGTCCGGCCCAAGGCGTCCGCAGGCCGGGCGTGGCGCAGATATTCTGCCAGTCGGCGGCCAACATCCGGCGGAAGAGGAAGCTGCTCATTACAATTGCCCTTGCCGCGCACGCGGATCGTGCCCGCGCGCCAGTCGATGTCATCGAGTTCGAGCCTCGCCACCTCGTCGCGCCGCAAGCCGAGGCGGATCAGCAGGGTCAGGATGGCCAGATCACGGCCGCCAACAACCGTGCTGGCATCGCAGGCCGCAAGCAGACGCCGAACCTGACCGGGTTCAAGCCCTTTGGGCAACCCCGCCAGTCGGCGGCGCAGGACGGTTGGCACAGCCGAGACGAGCGCGCGTTCCGTCACGCCCTGCACATGCAGAAAGCCAAGGAACGACCGCAGCGCCGTAATCGTCAGCTTCGCCACCCCGACATTCAGACACGGGCAAAACTTGACCACGAAGGAGGTGACATCGCCTGCGGTCAGGCTCCCGAGGTCAAGACCATCGCCTGACAGCCTGCGGTCCAGAAACGGGCGCAGGCAATCGCAGTATCGAAAGGCCGTCATCGGGACCAGCCCACGTTCCGCGGTCAGAAACTGCTGGTAACGGTTCAGGACCTCCGCAACAGGACCGTCCAGCACCGGGGCTTCGGCCACTGGAACCAGCCCCAGGCCGCGCAAATGGTCGAGAATGGGGCCAAGCGCCTTGCGCGTCTTCAGCCTGCGCACGCCAGCGGCACGGCGGTCAGCCATGAACCGATCAACCTGCGCCACGCACAAATCGCCCATCGCGAGCTCTTGGCCCTGTAACCAGCCGATCAGGTCGTTGAGCAGCTTGCGCTGCTTCCAGATCGTACCCGGCCTGTATCCCCGCCGCCGCAACTCCTCCTCGAACCCTTTGGAAAGGTCCGTGACCGGGTTCTTGCCTCGTCTCTTCTTCTGATCGATCACCATGATATCTCCTCGTTTCAATCTGAACGAGAAGACGCTACCAGCCCAAAACCCCGAGGATTATGCCGATTACGACGCAACAGATTTGAAGGTATTCAATACCTTACGCAACTACATCGGCATAATCCGGACGTCGGCATAATGCGACTGCCAACCGGTCGCGGCCATGATCGGGTCCATTGTGGCCCCATCAGGCGCTTGCAACAGCGCGATCAGAATCGCTTGTTTGGTGCCAGCGCGCACGATGGGCTGTTTGGTAACGGCCTCGCCGCCCGCGAGCCGGTGGTCGGCTGCGATGCGCTGCGCCGCCACCGGCTCGATCCCGATGGTCAGCAGGCCCGCGCGGTGACTACCAGCGTTGTGCCGTGTCCGTCGCCGGTTTCCCGCCAGAGCGGCTCGCCCCGGCGCAGGTTGGCGTCGACCTTCCGCAGCCAGCCGCGCTCGATCATCTTCGTGACTGCCATCTTTGCCGCCGCACCGGCCAAACCCTTCGGCAGTGGCAGGGCGATGTTGTCGGGGCGCTGGGCACCGGCGGTCAGGATGGTGGTCTGCGTTTCGTTGAGTTTTGTCATGGCGTTCCCCTATTGGTCGTGGGTGGCAAGGAAGCTGGCGATGCGAGACAGCAGGTCGTTGTGGCCATTGGCGTCGGCCCAGAGGATCACGTCGCCATCGACGTCGCGTTCCAGATCGGCAACCTCGCGCAAAAGGGAGATGGCCTCGTCGCATGCGGCGAGGCGTTCGGCCTCCCATGCGGCGGTGATCGCATCCTGTTCAATCTGGTGGCGCTGGGCGGGATCAAGCGGCATGTTCGCCCTCCTTGAACGCGGCGTCGGTGATCTGGCGCAGCAGGCTGGCGTAGTGGTTGAGGGTGCCGACATCACCCCAGTTGATCTCGTCGGGGTCGGTCTCGAAATGGTCGTCGCTCAGGGCCTTCAGACGGTCCAGCATCGCGTCAATCTGGAACTCCGCAGTCATGAAGGCGTCGCGCGCCTTTGAGTTGTCAGTGGCGCGTCGGGTGGTCATGACAGGGGCTTCTTTCGCTGAGTTGCATCGCTTTCGCACAATCAGCATCGCTTCGGTGGGGCAGATAGTGTAGGTAAATCATAGAAATATCATTGCTTTACCATTATGCAACCTGCGCTGATCGGCCCCCGTCGGCTTGCGGCACCACATGAACCCACTGGCATCCGATCCAAATGTAAAGGTGGGCATATTCCCGCTGCGGACGCGGGGATCGCGGGGAGGGATCAAGCAATCCAGCGCCTCGGGCGTGACCTGTAAGAGTTCGCGTGCGGCAAGGATGTCCATGGCCCTCAAACGCACCAGCGCGGGCAGCACAAGAGCGGCCTAGCGTTCAAAGGGAACATACACATGTGCCCAATCTTCGGGGTCGGTCTTGATCGCGATCCGCGCGCGGGTGTTCATGGTGCTGGCTCAGATCAGCTGCAAGTCGACCAGCACGGTCCAGGCGGCGGCCAGCTGTGCGGTCGACAGGTCGCCGTTCCAAGCGCAAGGTTCCTTGTCAATTCTCCGTCAGTGGAAACCGCGACGTGACGCCTTCGGGCAAGTCGGCGTCAACGCGCCAGGATCATGTCCACAAAGACTTCTCCTGCGTTCAGCGCGGCGAACGAGAACCGTCCCTGGTCCAGCGTGCGAAGCCGAACTCGATTGCTATCAGAACAGGCCACCCCCGCAACATCCGGGGGCAGGAAAAGATTTCTCGACATTTAGGGGTCGGAACGGCGTGTCATCAGCAGTCGGAAAGCCACCGGTGCCAGCACGATCACGAACAGGATCCGCACCACGTGATGCAAGGCCACAAAGGCCACATCGGCGTGGATGGCAAGCGCGATCAGTCCCATTTCGGTCAGGCCTCCTGGTGCAAGTGCCAGAAGCGCCTGTTCTGGAGCGACCCCTGCCAGATGCCCCATCGCCAACCCTGCGCCGAATGCGACGCTCAGTGTCAGAACCGTGGCGCCGATGGCAAGCGCCGCAGCAGGCACGACAGTCCGGGCGCTGATGCCAAGAAACCGGCACCCAAGGACGGTGCCTAGAAGAACTTGCGCGGTGTTGACCAGAATGCCCGGCGGGGCGCTTTCGGCAAGCCCGGCAAGGTGCAGTACCGCCGAGATCAGAAGCGGGCCAAGGAAGGTCGGCGCGGGGAACCGCAGTTTTTTTCCTATTAAGCTTCCGACAATGGCCGAGGCAAGGAGAAGCAATGCATCCAGCCAAGTTAGCGGGGCCTCGGCTGCACCCATCGACGCGCCGACCGCATGGCCTTCGACGACCCGGAACCAGAAGGCGATCAGCGCGATGGTCACAACGATGCGCAGGCTGTGGGCTAGGATGATCGGCGCGGGTTTGGCCCCGCTCGCCTCGCCGATCTCGATCATCTCGGACAGCCCGCCGGGCATTCCGGCAAAATAGGCGGTGACCCAGTCGAACCGGCCAGCAAAGCGGTAGAAGGGAACAACGACTAGGGCCACGGCGATGACATAGACCATCAGGATTGCGACAGTGCCGGTCCAGGCACTGGCCCCGGCGATGATTTCGGGCGTGAAGCGCGAGCCGAGGAGCACGCCGATCACTGCAACGACCGCCGGTCGCAACCGGGCCGGGCCAAGGATGGGTGCATTGGCCAGCGAGGCTGTCATCGTTGCGAAAAGCGCGCCCAGCATCCAGGGCAGCGGCAGGTTCAGAAGGTAGAACACCGCACCGCCGATCGTCCCGACAAGAAGGGCCAAGGCAATTCGCGGCAGGGTTTCCATGTCAGAAGGTCCGGGCAAATCGCGGGCAAGGGCCGCAGGGTTCAGCGATACTTTTCGATGAAGGCGTCAATGTCCAGCGCCCGGATATCGGGAAGGGCGGCCTTCAACGCCCCGTGATCCCAATCCCACCAGGCAATCTCTTGCAGCGCCTCGGCCTGCGGCGGGGTGAACCGCCATTTCAGATGGCGCGCGGGCACACCGCCGACAATCTCATAAGGTGCCACGTCCTTGGACACCACCGCCCCTGCCCCCACCACGGCACCGGTGCCAACTGTGACGCCCGGCAAAAGGGTGACGCCGTGGCCGATCCAGACATCATGGCCGATGGTGACCCAATGATCGCGGCGCCATTGGAAGAAAGCCTCGTCATCTTCGCCCAGGCCGAACTGCGCAGCTCGGTAAGTGAAGTGGTGCTGGCTTGCGCGCCAAGTGGCATGGTTGCCCGGATTGATCCGTGCACCTTCGGCGATGGAACAGAACTTGCCGATGGTGGACCAGACCACGTTGCCACCTTTGACGATATAGGAATAGTCTCCGAACGTGACCTCGCGCATCGTGACCTGCGCCATGACTTCGGTGCATTTTCCTAGCGTACAATCAACCAGTGTAGCGGTTTCGTGGACGTTTGGCGCTTCGGTCAGCATCTTCATTTGAGGTTCCGTGTCAGGTAGTTGCGGGCATGAGAAGGCGGATCTGTTTTGTTTCGAACCGAACAGGCTCGCCGCCCTTCATCACCATGGGCTCGACCAGCAGTTTAATGTCGGCAAAACCAATCTCGGGCTGGGAAAGCGCGGATGAATGGCCAACCGGCACCCGGTAGCCGCCCTTGGGGTTCAGCGCTGGCCCGGCATCGCGCCGCCCGATTTGCAGGAAATGCGAGATATCCCATTCCTGCGTCTGCCCAGCCGTGCGGGTAACGGCCCAGCAATGGCCACTGGTGCAATCGCCCACCTCTGGAAAAAAATAGCCGACCACATAGCCCGCCTCAATCCCTGCAGCGCGCAGCGAGGCGAGAAAATAGGTGTGGATATCGACGCAAGAGCCTTCGGTCAGCCCGCAGGCAAGATGCGGAACATGGTCGAAGCCGTCGGTGAATTTCTGCTCGGGGTGGCCATAATCGAACCGTTCCGCCACATGGCGGGCGATGCGGGTCGCGCGGGTCAGATCGTCACCGGTTCCTGCAATCTGGCGAGCCTCGTCTACCAGCGCCGCAGCGGCGCGGGTATAGCGCGACGGCGCGGGGTGAAAGATCGCCTCAGGGTAGCGGCCGGGATGATCTGCAAATGTGTACCGAAAGGTGACCTCATCGGCATCGGGGTCGACCAGCAGGATCTCTTGCCCCGAGGTCGGCTCCCTCAGACGGCGCAAGGCGCCACCCGTGACCGTACAGCCCAGACATTCGGCTTGTGGCGACGAGACGCCTGCCGGGGCAAATGCCGCGCCTTCGGTGCCGGGAACAGTGATTTCAACGGCAAGGGGCATCAGCGTGTTCCCTCCCAGGTTCCAATGAATCTTGCGCGAACCAGACCCGACAGCCAGTCGATCAGATAGACCATGGCGATGATCAGGAAGATGATCGACCATGCCTCATCCCAGCGATAGGCAGTGATGCGGTCAGCCAGCAAGAACCCGATACCGCCCGCCCCAACAATGCCCAGAATGGTACCTGACCGTACGTTGGATTCGAAGTTGTACAGAGTAATCGACAACAAGACCGGCATCACCTGCGGCAAGACCGCAAACCGGATAGATTGCGTGCGGCTGCCACCAGCGGCCACCACACCATCCACCGATTTGTTCGAGGTGTTTTCGATTGCCTCGGCATAAAGCTTTGCCAGCACGCCGATTTCACCGATCGCGATGGCCAGCACGCCGGCCAGTGGCCCAAGGCCAAACGCCCTGATGAAGATCAGCGCAAGGATCAGCGTTTCGAACGCGCGGATGATATCGAACCCGCGCCGCACGGTGAACCGCAGGATCGGCAGGCGGTTGATGTTCTTGGCCCCGAGGAACGACAGCGGAAACGCGAACACCGCCCCCAAAAGCGTGCCAAGGAAGGCCATCGACAAGGTCTCCATCAAGCCTTTGCCAATGTCCGCGAACTCTTGCCATGTTGTCCAGATATGGGGCGGGAACATAAAGGACAGCACGCGGCCAAGACGTCCCAGCCCTTCCCAGATGCGGGCGGGCGAAAAGTTGAAGTCGTAAAGGCACCAGCAGAACAAAAGCGCAAAGCCTGTCCAAAGCGCGGCGCGGCGTAGCCTTATTGGCAGAGGTGCGCGGAAAGCCAAGGGATGTGCCGCGCGGGCTGCCGCGATCTCGGCGGCGGTGACGGTTTGATTTGTCATGCGCGTGCCTCCATCCCGATGACCCGGTGGCGCAGCATTTCGGACAGCCGATCAATCACCGTCACGGTCACCAGGATAATGACAAACAGGGCCGAAAGGTCGGTGTATTCCTGATAGGATATGGCCGTGCGGAACTCTTGCCCCAGCCCGCCCGCGCCGACGTAGCCGATAATGGACGAGGCGCGCACGTTAATCTCGAACCGCAGCAATGTGTAACTCAGCACATTCGGCAGTACCTGCGGCACAGCCCCGTAACGGATCATGTCAAACCACGACCCACCCGCTGCCTTGACCCCATCAAGGGGACGCATATCGATGTTTTCATTGGCTTCGGAGTATAACTTGCCCAAAGCACCCACCGTGTGCAGCCCGATCGCAAGCACACCAGCCATCGGCCCTATGCCAAAGCAGAACACAAAGATCAGCGCAAAGACCAGTTCCGGCACCGTGCGAGCGATCTCGAGATAGCGTCGGCAGAACCATAGGATCCATCTGTTCGGCGCAAGGTTGCGCGCAGCGGGAAATGAAAGGATGAAGCCGCCAACGACACCAAGGACCGTTGCCATAAAGGCGATCAGCACGGTTTCCAGCAACAGCACCGCCCATATCTGCCAACGCGCGAACCATATGGCCAGATCGCTGCCAAGCGTGGACCAGTGCAACGCTGGGATTGTCTTGGCGATGTACTCTCCCAACCGCGGCAGGCCCGCCCCGATGACCCAACGTTCAGCGCGCGAGCCATCTGCCAGAGTAACCTGGGTGATCCTGAAGAAGTTGGAAGCCTCTGCCGTCAGCAGGGTCAGAACCACCAAGACCGATGTAACAGCGGCAAAGGTCAGCGGAGCGCGGCGACGTTGCACCGCATAGTCGCGTTCAAAGGCAAGAATGGCTGCGGACATCAGGGCTTCCCGGCAATGCTGGGGCGGGCCTATATGGCCCGCCTGCGACGCTTTGGTTCAGTGATCAGGACTTGCGGTTGGCCTTGAACCAGTCACGCATGTCGATGATCCACTGGTACCGGGCATGGCCCACCTCGATGTAGCCCTTGGCTGTGGAGTCATCGGCGCCCGTCATTTCCTTGAAGGCTTCGGGTGCGGCGGTCGGCGTGGCCATGACAGCGGCCTTCATCTCGTCAATCAAGCCTTGCGGCAGGTTGGCGCGCGCGGCGAACGGGCCCGAGGTAATTTCCGGGCTGGTCCAGATCACGCAGGCTTCGCCTTCCTTGATCATGCCTTTGGAGACCATGCGCTGCGGGATGCCATTTTTCTCGTTGTTAATGTAGGTTGCAGCTGCATCGAACTGGCCGTTCACGACACCGGCAACGCCTGCCTCGTGGCTGCCTGAGAACGGAATGGCAGCGAAGAAAGTCTCAGGCTCGTAGCCTTGCTGCACAAGGTTGTAGTACGGCACGTTGTAGCCCGATGTGCTGTCCGGGTCGGCAAAGGCAAGTGTCTTGCCCTTAAGATCGTCAACTGTCTTGAGGCCGGAGTCGCAGCGCACCACGATGACGCCGAAATAGCCGGTGGAGTCATCTTCCTGAATCGAGGTCAGCAGCGGAATCACGCCGCCTTCAGTTTCGGTATAGGCGGCGGCATATGCAGAAGACCCAAGGAACGAGAACTCGATCTGGCCGGCTGCCAACGCCTGGATCACACCGTCATAGTTGCCAGCAGTGAAAATTTCGACTTCAACGCCGAGGGTCTTTTCCAGATATTCCTGAAACGGCGTGTAACGGGAAATGCGGTCAGATTCATTCTCGCCCGACAAAATGCCAAAACGGACAATGCGGTAATCAGTTTTCCAGTCTTGTGCGACAGCCGGGATGGCGGTCAGTGCGATCAGGGCAGTTGTGGCAAGCAAACGCATGGGAAGGCTCCATCTCTGGTGGGTGAATGGGTCAGGCGAACTCTTTGAGGCCATAGGGGCGGGCGGCGGTCGAGGTGACCGCCTCGTTGAACTCGGTCAGGCCATCGCTGCCGTAGATGTCGCGCACGACATCGTCGGTCAGCTGGCGGGGGGTGCCGTCAAAGAACACCCGGCCTTCGCGCATGGCGACGATGCGGTGGCAATAGGCACGGGCGGTGTCGAGGGTGTGAAGGTTCACCAGCACGGTGATGCCATCGTCGCGATTGATCGACCGCAAAGCCTCCATCACGCGGGTGGCGTTGCCGGGGTCAAGGCTGGCAATGGGCTCATCAGCCAGCATGATGCGCGGGTTCTGCACCAGCGCCCGGGCAATGGCCACACGCTGCTGCTGGCCGCCCGAAAGAGTGCCGGCGCGTTGCAACGCCTGCGGGGCAAGTTCCAGCCGGTCCAGCGCACGGACGGCAATCGTCCGCTCGGCATCGGTAAAGCGCATCGCCATCGAGGACAAGAAGCTGTGGTCGGCAAGCCTGCCCACCAAAACATTGGTCAGAACATCCAGCCGTTCCACCAGATTGAACTGCTGGAAGATCATCGCGCAATCGCGTCGCCACTGCCTCAGGTCACGCCCCTTCAGTGCAGTGACATCGGTTCCACCGAAGGTCACACGGCCTATGGTCGGATCGATCAGCCGGTTTATCAGCCGCAGAAGCGTGGATTTGCCCGCGCCAGACCGACCGATCACCCCGACGAACTCACCGGGGCGGATATCCAATGTGACGGCATCAACCGCGCGGGTCGTGCCGAAAGTGCGGCCAAGGCCAACAAGAGAGAGCGTGTGTTTTTCCATGCCGCCACTGTGCGATCAGTATGCGACGAACCCGCATCATCCGGATGAATTATTGGATTCCTATTTTTGACGATCGTGTGACGCTGGCCATTTGAACCGTTTGATTTCAGAAGGTTGGTTTGAAGATCGCGTTTTTTCAGCCCCTGAACGATGCAATTGGCGCAACGCGCGCCGCTGTCTGGTCTAGCCAAACACGCCAGTACATATTCAGGCTAATTGTGAATTGAAAATCTGGTGCAAGAACATTGCCTTGCAAAGAACCTTGCAGGCGGAAGCGTTCCGCCTGTCGTAAATCTGTCATGGGTGAGTGTCAAAAAATTCACACTCACGTCGCCGCAGCGACATGGGCGGGCTCTAGCCATTCGTTCGAATGAATTGGCAACGGAGTGTCCGCCATGTCCCTGAAGTCCTTGATGTTTGGAACGGCTCTTGCCGTCATCGGCGCAACCGCCGCCACTGCAGAAACCTGGAGCATCGCCGTCACCGATGTCGAAGGGCTGGAGCGGCTGCAGGCTGAATGGGGCCCGTTCAAGACCGCGCTCGAAGCAGCCACCGGCGAAACCTTTGACTTCTTCCCGGTGTCATCGCGCACCGCATCTGCCGAAGCCCTGCGCGGCGAGACGATTGATTTCGTCATCACTGGCCCGGCGGAATACATCGTCATCAACACGCTGACCAAAGCGACCCCGCTGATCGGCTTTGGTCGTCCCGATTATCGCTGCGCCGTCATCGTGCGTGCAGATGCCGGGATTGACAGCATGGAAGACCTTAAGGGCAAGAAAGTTGCTTTCGGCGATATCGGCTCGACCTCGAACATGCTGTGCCCGATGCAGTTGATGGCCGACTACGGCGTCAGCCCGGTCACCGACATTGAAGCTGTTCACACCGCGCGCAACATCGCCCATGAGGCGCTGAAGGCAGGGGATGTGGCCGCTATCGGCATCAACGAAGGCAGCTGGATTTCGTCAGCGCGCGACAAGGACACTTCGGTGCCTTACGGTTTCTTCAAGGTCTTGGCGCGTTCGGGCGATCTGCCGAATGACATGCTGCTGGCAGGTGCCCATGTGCCCGCCGAAGTGCAGGCGCTGGTTCGCGACAGCATCATTGCCAACAAGGCCGAGATCATCGCAGGCATTACTGCGCATGAGGAAAACGGCAAGTACCTTGGCATGGACCTCGTGACCATCGAGGACGCAAGCTATGACATCGTCCGGTCCATGTATACCACGGCAGGCTACCCCCAGTTCGACAAGTTCCTCGGGGAATGAAGCGTGCCGCTTGACCGCCCATTTGCCAAGCACAAGGCAACCGATACTGGCCTGCAGGTGATCGACCTGCAGGCCAACGGCCTTTCCAAGCAATTTGGCAAGGCTGCGCCGGTGTTTTCGGCTCTCGATTTCAGTATCCGTCAGGGCGATTGCGTCGCACTTGTCGGGGCCAATGGCACGGGCAAGTCCACCTTGCTGCGCTGCTGTCTTGGCTTGATTGCCCCCGATGCAGGCAGGGTGTCCCTTCTGGGCGTGACCATGGCCGATCTTGGCGGTGCCGCGCGGCGCGAGTTGCGGGCTCGGACCGGGCTAGTCGGGCAAAAGCACAATCTGGTGCCGCGGCTGTCGGTCCTTTCAAACGTTATTCACGGGCTGCTCGGGCGGCATTCCGGGCCGCGCTACTGGGTGCAAGGTCTGGCGCCGCCTGAGGCGCGGTCCGCAGCCATGACCGCGTTGGAAAAGGTAGGACTGGCCGATCTGGCGTTGCGACGGGCCGATCAACTGTCTGGCGGGCAAAGCCAGCGCGTGGCAATTGCCCGCGCCCTGGTCTGCAACCCGCGCTTTCTGGTGGCCGATGAGCCTTGCGCGTCACTGGACCCACAGGCGGGCGAGGAAGTCATGACGCTGTTCATGTCTCTTGTGAAACGTGAAGGGGTCACGGTTCTGTTCACATCGCACAACGTGCAGCATGCACTCAGCTTCGGCGACCGGATTCTGGGTCTGCAGGGTGGCCGTATCGCCATCGACGCGCCCGCGGCCGAGGTTACCGCCTTGGATATGGCGAGGCTTTATGGATAACCCCGCGCGCGCGCTTCCACATCGCTTCAATCGCCCCGGCGGTCTTAGCTTTGTGAGCTATGTCATCGTCGCCCTTGTCATCCTATGGTCGCTTGAAGGCACGGGCTGGTCGCTGGACCGCCTGCTTTCCTCACCGCCAAAGCTGGCCGATTTCTTTTCGCGCGCTTGGCCACCTTCGACCCACAATCTGGACCGGCTGGCCTGGAAAATGGTGGAAACCCTGCAGATCGCCGTCGCAGGAGCAGCCATCGGCATCGTGTTATCTCTGCCAATCGCCCTGCTTGCGGCGCGGGGCGTGCTGGTGGGGCGCGGTGTCAATCTGGTGGTGCGTGTCATACTGGGCTTTATCCGCGCCGTGCCTGACCTCGCCTGGGCGCTGGTCTTTGTGGTGGCTGTCGGCCTTGGTCCTTTCGCTGGAATGCTGGCCATCGCCATCGACACCATCGGCTTTTGTGGCCGCTTCTTTGCCGATGACATGGAAAACACCGACCCCGGCCCCGCCGAGGCGTTGACCGCAACCGGGGCAAAGCGCATCGACATCGCTGCAAGTGCGGTGATCCCGGCGGCCCTTCCAGCCTTTGTTTCAACCTCGCTTTTTGCGGTGGAAAAAGCAGTGCGTGCATCCACCATCCTTGGCCTTGTTGGCGCGGGCGGGATCGGGATCGAGCTGAAGGTGGGCTTTGACCTTTTCGATTATCCGACCGCCCTGTCCGTGATCCTGATGATCGCGGTGGTGGTGATCGGCGTGGAGCAGATCGGCGCGGTTCTGCGCCAGAAAATCATAGGAACAGCACGATGAAGACAGATACCGCACATACATATTGGAGCACCGAGTGGGCGCAGGCCGACGGCACCTCCAAATGGGAACAGCCCGAGGCCGAGGTGATGACTTTTGCGCAAACCCTGGCCCCCGGAGCTGCGGTGCTGGATCTGGGCGCAGGCGTCGGGCGACACGCGCTGGCGCTGGCCCGTCAAGGCTTTGCCGTTGCGACGTTGGATGCGGCCCCGGAAGGCACAGCCGAGATTGCGCGCATCGCCGCCGCAGAAGGCCTTACCATCGACACCCGCAATGGCATGATGACCGCCCTGCCTTTTCCCGACGGGGCCTTTGACCATGTGCTGTCCTGGAACGTGATCTATCATGGCGACGAGGATGTGCTGCGCGCCGCCATCGCCGAGATTGCCCGCGTGCTGAAACCCGGCGGCACCTTCCTTGGCACCATGCTCTCGGCCCGCCGCGTGCCGGTTGAGCGTGCAAAGGCCCCGGGGCGCGAGATTTCGCGCAACACCTGGGTGTTCGACGGACCCGGCGACAAGGTTTATCCGCATTACTTCTGCAACGGGCGCGATCTGCTGGAGCTTTTCTCGGCCTTCGAGGTTTGCCGCCTGGAAGACCGCGAGCATGAAACGCCCGGCTCGTGGCACTGGCATCTGGTGCTGGAGCGGCTGTGATGGACCCCTTTGTTATCGAAGGCGCGTCCGTCGTCCTGCCCGACCGGGTGGCGAATGTTTCGGTGCGTGTCGAGGGTGGCGTGATTGATGCACTTGATGGCCCCCGCGATGGCGCGCGGGTGATCGACGGGCGTGGAATGGTCCTTGCCGCGGCGCTGGTCGACATTCATGGCGACGCATTCGAACGCCAGTTGATGCCCCGTCCTGGTGTGATGATCCCGACCGAAGCAGCGCTTCTGGAAACCGACCGGCAATTGGCGGCCAATGGCATTGCGACCGCCTATCATGCCCTGACGCTCAGCTGGGAGCCCGGCCTGCGCTCAGTCGCCATCGGGCAAGAGGTGGTCGCGGCAATTGCTGCCCTTGCACCGCGCCTGACGGTCGAAAACCGCGTACAGTTGCGTTGGGAAACCTTCTGCTTTGAGGCCCTGCCCCTTATCGAGACTGCCCTGGCCGGGCCCTTGCTTCCTGCGCTAGCCTTTAACGATCATACGACGATGGGTGTGCTTCACCCGTCGGTCGCACTACAGGACCGACCCTTTGACCATGCCCTGGACTTTCCGGTGGTCGATATGGACAGTCCCGGCTTTGCCGCCAAGATGGATGGGCGCGCGAAACGGTCCGGCATGAATGTGGCCGATTTCATCATCCTGATGCGGCAGATGTGGGAAAGGCGACCCGAGGTTCCGGCAGTGATCGCAGCCGCGGGCCAAAAGGCGGCGGCGGCAGGCGCGCCGGTGCTCAGCCATGACGACAGCCAGCCCGAGACGCGCGATTACTACCGCAGCCATGGTGCCCGGATCTCGGAGTTCCCGATGAACATGGCGGTGACACGTTCAGCGCGCGAGGCGGGCGACTGGATCGTATTTGGTGCCCCTAATGCAGCGCGCGGCGGAAGTCATCTTGGCTCGCCAGGGGCGGCAGATATGGTGGCGGCGGGCCTCTGCGATATCCTTGCCTCTGATTATTATTACCCTGCCATGCTGGCCGCTGTGGCACGGTTGCAGGCCGACGGGATCGGCCAGCTGCCTGAACTGTGGAAGCTTGTCTCTACCAATCCCGCGGCAGCACTTGGCCTTGCGGATCGTGGCGAGATTGCAGTCGGCAACCGCGCCGACCTTGTGCTGCTGGACTGGCCCGAAGGCCATACCCCTGCTGTGCGCCGGTGTATTGTCAGGGGCCGCGCCGCCTATGGCGCGATTGCAGCGGGGTTAGGCCATGATGGATGGGGTGGATCGCTTTGACGGTTTAGCCGAAGCCTATGAGATGCACCGCCCCGGCTATCGCGCGATTGCCTTTCAGTCCCTCCTTGCCGACCTGCGCTGCCCGGCAAAGGTGGCGGTGGATGTTGGCGCCGGTCCGGGCAATTCGACCACTTCGCTGCGCGAAGCCCTTGGCGCGGAGTGGCGCTATATCGCGATCGAGCCAGGCCGCGACATGCGGCGCGTTTTGACTCGGCGGTTTGCGATGGCACCGGATGTTCACGTCGCTGATGGCACTGCAGAAGACATGAAACTGCCCGGTGGATTTGCCGCCCTGATCGTGGCCTGCACGGCGTTTCACTGGTTCGACATGCTGCGGTTCTATTCCGAGGCCGAACGCGTCCTTGCACCCGGTGGGGTGTTGGCTTTGATCCGCAACCGGCGCAAACCCATGGCTGTGATCCAGGCCTTTGACCGCTATATCGAGGAACATTCCTCCGAGGTACCGGACCTCGCCTGCCGCGAGGCCTGCAAAGAGCCTGTGGTCCGTGACCTTGCGCATCTGCCGGGCTTTATGGCGGCAAGGTCTTGCACCTATCTATGGACGAATGACCTCTCTGCGCGCGGGCTGATCGACCTTTACCTGACGCGGTCCACCCTATGGGGTGTCGTCCGGCGCATTGGGCTTTCCCGTGTGACGGCCGATCTGACCGCGATCTGTGCCGAGCTGGGTGTGGCAGACGCGCCGATCCGGATTGACTGGGAAACAACAGCTAAATGGGCCCGGAAACGGGCCAACTAGGAGACAGTATGCTTGACAACAGAGCTGGGAACTTCACGCTTGCCGAAGCGCAGATTGTCACGCCCGAAGGCGTGGTCAACGGTGCGATCGACATCGAGGGCGGGCAAATCGCTGCCCTGCGTCCCGGGGCACAACCATCAATGGGCCTTGATCTGGGCGGCGATTTCCTGATCCCTGGCATTGTCGATGTGCATACCGACCATGTCGAGGCGCATGTCTTTCCACGTGCTGGCGTGCAATGGGATTTCCTGAACGCCCTGATGGCGCATGATGCCGTGGTGATCGCGGGCGGCACGACAACCGTGCTGGATAGCTTGTGTGTCGGTGCCTCGATGAAGCGGCCTGAACGCCGCGATCTTCTGGTGCCGCTGATCGCTGCGTTGGAGCGGGGCCGGGCCGAGGGGTTGTTCCGCGCCGATCACCTGCTGCATCTGCGCTGCGAGATCTGCGATCCCGACACGATTGCCCTGACCGATGCCACGATTACCAGCCCGCTTGTGCGGCTGGTCTCGGTGATGGACCACACGCCTGGCGACAGGCAAAGCCTTGACCGCGAGCATTGGCTGGGCCGGATGGCCAAAGACATGGGGCTGGACATGACCGACGCCCGGGCCGCGATGGCTGAACTCTTGGACCGTTCCGTCCGTGTGGGGGCCGAAGTGCGCGCGCATGTGGTGGCACGGGCGCAGACTGCGGGCTTGCCGTTGATGAGCCATGACGACCGAACGCTGGCGCAGGTCGATCAGGCGCGGGCCGAAGGGGCAACCGTCTGCGAGTTTCCCACAACGCTGGAGGCCGCCGCCCATGCCCGCGCCACAGGTCTTGCGGTGGTGATGGGGGCCCCGAACCTTTTGCGCGGCGGCTCACAATCGGGCAACGTCTCGTTGCGCGCGCTGCTGGAGGCGGACCTCTGCGATGTCCTGTCGTCTGACTACATCCCCCGCAGCCCGCTGGACGCGGCCTTTGCCATCGGCTTTGACGATAGCCTGCCGCAAGACCTGCCCCGCGCCATCGCCATGGTCACCGACGCCCCCGCGCGGTTGGCTGGCATGACCGACCGGGGCCGGATCGCCCCCGGCCTGCGCGCCGACCTTGTGCAAGTGCGCCGGGTCGGCACGCACAACCACGTCGTTGCCGTTTGGCGTGAAGGTCGGCGGGTCTACTAAAGCGACAGCGAAAAGAACGCGCAAAGAAAAGGAGTTTGCCAATGCCACCCCTCAAGATTGGTGCATGTCTTCGTGTCTCCGAAATTGCCGACCACAGGGCCTGGCTCTTTGATGCGCAGCGCGACATCGAATTGCAGGATTTCATGACGCACGCCGCACTTGGCCCTGAACGAGGCGACCGGATCGCTGCTGCCAAGGCTGCGCTGTCCGGTCACAATGGACGGGTCGGTATCCATGGCCCCTATGAAGGCCTTGATCTCGACAACAAGGATGCAGAACTGCGGCCCCTGATCACAGCGCGGTTCCTGCGCGCACTTGAGGCCGCAGAAGCGATCGGAGCGCGGCAGATGGTACTGCATTCTCCCTATCGCGCTTGGTATGAGCACAACAAACTGGCGTCACCAGGATATGCCGCGGCCAAGCAGGCGCGCATCCATACCGTGCTGGGCCCAGTGGTCAAGCGCGCCGAAGACGCCGGGATCACCATCGTGATCGAAAACATCGAAGACGTTGACCCCGCCACTCGTCGCGCGCTGGTCGACAGCTTCGCCAGCCCTGCCATCGCGCTTTCGATCGATACGGGCCATGCACAGCTTGCGCGACGAATGTCAGGGGCGCCACCGGTCGATTACTTCGTGCGCGATGCCGGGTCACAACTGGCACATGTGCATCTACAGGATGTAGACGGCCACGCTGACCGCCATTGGGCACCCGGAGAAGGTGAAGTCGAATGGGCAGCGGTGTTTCGCGCTTTGGCCGATTGCACAACTGCACCACATTTGGTTCTGGAACTGCACAACAAATCCCAGATCCCGCAAGGATTTGCCTATCTGCAAGGGCTGGGGCTCGCGGAATAGGCGATTAGCAGATTTGCGGAGGGGAGCGTCAGTCTGTTCCCCGCGTCAAGCAGCCATCGCCACTACGACCGAGCCATCCGAATAGATATTGCGCCCCGCCCGTAAGGTCGCCCGGACATGGCCGATGCCGCTGTCGTCAGCGATCACCAGATCGGCCAACTTCCCCGGCGCTATCGCTCCGCGATCCGTCAGGCCAAGGGCGCGGGCTGGGTTCAGGGTGGCAAGCCTTGTGGCGCCGGCAAGGCCTGCCGGATCGGCCTTGGCCAGTTCCAGCACCGCAGGCAGCATTGCCGAGGCGTGGTAGTCCGACGCGAGGATATCCAGAAGGCCCAGCCCATGCGCGGCGCGGGCCGAGAGGTTGCCGGAATAGGACTGCCCACGCAGCGCATTCGGTGCCCCCATCGCGGTGGCAAGGCCACGGGCGCGGGCCTCGGTCGCGGCCTCGACCGTTACCGGAAACTCGCTGATCCCCGCGCCCAGCGCCTGCATCAGCGCGACCTTATCCGCTGTGTCGTCATCATGGCTGGCCAGTGCCACCCCATGCGCACGGCAGGTGGCGGAAATTGCGCGCAAGGTCGCGGTCATATCGCCCGCGGTGGAGCGTTTCTCGGCGATGCGCCGAGCAACCTCACCTTCAGCATCAGTCTGGCTGAGACCCTTTTCGCGCGCCACACGGGCGACATGGGCCTCGATATCGCGGTACTGCCCTTGGCCGGGGGTGTGGTCGGTCAGGGACACCAGATCGACCGCGCCCTCGGCAATCAACCCTTCGACCACGCGCAGGGCATCGGGGAAGGTGATCTCGAACCGGGCGTGGACCTTGTGATCCACCTTCAGCACAGTGCCCATCGATTTCAGCGCGCGGATGATGGCGCTGGTCTGATCGAAGTGGCGGATATGGCCATAAGCCGAGCCTGGGTGGAAGCTGACCGCCGCATAGGCCGTGGTCACGCCCGAGGCTGCCAGCCTGCGGTCAAGGTCGCGCAGGCCCAACTCCATCGGCATCCGCACGTTCGGCCGGGGTTCGACCTCGCGTTCGACCATATCGCCGTGCATATCGACAAAACCGGGCAGCAGCAGCAACCCGTCACCGGACAGGGCTGCCCCCGGCATCGGGGTCTCGGTGATTTCGGCAATCCGCCCAGCCTCGACCCGGACAGAGCCACGTTCGATGACCCGGTCGGCCAGAACCACGCGGAAATCAGACAGCCACATCTTCGTGCACCTCTTGCGCAGTCAATTCAATCTCGCGGTCGATCAAGCCGGCCACGTCGCCCGGATGGTGGAACACCCCGATCATCGCCACACCCGCCGCCTTCAGGTCGGCCAACCGCCGGATCAGCGCCCCACGCGCGCCCGCGTCCAGCGAGGCAGTGGGTTCGTCCAGAAGCAGCAAACGCTGCGGCAGGATCAGCGCCCGGGCAAGGTTGACCTTTTGCTGCTCGCCACCCGAAAAGGTGGTGGGATAGGCGCGCCACAGGTCACGTTTGACGCCGAACTCGGCCAGCCAACGGCGCGCTTCGTCCAAGGCCTCAGGGGCTGCCATGCCTGCCCGGCGCAGGGGTTCGGCCACGATATCCTCGGCGGCTACCCTTGGCCGCGCGATCAGGAACTGGGTGACAAAGCCAATCTCGCGCCGCCGCAAAAGCGCAATATCCACATCCGCCGCCGCGGCAAGATCAATCCTGCCTTCGGTCGTATGGTACCAGATATGGCCCGCGCGCGGCAGGTAGCTGCGGTAAAGCGTGCGCAGAAGGGTGGATTTGCCCACCCCGTTCGGCCCGCGCAAGAGCAGAAACTCGCCCGCATGCAGCGTGAAGCTGATGCCGTCAAATGCGTGCAGCCTTTGGCCCAAGTGGTGCATCTGGAAATGCTTGGCGAGGTCTTGAACCTCAAGGACAGGGGTCATCGCGGGCCTCACAGCTTGGCATGGACGAGTTGTTGCGTGTAATCGTGCTGCGGGTCCTGAAAGATCTGGTCGGCCAGCCCCTGTTCGACCACCCGGCCCCGCCGCATCACCATGACCCGGTCCGCCATGGTGCGGATCACGCCAAGATCGTGGCTGACGATCACCATGGTGATCGCCCGGTCGCGCTGCAGCCGCTTCAGCGTGTCGAGGACCAGCGCCTGCACGGACACATCAAGGCCCGTGGTCGGCTCGTCCAGCAACAAAAGCACCGGCTCCAGCGCGATGGCCTTGGCCAGCTGCACGCGTTGCTGCATGCCGCCCGACAGCTCGATCGGCCGCGCGTCCATCCGCTCCAGGGGGAATTCGGAGGCATCCAGCGCCTCACGCGCACGGCCACGCAGGGCGGCAAAGCTGCGTTCCCCGGCGATCAGCAGGCGTTCCGCTACATTGCCGCTGGAGGTATGCTTCATCAGAAGACCTAGGTGCGGGTTCTGATAGACGATGCCGATCCGCGTGGCGCACAGCATCCGGCGCGCGAAACGGTCAAGGTCAAAGAGGTTGCCGGGAAGGTCTGGCAGTGCCAGCCGGTAATCGCCTGCGTCCGGCGTGTCCTCAAGGTTCATCATCCGCAGCAGGGTCGATTTGCCCGACCCGCTTTCACCCACAATTCCCAGCACTTCGCCGGGATAAACCATGGCGGAAACGTCCTGCAGCGCCACCACATCCCCATAGCGCCGCGAAACGCCGGTCATGGTAAGCAAGGGTGGCGTGGTCATCAGTTGCGGGGTTTGCAGCGCGAGTGCTGTATCAGTGGCGATCATTGCGGCATCTTTCCGTTTTCATACCAGGTTGGGCCGATCTGAACCGCCGAACCTTCTGCCTGCCGGATGGCCTTGATGCCAAGATGGCTGTCCGACAGTTCGAACTGCGATGAGCCGTCATCCTGCGGGATTTCGTTCATGAAATAGCCAGACATGCCGGAGCGGTGGCAGGTCAGAGCGGCATGGTCCTCAACCTGATAAGGCACATCGGAAAAGACCAGCGGCTCCACCCGGGTAAAGGGTGGCACGGCATACAGCCGCTTTTCGCGCCCGGCCGAAAGGAAGGTGAGATGCTGCGCCATATGCAGTTTGGGCACATCCCAGCGCGGGATGGGCGATGGCGTCATCACATGCCGCCCATTGACCAGCGAGGGATAGGCCGCCCCCTGCATCACACGGCCCGAACGGACGATTTGTTCATAAAGGATCAGCCACAGCCGCCCGTAATCGGCATCAGCATGCATCTGGCGCGCGACGGACATGTTGGGTTCTACTGGGCGCAGGGGTTCAGGGTTTGGCACTTGCAACACCAGCACCTGATCGGCCCGCAGCCGTTCTTCGGGGATACGGTGGCGGCTTTGCAGGATCGAGGCCTCAGTCGTGTCCCAGGTCTCTCGCGCGCCCGACACCTTGGACAGGAAGGACCGGATCGAGGCCGCGTTGACGCTGTCATCAGCACCTTGGTCGATCACCTTGACGACCGAAGAAGGCTTCATCAACGTAAGCGTTACCTGCAAGCCGCCCGTTCCCCAGCCTCGCGCCATCGGCACCTCGCGGCTGGCATAGGGCATCTGGCAGCCCGGAACGGCGATAGCCTTGAGCATCTTGCGGCGCAGTTCCCGCTTGGCCGAGGCATCGAGAAAGCCATAGGACATCGCCTCCCACGGTTTGGTCAGAGCTGCGATTGTCATGCGGGCACCTTTTCGGTCTCATGGGGCGTAGGGACTGCCTTGGCCCTGCGCAGCGCGTCGAGCGATGACTGGAAGGTCACGTAATGCGGCAGTTTGAAGTGGATACAGAAGCCCGACGCCTCGACCGGTTCGGTATGGTAAAGGAAGAACTCTTCCTCGACCGGCGATCCCTTGGCGGCGCCGGGTGCGTTCAGGTCCAGCGTGGCACCCGAGATCACCTTGACCTCATTCCAGCCCAGCGTGGCGCAAAAGCCCAACTCCAGCAGACCCGACTTGCCCTTTGAGGTGACTTCGGCCTGTGAAACCTTGACGCGCCCTGCGGAAAACACCGTGCCGCGCGGATGGCGCACGCGGACTTCGGCTTCGGCCAGACGAAGTTCGTTCACAGTGGGGTGGGCGTTGCCATAGCCGCGCATCGCGGAATAGCCCAAGGCAAGCATCCCGCCCGTATCGGCGCGGGCAAGGCTTTGCAGCGTGTGGGCCCGCTCTGCCGGAAACAGCAACGGCTCACGTGTCAGGTCAGGGATGTCATCAGGCGCCACATCAGCGCGGGCGGGGTCTGCCACCAGCCCCTGCGCCTTTTGCCATGCGGCTAGCGAGGGCTGCCGGGCCGGCGCCGGGGTAGCGGCAGGTTCAACGGGGGTGGGCATATAAGGCCGCCCCTGCAACACACCCGTCGCCAGCAGGCGGTGGGCGTAGTCAAGGCTTGGGCCAAGGATCTGCCCGCCTGGAATGTCCTTGAACGCAGCCGAGATCCGGCGATGGGTGAAAAGCTGGTCTTGCAGCACCGGTTCCGCAATCGTCAGGCGCGGCTGTGTCGTGCGCCAGGCGCGCAGCAGCAGCACCGCCTCGTAAAGATCACCACCCGCTTGCGCCAGCGCGAGGGCTGCAAGGTCTGGCTCATAAAGCGATGCCTCGCCCATCACCCGGTCGATCAGCATCGGCAGCGCGCGGCGGATCTCGTCCACGCGGGCGGCGTCGATCTGGCCCAGTTCGGCGCGGTAAAGGCGTTCCGACTGGTCAATCGCGCGTTCACCGCCACGGGTTGCAACGTAGGCCATCAAAGCACCTCGATTGTGGTTGAGCGCGGCAGGCCGATCACCTGTGCGCCGCAGATCAGGAACAGATCGAACCCCGCCGGATAGCGGCAAAGCGCTGCGCGCATCGCCCAGAACGCGGGGGCAATCCCGTCCAGCGCGACCTCGGCAAAAGTCTCGATCCCCGGACCGGTCAGCCGCAGCCGCTGGCCCGTGCCGAACCGGGCCTCCGCCACCATTGTGGCCCCTGCATCAGGGTAAAGCGCCGACCCGACTGCTACCTGCGCCAGTCGGTCATTGATGGCGCCAAGCGACAAAAAGCAGTGATCGGCCAGGGGCAATGGCATCAGCGCTGCGCCGAACGCGGCGATGCGATCTGCAAGGGCGGGATCGTCGCAGAAAACCCTGCATTCTCGGTCCAGCAGGGCTTCGGCAATTCCCGTCATGCCGGGGGCGGGCAAGTTCTGTACGGTGCCGGGGCGCGACAAGGCCCACATCAGTGCCTCGAACGTGGCATTGGTGCGGGCCTCAAACGCGTTGGGCACCGGAACGGCGGTGAGCATTGACATCAAAACGTCTCCATATCGACGCGGGTGGCTTCAACCTCGCGCAGGCGGGCGGTGTCGGTTGCAGCCTGCTCGGCGGCCTCGCGGTGCAAGAATGCGCGGATATCTGGCGTCTGGCCCAAAACCGCCGCCGCATCGACCACGGCCATCGCCATCGCGCGGTTCAGATCGCGGCCCACGATCATGCCATAGCCTTCGGTCCCAGCCGCACGGATATGCGCCTCGGCCACCAGCACCTCGCCCAAATGAAAATCGGTGCCCTGCACCGTGTCGCGCATCGGCAGCATTGCAAGGCCAGTGCGGCTTTGGACCACCTCGACCGGGCCGAGCGAAGGAAGCACTCCTTCGGCCAGCGCGGCAAGTCGGTCTGCATCAGCGCGGGCGAGTATGTCCAGAAGTCGAGCATGGTCAAATGGCTGGGCAGGATCGTTGCCTTGGTCAAACATTGGGAGCACTTTCCGGGGCATCTTCGCCCTCATCCTGACTGTCAAAGGAAAATTGCACCCGGTCGGCAGCCCATACAGCCTCGGAATAACCGATTGGCTGGCCCGCGGCGTCCACGTCGGTCTTTTGAAGCACCATCACCGGCTGATCGGGGTGCTGCATCAAAAGACCGGCCTCTTCGGTGTCCGGGCGGCGGGCAAAGACGATGGTGCGCTTGCGAAAATAGTCGGTGATGCCGTGGCTGCGGTAGATGTCGGTCACCGATGCGCCGCCGATGCGTTTTGCGCCAAGTTCGGGAAAACGGATTGCGCAGTGGTAGGACAGCCCGATGCTGATCGGAACTCCGTCCGCCAGTCCCCGGCGCAACAGGCGATGAACAGGGCTGCCTTCAACAAGGCCAAGCTCTGCCGCCACCCGCGCCGAGGCAGATACAATATCATCGGCAAGCTGCTCGCCTGCAGGTGCTATCCCCTGTTCCAGCAGATTCTGCCGGAACCGGGTACGTCGCCCGATATGATAACTGATAAGCGGGGCCACTTGCACAAAGGTGCCGCGCCCCTGTTCGACACGCAGCTTGCCTTCAACGGCCAAAGCCGCCACCGCGCGGCGCACGGAGTGGCGCCCCGCTTGAAACGTCTGGCAAAGCTGGGACTCGGTCGGCAGTTGCGCACCCGGCTCAAGCTGTCCGGCAGAAATGTCCGCCGAGATGCGATCACGAATGATCTTCCAGTTGTCGTGCCCCATCTCGTCCAACCCGCAAATTCATTCGAATGACTGAATTGATACCTCTCCTTCGTTACGGTTGTATGACGTTATGGGTTTGGCAAAGCACAAAGTTTCGCGGCTGAATCCGCAGCCATCTGACAGCGAAGCGGCCATTCTGAGTTGCTTCAGACGCAAACTGGGCTTTGCACTTCGTTCTTGGTGTCTGCCGGTTCCCTAGTAGGGAGAGACGATGATGGCTCGAACCACAACGATAACGGTGCATATCTCTGAAGACCTGCGCGAGTTCCTGACGTCGATGGTGCACGACGCTGCCCCCTATCGATCTATCAGTGCCTATTTTGAAGAGCTGATCCGGCGCGACAAGGCGTGCAGCGATGCCACAGCGATCAAGCAGATGCATGCGGAATTGGCGGCGGGGTTCGGTGCACCAGAATCCGGCTACCATGCATCCTTTGCCGCGGAGGTGACCGCACGGAACCGCTGATGAAGATTTAGCCACATCTCGTGATACGGGTATGATCTGTGGACTCTGCCGAAACTCTTCGACATCGATGCTAGCGACCTGGCGGCTGCGATCCGAGGGCCTTCGCCCGACGCGATACGATTGTTCCGGCCCACTGCCCGGTCGGCCTGTCGGAGGAGTTCTCGACCGATCCGGCAAAGATGACTCAATGGCGGGCCTACTCGGATGGCACGGCCCTCGAAGGACGGCCGCTCGGGGAGGTCACTTCGGAGATATGGTCTTGGCTTGAACCAAAATGCAGGGTGCCTGACCCTCTCTTGTTGCCCCAGCCCGCACAAGGCTGCGCCCGCTTGGCCCGTCGAAGACATGCAGCGCCGACGGTGGGAAGGACAGACCGACCTCCTCGCCTTCTGTCAGGACCAGCTTCAGGTCTGACACTGTTGTTCAGATCGCTGCTCTCGGCGCTGGGCTTTGATCCTGACGGGCCCCTGCCCGGCTGGTGGCAGGGCTGGCCACCCCGGGAGCATGTTCGGCGCTGGCAGACCGACCTAGGGCTGAGCGAGGCCGACATCCTCGAGGTGGCAGAGGCGTCACGGCAGGAACACCCCGAACCTCCTGATGGACCCAAGGCGCTGGACCGGGTCATGCAGCGCGCCGCACAACGCAAGGCGGATGCGGCCTCGCTAAAACGGCACAAGCCGAAGGCGGCCGCGGCGCAGGAAACCCGTCCGATCACTGATCTGCCGGTCTTCTACGCCGAGATGGTCAATTCTGATCGCTACGTGCCCGTCAGCGCGATCTCGAACTCCATGCGCGACGCCATGCTTGCCCGTGGGCTGGTGACGGCCGAGCGCCTCCGTGAGCGGGGCATCCGATGAAACACGATCGCAATTTGCATGCGCGCGTTGGGCGTGTGGGGTTGGGCCGCCCGAAGCGGTCCATGTCGGTTCAGCAGGCGCTGGAATGGGCCTTCCGCGTTGAGCATGCCCAACTTGAGTTACCCGAGCCTCCCGATCCCGAGCGAGAGCACGGGTTTGGCTTTGGCCTCGAATACGTCCTGCTGCAACGCGCGGTCCTTGGCTGCAAGGTTGATGGCGGGCAGTATAAGATCGGCAGCTACACCCACGAGGACGCCGAGGTCATTGCAGCAACCGTTGCCGGAATGCCGGACAGCCTCGGCGGAAAGCGCATGGCCATCCGAGTGGCCGAACTTGCCCGCGCTGGGCTTACGCCGGACTGGATGCCGGGGGCGGTGCCGCGTTGTGTGCCGGTAGAAGTAAAGCGCAACCAGCATGGGGAGCGGGCCACCACCTTCGTAGTTGGGACCGAGCGCGTCTTGTCGCGCGGGAAGTGGCGAACGGTGGAGGTGCTGGCATGCCCGGTGACGTTTTCGCCACATCCGCAGCAGATCGAAGCTGCGCGGCGTTCATATACAGATTGGTGCAGGGCGCTTGGCTGGGTGAGGGACGGGTTGATCTCCGGCGGGATGGTGAAAGAAACTGAGGTAACGGCGACACTGCCGAAGGCCCGGCCCTGGGGAAAACGTTAACGTCTTGTGTTGCCGAATAGAACGTCAGGAAATGGGTTGTCCTCAGCTATGTGCTTGATCAGTTTGGATTTGGGATAGTCGAACCCATAGATCCAATCTGAATGTACGCGCCGAAGTAACCACACGTTATCGCCACCAAAATCGAATGCCGTCATGACGCCGACTACGGTCCACTCTTTGAGCAGTCGCGCCGAGTAAAGCCAGAGTTGATCGACGACACCGTCTTTCGTGTCATGCCGCATCCCCTCAAACTTGACCCGCATAAACTGGTTAGCGTCAGTCTTTCGGCGCATGGCGTCGACGACCCAAATGATATTTTTATGGAACGCGGTTCGCTTTAGGGCTTCTTCGGACTTGAGATGAGAGTGCTGAAACTCGACGACCAGGCCGTGCGGCGTTTTGATATCGGCGATGTGAAGCTCGCCTGTCGTGTCGCGTGCAGGGATTTCTTGCCAGTCAGTGGGAAAATTGTTCTTCCATTCGCGGTGCCATTCGGTTTCGTTCTCCCACCAATTGTCACAGTGCCGCTGCCCCGTATGCGCCCAGTGCCAAACTTTGATGTTGCCGCACTTCGCGACAAGTTCTGCACCGCATCCAGGGCATAAACCTCGCGCTTGGGGTGTGGCTTCAATTCTGGAATTATTGTGGAGGGCAAATCTCATTTCGAGTGGTCTTGCAAAGCTTGCATGGGCGCAGAAACAGTTTGCACGGACCTAGAGATTTGTCCAATCAGTTGGCTCAGCCGCTGGACGGTCAGGCAGCGCCAGCTCGTCGACTTGCAGACTATGTGCAACGATCCTGCTGCCGAATTTTCTAGTGGCACGCTGCGCATTGACCATGAACCATGGCCTCATAAGAGGCCAACATTCACCGATCACGATCATCTTGGGATGTAATTCAGTCGAAAATTCGTTAGCGTTGCCCAAGTAGCTGATGTTCCCGAAGGTCCCAAATGTCCGTTTGCCTGGGTGGTCTTGTCCTTGCCCATATTCCTGAATATCGAGTGCGACGGTGGCACGCGTCGGGTTTCATTGTGCGCCTGGGGAATGGCGCGATGCTTGCGCGCGAGATTGACGGGGCACAAAACAAGGCCAATTTCGGTGCACCCCGGCTGAGTGGGTGAATGATATCAACGCCGCAGACGGCTTGGAAGCATGGGCATGGAACATCACATTCGAGGCTGCCAAAGTGCATGATATTGTTTGGAAACATATGTCGGGAACAGCCCCGGCCGTAAAGCACGAGGCATTCGCTTGAGCCTGGAAGGTCAGATCAGGGATCAAAAGTCGCTGCGGGTCGTCATCGGCAAAACCGCCGATTGGAAAGAACTGGCCAAGGACTGCGTCGCTTTTGCGAACTCCGTTGGAGGAAAGCTGGTCATTGGCATTGAGGATGGCGCGGATCAGCCACCGGAAGGACAGAAGATACCAGCTGGCCTCTCGGATATGATCCGAAAGCGAATAGGTGAAGTGACGGTCGGCATCACGGCCTTAACCGAGGTAGTAGCTTCGGAAACAGGGGCTGAGTTCATCGAGTTGACCATACCACGAGCGACCGGCGTGGCCTCAACCAGCGACGGCAGATATTTCATTCGGGTCGGAGACGAAAGCAGACCGGTCACGGGTGATGATGTCATGCGCCTTGCCAGCGAGCGGTCTGCGGTTCCATGGGAAACCCAGACTACTCTTAGAATTGGGCGTTCTTTGGTGGACTCAAAGAAGTTCGGCCGCCTTTTGGCAGATCTGCGCGCGTCAGATCGTGTGAAGCCTTCTGTCATGGAAAAGACGCCTGAGGAGTTGCTCGATCATTATCTGCTTGCTGACGGGAATTTCCTTACGAACCTCGGCGTCCTTTGCCTTGGTACGCAATCGGGGCGGGCCAAGCTTGGCAGCGCGCCGGTTGTCCAGTTCATCAAGTTCGATGAAACCGGGCAAAAGGTGAATAAGATCGTCTGGGACGATCATACTCTCAGCCCAATGGAACTCGTCGGCGCTGTTTGGCGGGAGGTTCCTGATTTTCGGGAGCGTTATGAACTGCCGGATGGGTTGTTTCGACAGCATGTTCCAGCATTCGACGAAGTCGTTGTGCGGGAACTGCTGGTGAACGCAGTGGTCCATCGCCCATATACTCAGCGCGGCGACATTTTCCTAAATCTTCACCCTGACCGGCTTGAAATCACTAATCCTGGCCAGCTGCCGTTGGGAGTGACACCCCAGACTGTCCTTCACACTACGGTGCGTCGCAACGAGCACTTGGCTCGGCTGTTCCACGATCTGAAGCTGATGGAGCGCGAGGGTAGCGGGTTCGACCGCATCTATGAGGTGCTCCTCTCACAGGGCCGCCCTGCACCGGTCATTAGCGAAGGTGCGGACAGTGTCACAGTCGTTGTCCGTCGGAGAATCCTCAAGCCAGAGGTCATAGACTTCATTGCCAAAGCTGATGAGACCTTCCAACTGACTCAGCGGGAGCGGATCGCACTCGGTTTGCTCGCTCAAAGCGATGCCCTGACGGCCCGGGAACTTTGCGCCACCCTCGAACTGAAGGCCATCGACGCGCTTCAGCCATGGATTAAGCGCGTCGTTGATTGGGGGCTGGTCAAGAGTTCTGGCAAGACTCAAGCCACCAAGTACTTCGTCGACCCGATGCTGTTGCAAACTCTTAACTTCGCGGCTGTCGCGACGACCCTGAAGCGCATCGAGCCCCATCGCCTCGCGGCATTGATCGAGGAAGATGTCCGGCGCTACCCTCGTTCGCAGATCAGTGATATCCATGCACGTGTAGGGGCGGAAATCCCTCGCACCCAGATCAAGCGCAGCATTGCGGAGTTGATTAAATCAGGCCGGTTGCTGTCTCAAGGTATCCGGCGCGGCACTCACTACAGCACTCCATGATTTGGTTCGCTTGCGCGCCTATCCATGAGCAGTGATCCAAACAGGCAGTCCAAACGGCCCCTGAATTATCGTTAAGTCATTAAATATAAAAGGTATTTTATTTGGCTCACCACCTTGGATTGCTCGATCCCTGAGCCAAATGCCCGAGCTTAGAAAGAGAACATATGGGAAAATTTTCAATTCATCGAGCCAGACCTTGGCTTTCAACACCCCCCGGCATGGTTCCTCCCCGGCCCTTTGCGTATACGGGGGGGCTCAGCACGGGACTTTTCTAGCGTCTGGCCTTTTCACCGGGGAATCCACCCAGAAGCCACCTGCGCCGGCTCGGCTGAGATTTCGACTCATTTTCAGGGGTTTGCGCAACCAGCGCTCAGGGAAAGGTGGATCCCGGTTAGAATCCAGGGAATCCACCCAGAGGAATCCAGGGCCTGCGGAAGCCACTCCAGGAAGCCACCTTCGCCTAGACGCCCAGAAGGCATTGATTCAAAGTCAAAAAACGGTTTGACAAAGCTGCCCCCATTGACGTACCCCTTGATCATCGCAGAATTGCGCCCGGAGGAGACCCTCGCGGGCGTTTTGTTTTCCTGACATCGCGGATTGCAAGTCCTGGCGCCCATGGGTGGCCACGGGTCCCTGCGCACGCCAATGCGAGCCCTGCCCTATGGATCTCCCATTCATGCCGAGCCAGATTGAACTCTGGCCGATCGAACGCTTGCGGCCCTATGCCCGCAATGCGCGCTTACACAGCGACAATCAGATCGCGGTCTTGGCAGCCAACATGGTCAAGTTCGGCTGGACCATGCCATGCCTGATCTCAGACGACGGTGAGTTGATCGCAGGGCATGGCCGCATAATGGCGGCGACGCAGCTTGGCCTGAGCAAGATCCCTGTCCTTCGGCTGTCGCACCTCGATGAGGATCATCGCCGCGCCCTGCGCATGTCGGACAACAGCCTCGCAGATATGGCGGAGTGGGATGAGCTCAATCTGGGTCTGGAAGTGATCGACCTGCAGGCGCTGGGCTTTGACACGGACCTGCTAGGCTTCTCCGACGCGTTCCTCGAGGGGCTGCTGAACGCAGCGCAAGGTGGCGATGACGCGAACGGCGGGGCGATAGAGGGCGAGGACGACATCCCCGAGCCCTCGGTTACCCCGGTGTCGGTAGCGGGTGACCTCTGGCAGCTGGGTTCGCATCGGTTGATCTGCGGGGACAGTACCAGCGCAGATGTTGTTGGGAGACTGCTTGGCGGCGTGAAGCCCCTCCTGATGGTGACTGACCCACCCTATGGGGTGGAATATGATCCCAGCTGGCGCAACCAAGTCGGAGCTGCAAAGACAAAACGCACGGGCAAGGTGCTGAATGACGACCGCGCCGACTGGCGTGAGGCCTGGTCGCTCTTCCCCGGCGATGTCGCCTACATCTGGCACGGTGCGCTGCATGCGGCCACGGTTGCGGACAGCCTGATCGCCGCGGGCTTCGCCATCCGCTCCCAGATCATCTGGGCCAAGGATCGGCTGGTGCTAAGCCGTGGGGATTATCACTGGCAGCACGAGCCCTGCTGGTATGCGGTGCGGGCCAAGGGTAAGGGCCACTGGGCAGGTGATCGCAAACAGACCACGCTCTGGCAGATTGCCAACAAGGACCAGGATGCAGCCACGGTTCACGGGACGCAGAAACCCGTCGAATGCATGCGCCGCCCGATCTTGAACAACTCGAGCCCCGGCCAGGCCGTCTACGAGCCCTTCATGGGCTCCGGCACCACGCTGATCGCGGCCGAGACGACTGGGCGTCTGTGTTACGGGGTGGAGCTGAACCCGGTCTACGTTGATGTGGCCATCGAGCGCTGGCAGGCTTTCACCGGCGAGGAGGCCGTGCTGTCGGAAACCGGCGAGACCTTCGCAGCGCTGAAATCGCAGAGGTTGGCGGCCTGATGCAGTCGCGGCGGATGTCGTTTGCCGAAGCCATTGCAAATGTCGTAGTAGGCTATGCGTTGGCTGTGGCAGCACAGATCATGGTGTTTCCTTGGTTCGACCTGCACCCGAGCCTTGGTGAGAACCTGGCGCTGGGAGGGGTCTTTGCCGGCATATCGCTTCTGCGCAGCTATGCGCTGCGGAGGGTTTTTGAGCTCTGGCGCAAAGGTTAGCGGAAGTTGTACCCTTCGTATTGACAAGAAGCGGGTTCTCAACGCATGGCCCATGGGGTCCCTGCTCGGTGGTTCATGTGGCATTCCTAACGAAATATCGCCTGTATCTGATCGGTCTTGCCGCGACGATCGTTCTTGGAGTTGTTATCGGATTTTTCACATTAGCGCCGATTTCGAGCAAGGATGTTCCTGGGTCCAACAAAACGCATCACATATTGGCATTCATGGCGTTGGCATTTCCCTTGCCACTCGCACGCCCAAAACTTGTTTGGCCTGTCATCCTCGGGGTCTCGGCTTATGGTGGGCTCATCGAGATCATCCAGCCATTCTTCGGCAGAGGTGCAGAATGGGGCGATTTCATAGCAGATGTGATCGGTGCAACTCTTGGCGGACTACTCGGCGTTCAATGCAGCAGATGGCTTCGAAGATTACAGATCATCAAATAAGTTGGCACACTTCAGACTGGCACGACAGCTCTTGTCACCGTGCCTGCTCGATTTTGTAGATGTGCCCTCTGCCCTGAACTTTTTCGGAAGTGACTGACAGGTTCAGCTTCTTCTTGATCCAGCCCGAGATCAGACCTCGCACTGAATGTGCCAACCAGCCAGTCGCCTCGACGATTTCGCCGATGGACGCCCCCTCAGGTCGCTGCAAGAGCGCGATGATTTGCGCCTGCTTGGTACCGGTGCGGATCGCGACGGGCTTGGGCGCGTCAGCATCGGGCGATGTTTCGGCGATCTCCTTTGCCGCCAAGGCCAGTTCAAGCTTCGCCCTGCGTAGATTGGTCATGGTCGTCGCGACGACGGGCTCGATGCCGATCGCTGCAAGGCCAGCTTCGGTCGCGATAAGCGTGGTGCCATGACCATCGCCGGTCTCGCGCCAGAGCGGCTCGCCACGACGCAGATTGGCCTCGACCTCTTCGAGCCAGCCGCGTTCGATCATCTTGGCCATCACCATCTTCGCGGCAGCGCCAGCCAATCCTTCGGGCAGCGGCATCGCCAGATTGTCGGGGCGGGATGCGGCGCGGCTGAGGATGATGGCTTGGGTGTCGGTGAGGTTGGGCATCTCGGCCTCCTGTCTTGATGGAACTGTCGAGGGTAGGGTCAATCGCTCTCGGCCATTGCGGCCGCGACGGCGAAGTGCTGCACCCAGCCGGTCAGGTAGGGGAGCCCTGCGGGGATGCCTTCGGAGCGTTCTGTGGCACGGTCGATGCGCCAGCCTTGCCAGCGGCGGATCGCGGAGCCGATGGCAGCCTCGAGCCCGATGTTGCAGCCCGTCATGTTGCCGACAACATCGTCGGCGAAGTGGCGGCCGATGCGGCTGTCGAGAAAGTCGCGGATGCCGATCATCTCGTCCTCGCTGTCGGCGTGGATGGCTTCGGCGATCAGGCGCGAGGCGAGCGTCCAGACCTCCGCGCTGCGGCGGTCGCGCTCAGGGCAGACAGTCAGGGTGCGGAAGAAGCCGTAATCCTCGTTGCGGCTGGGAAGGCAAGGGTGCGTGGTCATGGTCAGGATCCTCGTGATGGGGGCTGGCAGGGCGCTCGGCCCCGCCGATTGGGTTTCAAGCTGCGGTTAGGGCTTCAAGCGTCGAGATGTGGCTCCGCAGCGCCGCGGCCTCTTCGAGCGCCTCGTCGGCCCAGAAGACGGCGCGGACGTTGCAAGCGGCTGCGAGGCGCTCGGCATCCTCACGGGTGAAGCGGTTGACCTTGTGCGCGCGACCATGGCACGTGCAGGTGGCGCGATGCTTGCCATCCTCGGGCGTCAGTTCGAATTTGAGGGGGCCGAAGTCGTCGATGACGATCCAGTTGTGCGAGGCGATCGTGGCGCAGGCGCTGGACGCGAGGCGGGCTTCGATCTCTTCAGCGGCGCTGCGGAAGTCGGCGATCAGGGTGGCAGTCGGGTTGTTCATGGCTTGGGCCTTTCAGGTGAGTTGCATCGTTTTGGCACGATGACCATCGCTCTGACGGGCCAGATGTCGTAGAGAATTAGGAGCAATTTCATTGCTTTATGATCACTCGGGAGAGGCCGGCGCATCAACCCACGCCCCATCCTTCCAGAGGTAGAGATGGGACAGTTCGCAAGTTGGGCGCGGCAGGATGCGGGGCGCTCGGGGCGGATCAAAACAGTCCAGCGCATCAGCCCGGACCTGCCGGATTTCGCGGGCGGCGAGGATCTGCTCGGGCGTCCATGGGGCCAGCGCGGGCAGCATGTGGGACGGATAACCGTCAAAGTGGACGTAGGTGTGGGCCCATTCCTCGGGACCAATTTGAATGGCGATCTGCGCGCGTGTGCTCATCGTCGCGCCCTCAGATCAGCTGGAGGCACGCCAGCAGGGTGCTGGCGGCGGCAAGCTGGGTGGTCGGCAGTTCGATCTTGATGTGCGAAATCACGTCGGAGGCGTCGGCAGTGATCCCCGCGTCACGCAGCTCGGCCTCAATGACCCTGGCTACGGCATCGGGGCGCGAGCAGTCGAGATGCTCTGGCAGCGCAGCGTGGTCGATGCGGATGGTGGTGATGGCGGTCATAGCGATGTCCTTTCAGACTTGGGTGTTGGCTGGGCCTGCGCGGCGACCTGCCTCGAAGGCCGCCTAAAGAGCCGAACGGATTGCCCAGACCTCGACATCATGGAAATCGAGCTGGTCGGACTTCTGCGTCTCGAGCGTTTCGAGAAAGAAGTGCCGTTCGGCGATTTCCATCAAGAGGGCGTCGCGGTCGGCGTTGGGATTTGCGGGCGTGCGGCATGCCATGGTGATCTCCGATCCTTACCTCAAGGGGCGTGATGCACCCCTTTTGTGCCACCATGAATCGCTCTGTTGGGGAGTGTAATCAACTCAAATATTCGAATTTTCCTGTTTATTTTCAATATGTTGAGGCCAATTCAAACGCCATGGAAGGTATGTCTGAACGCACCTATGCCGAGCACGCGGGCCTCTCGCGCGGGGCCGTGCAAAAGGCGCGCAAGAATGGTCGGTTGGTGCTGTTCGCAGACGGCTCGATCAACGCGGCCGCCTCGGATGCACGGCGCGGCAGCATGACCGATCCCGACCAGCAGATACGGTCACGCGGCGGGCTTGGCGCGGGTGGTGAGAGCCCAACGATCGCTCCCAGTGCCGTTTCCGGTCCCGGCGACAGCACGTCCTATATCAAGGCCCGCACGGCGCTGACCGTTTACCAGGCACAGGAACGCCAGCTGTCGATCCAGAAGAAGAAGGGCGTTCTGGTGGATCGTGCGCGTGCTGAGACGCTGGTGTTTCGCCTAGCCCGCCAGGAGCGTGACACATGGGTCACCTGGCCCACCCGCGTGGCCGCCCTCATGGCCGCGCAGTTATCCGCAGAGATGGAGAAGGCATTGGGCAGACCCGTGACGATCGAGACTGCAATCCTGCAGAGGGTGCTCGAAACCCATGTCCGAGAGCAGCTTGACGCCCTCGCAGACCTCCAGGTCTCGCTTGCATGACCGACTTTGACTTTGAACCACAAGTCACCTATACTTGGCTAGGTAGATAGCTAGGATAGGGTTCATGTGGACATTGCAGGATGCCAAGAACAAGTTTAGCACGGTGGTGGACGCAGCTCTGGCGGGCACCCCGCAAGAGGTAACACGACGTGGAAAACCGGCAGTCGTGGTTCTTTCCGCGTCTGAATACCATCAGCTTCTCTCAGAGGCGCAGCGATCGCGGGGATCGTTCGTGGATCATTTGCTTGCCTTCCCTGCGGGAGAGATAGAGCGCGCTCAGGTCAAACCCCGGCCGGTAGACTTCTGATGTATCTGCTCGACACGAATGTGCTGTCGGCTTTGCGTCGACCTGACCGCGCGCCGCAGATCGCAGACTGGCTGCGGACGAAAGCAGAAGATCAACTGTTCATCAGCGTTGTGACGCTCGGCGAGATCGAGCGCGGCATTGCGTTGCAGGAAGATCGAAATCCAGATTTTGCAAATGATCTGCGCGGCTGGATAGACCGAACGAGCCTGTTCTTTGCCGACCGCCTCCTGGCCTTTGGACCTGAAGAAGCGCGCATCTGGGGCAGGCTTTCAGCGCGGATCGGACACAACGGCGCGGATCTTCAAATCGCGGCGACGGCGCTGGCGCATGGCGCGGTGGTGGTAACTGGCAATGTGAGCGACTTTGAACCGACGGGCGTGGAGATCGAAAACCCGTTCTAAGCATCGCACCGAGCCCTGAGATGCGCCCCGGAGTGAGACGGGAAGCAGGGCATGACAGTCGCTGATCTGCCGCATGATGACCTAAAATCGGATCTCGATCTCGGGTTTGACGGCGCGGAGGACGTCCTGCGTGTTTGGCGCCGGGGTATGCGGCCTGATGCTGATCTGACGGTATCAGAGTGGGCGGACAAGCATCGTTGGCTGTCATCGCGCGCGGCAGCAGAACCTGGTCGGTATCGCACGGCGCGCGCGCCCTATCTGCGCGAGATCATGGATGCGCTGTCGCCAAAGCACCCGGCACAGCGGATTTCGTTCATGAAGGCCGCGCAGGTTGGGGCCACAGAGGCGGGCAACAACTGGATTGGCTTCGTGATCCACCATGCGCCGGGTCCGATGCTGGCGGTGCTGCCGACGGTCGAAATGGCCAAGCGCACCTCGCGCGGGCGGATCGATCCGCTGATTGAGGACAGCCCGACGCTGAAGGAAACCGCCGAGCCAGAGAAATCGACAGCGCCTGAGGCTGGACGCATCTCCACCCCTCGGTGGCGTGGCTGGAAGATCAGCACGCCTAAGTACATGGAGTAATCAAAAGCCGGAGAACACCATGTCGAGCGCCCCGCGGATTTCGTAATCTGAGGCGGATAGATCCACGACAGGCTCGCCCTTGAGCAACGCCGACGGAACCGCGGCCATTTCAGCCGTGTGAAGCACATAAGCGGCACCATCGATATCAAAAACCGGCTCAAGCCGCTTGATGGGTTTAGGACCTGATGCCACCGGTATCAGCGGAGCGACCACGCGTGTGCCCGTCTCGATGAGGTCAGTCTGGAGGTCGAGGACGAACCGATCGCCCGGAATGCGGTAAACGTGAAACTGCGCCATCAGCCGAGCTTCAACACCTGAAGATCCGCCAAAGGCGTTCCATTGGCTTCGATCCAGGATCGGCGCTCTGCGATAGCTGTCGCGTTCTCTTGCGCCCAAGCTTTCGCCTTTGCCAAGCGGACCGCTTCGGCAACTGCGGCGTCACTAATGGCTGACACATTGAGCCCCAACTCTCGTGCGGCTGCCAAGTTGGCAGCCGTGAGGGTGACATTGGTGCGCTGCTTTTCTGCTGTAGCGTGCTGCATTGGGCTCTCCTCGCACATACAAAACATACACACTCACAGTGTGCAAAACAAGAGAACTTTATGACCCTCGACGAGCTGAAACTCCGCCACAGCGCACTCATGGCCGCGCGCTACAGCGGCACGCGGTCGGTCAGCTATGATGGCAAGACCGTGAATTATGGCACCGACGCCGAGCTTGCCGCGGCCATAGGCGATGTCGAACGGCGCATCGCCAAACTCGAGGGCGGCGCTGGGCGTGTTGTGCGCCCCTTCGCTATAAAGGACCTCTGATGAACTGGCGGCAGCGCCTCGGCGCCTTCATCGGCGGGTTTGACGCAGGACAGCAACACCGACGCCTGCGCAGGTTCCAAGCGACCCGGGCACATGTGAACGCGCTGATCGCGGCATCTGGTCCCGACATCACCGCCCGCGCACGCTGGCTCGTGCGCAACAACGGCTATGCCGTGAATGCGGTGGAAAGCTGGGCTGCCAACACCGTGGGTGACGGGATCAAGCCGATCTCGAAACTTGCCGATGCCGCGCGAAAAGAAGAGTTGCAGCGGCTGTGGCTCGCTTGGACCGATGAGGCCGATGCCGAGGGACTGACAGACTTCTACGGGTTGCAGCGGCGCGCGGCGCGTGAGGTGTTCCTGGCAGGTGAAGTCTTTGTTCGGATCAGGCCGCGGCGGGTGGAGGACGGCCTCACGGTACCGCTCCAACTCCAGATGCTGCCCTCGGAAATGCTGCCACTGCATGAAACCGGCGTGGCGCAGAATGGCAATGCCATCCGCCAGGGCATCGAGTTTGATCGGATCGGCCGGCGTGTGGCCTATCACTTATTCCGCCGTCATCCCGGCGACAGCACCGATCCGAGTTTGTCTGGCGAAATCGTGCGCGTTCCCGCCAGCGAGGTCATCCACGTGATCGACCCGGTCGAGGGTGTCACCGACACGCTCGACATCGCCCTTGCCGCATCAGGCTGCGACAGTGCCAAGGTTCTGCACAAACCGCGCCTGCTCAGCGACAATGGCTCGTCCTAC
>JBILYK010000144.1:0-2920 GCA_044377735.1 Paracoccaceae bacterium | reverse complement strand
CCGGCCGCAAGCCCACTCTGACCCCTTCCGCGACACTCCGCTCATCCGTGTTTTACTGGAACACATCACATAACTAGCTCCCGCTTCCCAAACGTATAGCAACTGAAGTCCTGTGCTCGCGCCCCTTACTCTCATCACCTTGCTGCTGCTCGCGCCGTTGGCCGGGCTGCACGCCGCTGACTCGCCATAGCCCACGGCCATGATCAAACTCTTGACCCATTTGACTCGGTTCAATGCCGCGCACCCCGCGCAGAGCACCCTCACCGCACAGGCCCCGCAGACGGCGTTCGCCGCGCCTGCGGATGCCACCCGGGGCTTCACCGTTAAGCTGGCCGTGAACCTCAAACCGACCGACCGCGAAAAAGAAATCTTGTCTATGCCGGGCGTTCTTCGCGTTTCCCTTCGCCCGCACGATCCGCGCGACCGCAAGCTTCAGAACTACCCGGCGTTTCACCTGCCCGATGGCTCCGTGCCGGTCCTGAAGGCAGCGGTCAGGCTCTACTCGACCCAAGTTCCGCAAGGCAAGGAGATGACTATCGGCATCCCGCTCGCGATGCTGAAGCAGCCCGAAGGCAAGCACGAGGTCGTGCTTAACTTCTCGGGCGTGCGCTGGACGCTGTTTGTGGACGGCGAGTTGCTCGACAACGATTTCCCACTCGGCTACCCACGCTGGGCGGACAACCCGGTCTGGAAAATGGATACGGTGCACGTAACGCAGGCGGCGATCTTTTCCCCCGCCATTACGCCCGAAAAAAAGCCCGCACCAACGCCGTGTCTGGCGGCAGTGCAATACTGGGTGCCACAGGGCCACAACGCCTGGGTCGGCGATGTGGCGACCTTTTTTCACCAGGGGCGCTACCACGTCTTTTACCTCTACGACCGCCGCCACCATCAGAGTAGGTTTGGCATAGGAGCACACTACTTCGAGCACCTCTCCACCGCCGATTTCAAGACCTGGACCGAGCACGAAGCCGCCACCCCGCTGGAGGAGCAGTGGGAGTGCATCGGCACTGGCACGCCCTTCGTGAGCGATGGCAAGTTCTGCGTCGCATACGGCCTGCACACCGAGCGCATCTTACCGGATGAGAAGACAACCCTGCCCTCGCAGTTGGACTGGCTCCAGAAACATGGCCGCACCGGCTTTTTCGACCGCACCGCGGCCGGTGCGCCCATCGGCTGCACCTATTCCGTGAGCGAAGATGGCATTTCCAAGTTCAAGAAAACGAGGACGTTCTTTCATCCGTGCCGAAATCCCAGCGTCTATCGCGATCCTTCGGGCAAACTGCGCATGCTCGCCAACCATGCAGGTGGGAAGAAAAATCCAATGCCCGCATGGGGCAAAGGCATTTGGGAATCCGACTCCGTGGACGGCGGCTGGCGGTGCGTGAGCCCGGACTTCCCGCTCGGCGGCGATTGCACGTTCTTTTTTCGCTGGGGCCGGTTCGACTACATCATCGGCGGTTTCAAAAACCTTTGGTCGAAACCGGCTGACGCGCCCGACTCGGCCTATGAGGATGTCGTCGCCCAAGGACTCGACTTTTACGATGGACTGAATGTCCCAGCAATCACGGAGGTCGCGCCCGGCCGCTTCCTCATGGCGGGCTGGATCCCGATCCGCGGCTGGGGCGGCCCGTTGGTAATTCGTGACCTGCTGCAACTGCCCGACGGCAGGATCGGCTCGAAGTGGATGCAGGAAATCATGCCAGAAACCGGCGCCGCCAAGACACTCGCGGGGACAGTTGCCGGAGAGCATATCTATCCAGCGGAGAACCGTTCATTCCTATTGGAGTTCACCGTGCGGCCCTCTGAAGCAAGGAAAGGCAAGATCGGCCTTTCTTTTCTGCCGGAGAACGGCGAGCAAGGGGACTGCGAGCTGCAGATTCGTCTGGAGGATCTCTGCGCCCAGTTTGGTCCCGCCTCGCTGAGCCGTTTCACGGACCGGCAGAAGTCCCTCCGCGAGGGGACGAGTCCGTCGGACGTCGGTAACTATGCCATCGAGCATCTGCTCGGCGTGGACCAGCCCTTCACCGTCCGCGTCATCGTCAAGAGTGATGACAAGCTCGGCGGTGCGCTCATCGATGCCGAGATCGCCGGCCAGCGCACGATGCTCACCTACCGCGCGGACCTCCACGTGAAGAAGCTGCTCTTCCGCCTCGAGAACGCTGAACTGAGGAACCTCCGGGTTGCTCAGCTGAAAAACTAAAGGACAAAATGCCACCCTCGGACTCTTCTTGGCAACTCGTCGCCGCCCGCATCATGCCGGGCCACCGGGTAGCCTCCGGACAGAATGGCAACCCGCTCTTTCCCGGCGGCACACTGAAGATGCAGACGCCGTTTTTCCAAGCGCTCGGCCTCGACCTGAGCGCCTACCACGGCGGCACGCTGAATGTGAGCATTGCGCCGCTGCGGTATTGCGTCATCGCTCCGTGCCTCACGTTACGCGCGGTGAAATGGCACCCCACGGAACCGGCAGAGGATTTTTCGTTCTTCGACGTGCGCCTGCTTCAAGACGGCGCGCCGCCGGTGGAAGGGCTCATTTACTATCCGCATCCCGACACCAAGCCCACGCATTTCCAGAAATCGGATGTACTGGAGCTGCTGCTCCCCCTCGTGGTGGGACTGACCTACGGCGCACCCATTCAAATCCAGGTACCCGCAGAACAGATGCTCTTCGGACCCACTGAATCAATCAGCTAACCCAGGCCGCTTACCTCGTCGGTCGGCCGCTCGCTTGGCAGCCAGCCGATAACATAAGGCCAACCAGGAAGGACCCCAAATCATGAAACCGGCCCTCGCCCTGATCACTGCCCTGCTGCTCGCGCCGTTGGCGGCGCTCCATGCTGAAATCCAACCGGCAACCATTGAGGCCAATCCGTTTCCCACCGCCAGGGCCGTCTGGCGCATGGCCGCGGAGGAGACT
>JBILYK010000109.1:0-11475 GCA_044377735.1 Paracoccaceae bacterium | reverse complement strand
ATGGCGGGCTGTTTGGGCATGAGCACGGTCTCCTTCGCTCGATGCCCACAGCCTACCACATCACACCGAAGGCGGCAGGTTTTTCAGATTTTCCTTAATACAATTGCAGGACATGGTATAAGAAATAAAATTAATGCTAAGATATTTAGCGTGGGAAATTTATATACAAAGTCAACGTAATTTGCGCCGCGGCAGTATCCCGAAGAAAGAAATAAGTTACTCCATAATACCAAAATCAAAATCGAATGTGCCAAAGTTAGAGCAGAAAACAAATAAAGTGATCTCTTAAAAATCATTTCAAAAATCGAAGCTGCCCCGAGGCCAAGGTATATCCATGGGAGAGCTTGGGATGGGGTTGGCAACTTTCCAACAATGACACAAAGTGGCACCTGGCCGATTGAACCTATATAAGAAAGACTTCTGTAAAGCCTTGCCGTATAGTAAAGATCAATAAGAACCATTGGAATACAAGTGATTAAGCAGAAGAAAACTACAACCCAATGGGGATTTCTTGTTTTTGTCGCGTCAATCAACCGCAAAACTCCAGGTCCCTTCTGTCAAAGGCGCATTCAAATTTTGAGAGTAATCAAAACAGTGCTAAAGGTTCGATTTCATCATTCGGCCTTATATCAATAGCTTCTCCCCGCCTCGCACGTTTCAGATTAGCCTGCGGCAACGCTTCCATCGATGCATACAAGACCCTTACCGCCCGATCCCAACGTAGACCTCAAACCCGCCATCTTTCGCCTCTTCTTCGGAATAGACGTTGCGCAGGTCGACCATGCGGGGGGTTTCCATCTTTTTGGCCATCTTGGTCAGATCCAGTGCGCGGAATTCGTTCCATTCGGTCAAGATCACCACAAGATGCGCGCCTTGGGCGGCCTGATAGGGGTTTTCCACCCATTTGACACCCGGCAAGAGCGCCTCGCCTTCGTGGCGGCCTTGGGGGTCCACCACCTTGACGCGGGCGCCTGCGCCGACAAGGGCGGGTACGATGGTGAGCGAGGGGGCGTCGCGCATGTCGTCGGTGTTGGGTTTGAAGGTGACGCCCAGAACGGCAATGGTCTTGCCGTTGAGGACCCCGTCGCAGAGGTCTTCGATCTTGTCGATCATCCGGCGCTTGATTTCCTCATTCACCTTGATGACGGTCTCGGTGATCTGCATCGGCACGGCATGTTCTTGGCCGATACGGGCCAAGGCTTTGGTATCTTTGGGAAAACATGATCCGCCATAGCCGGGGCCTGCGTGCAGGAACTTGTTACCGATGCGGCCGTCCATGCCCATGCCCTTGGCCACGTCCTTCACATCCGCGCCGACGCGTTCGCACAGGGCGGCGATTTCGTTGATGAAGGTGATCTTGGTGGCCAGAAAGGCGTTGGCGGCGTATTTGATCATCTCGGCGGACTCAAGGCCCGTGTAGACGATGGGAAAGTCACGCAAGAAGAGGGGGCGATAGATGTCGCCCATCACCTTGCGGGCGCGTTTGTTCTCGACGCCCACCACCACGCGGTCGGGCCGCATGAAGTCGTCGATCGCCGCCCCCTCGCGCAGGAATTCAGGGTTCGAGGCGACGTCAAACTCGGCATTCGGGTTGGCGGCCAGCACCGCCTCGGCTACTTTGCGGTTGGTGCCGACGGGGACGGTGGATTTGGTGACAATCGTGGTATAGTCGGTGAGCGCGCGGCCGATTTCGGCCGCTGCCTCCATCACATAGGTCAGGTCCGCATGCCCATCGCCGCGCCGGGTGGGGGTGCCCACAGCGATGAACACCGCATCCGCCGCCGCCACCGCCACCGCCAGATCAAGGGTGAAGGACAGCCGTCCGGCTGCGACGTTCTTGGCCATCAGATCTTCAAGACCCGGCTCGAAGATCGGCACCTGCCCGGCGCAGAGCCGATCGATCTTGGAGGGGTCCTTGTCGACGCAGATCACCTCATGGCCGAAATCCGAAAAGCAGACCCCAGAGACAAGGCCGACATAGCCGGTGCCAATCATTGCAATCTTCATATGCCTGACCTTAAAAGAAAGTTCTTCTAAAAATGGTTTTTCGCGCTGCCTGACCCATGGGGCGGGCGGGTTGCTCCTGTCTAGGCAGAGATTGAAAACAAGTCAATTTCCGGGCAGAGCTTTGGCCTGCCCGGGACATTTTGGGCGTTGCAATGGCGTCGAGTTACGCCATACGCAGCCAGATCGCCGTGGCCACGGCAGCGTTGATCTCGGCCGCGCTATAGGTCCAGCTGACCGGCGCGGCTGTGGCGAAGGTCACGGTGCGGCGCATGGTCTTGCGGGCGGTGGTCACCATGGTTGTGCCCCCATTGATGTCTGGTGTCGATTGCAGGGCCCAGGCCGAAAGCGACGCGGTCGATGAATGGCGCACCCCTAGCCAGTAGGTCCGGCCACGAAGAAGCGACAGGCTGGCCGTCAGCACTTTGTTGCCCGTGGTGGCCAGATCGGCGCTGCCGGTTTCCAAAATCAGGTTGCCCGGCGTGCCATCTTCCAGCGCGTCATACACCACCAACTTGCACAGGGCGGCCGCGACCGCGGTCGAGCAGTTGATGCCAAGCGCATTCGCCACCAGATCCCCGCCGGGGATGAAGGGAAAAATGTCGATCCGGTTGGCCGCGCCACTAAGAACCGTCGTCGGCCCGCCACTGCCCATGGTGGTTGACACAAATTCCCCAGTCGGCGGCACAAGGCAGGGAATATCGGCCTGCTGGTCGATCACCCGGGTTTGCCCGGAGGTGCGCGCCATTAACTGGCCACGGGTGCTGTCATGCCAAAGATGTCCGTTCAGTGGGCTGGCAGGCGCACTGGTTTGCCCAGTCAAGACAACAGGACGAAACAGCTCCACGCCCGCCGTGGTCGCGCTGACCTCAAGCGCGGTGGTGTAGCTTGTGCCGTTGCTGGAGACTTTCAGGGCGAAGTTGTTATTGCCCAGCGTGCCGAGTTCAGCCCGACCCGAGAAATTGGTTTGAAACAGGATCGCGGCGGTCTGGCCGGTGCTGGCCTTGTTCAGCTTCATCTGATGGCCGGCCCCGGCATGGTTGAAGAGCGAGGCGGCTGAGGCGACAGCCAGCCGGTTGGTGGCGTCTGAAGCGGCAGAAACGCCAATTTCGTCAATAGACAGCACCGACGGGATTGCGGCACCTGCGGGTGCGACCCATGCGCTGCCGTTGAAGGCCAATTCGACCGTCTCCGCGGTCACCCAGGCGCGCCAGCCTGCAAGCGGGGTAACGAATTGCCAGGCTGCGTCCAGCCAAACCGCGATCTTGCCTATTTGTCCCGCCCAAGCGCCAGTAGGGGCGGCCGCGATGATGTGGCGCTGGCCTTCGACCGGGCTGGGGGGCGGCGCGGTGCGGGTGCGGTCGGTGACCGTCAGTTGCACCAAAAGGTCCAGCTGCATCAGCGCCTCGTTATGGGTGACGTGCTTTTGCGCCTGCGAGGCCTGCAACAGCGGCAAGGACAGGATTGGGGAAAGGTCTGACATGAAAGCCTCCGCGGGGATCGTCTGGGGGGAACGTCTTGCGGCGAAGGCTAGGGAAAGGGGCTTAACGCTGGCTTCCGGGGCGCGCGCAGGGGCGCGGCGGGGCGCAACGGCTTATGTTTCGGCGGTGGGGGTGGGGCTGCTGCGTTCGCGCCATGTGACCCAGCTGATCGCGCCGATGATCAGACCGCCGCCGAGAATGACCCAGATATCGACCGGCTCTTGAAACAAGAGGCTGCCCATCAGCGCGGCCCAGACGAGGTTGAGGAAGGTCACGGGTTGCGTCACGGTCAGGGGTGCGACGCCGAAGGCGCGCGACATCAGGTAATGACCCAGCGTAGCCAAGAGCGCCACCACAGCAAGCCCCGCCAGATGCCAGCCCGGCACTGGGCGCCAATCCAAGAGGGCCAGCGGCAATAGGCCCAGTGTCACGGTGAAGGTCAGCATGGCCACCACCACCGAGGCGGGGACAAAGCCGCTGAGTTTCTTGGCGAAAAGATAGCTTCCGGCAAAGCAGGTCGCCGCCGCCATCTGGCCCAGATGACCGATGCCCACAGGCTCCAGCCCTGGGCGCAGGACGACCAGAGTGCCGATTACCGCCAGCCCCACCGCAAAGATCCGTCGCCGCGTCAGCCCCTCGCCCAGAAGCAGTGCACCGGCCAACAGAAGGATGACCGGCGAGAGATATCCAATCGCCGTTACGTGGGCCAAGGGGATGCGGGCCATGGCGAAGAACCAAAAGACCACCGCCGCCGTATGAACCACTCCGCGCCATGCCAAAAGCGGCAAAGCGCCGGCGGGCAAGCCTTGCCGCAGAAGGCCGGGCAGCATGGGCAGGAAGAACAGCACGCCAAAGGCATATCGGATAAAGGCGGATTGAGCGGCAGGCAGATCGGTGCCCAAGGCCCGCACGATGGCGTTGACCCCGACAAAGGCGAGACCGGACCCGACCATCCATGCCACCCCTTGCAGGGGCCGTTGTGTTGCTGACATGGTTACCATGATGGGCGGAGGTAAGGGCTTTCAGCCGCCAAAGGCAAGCCCTGCCGCGATGGCCCACATGGTGGCACCGATCACCACCTCAAGCACCACCCAAGCGCGGGGATTGGCGAAGATGGGCGCAAGAAGGCGCGCGCCAAAGCCGAGGGCAGAAAAGAAGGTAAAGCTGCCAAGGGCCGCGCCGATGCCGAAGGCCGCCTGATGCGGGGCGTATTGTGCCGAGATCGACCCGATCAGCGCCACAGTGTCCAGGTAGACATGCGGGTTGGCCCAAGTCAGCACCAGACAGGTGCCGAGGACCGACCCGAGTGAGGCGGCAGGCCCTTCGCCGGGCGCCAAGGATTCCCCGCCTTGCAGCGCTGCGCGAAACCGCAGCGCGCCATAGGCCAGCAGAAAGGCGACGCCCCCCCAACGCATGGCATCGCCCAGCCAAGGCAAGGCTTTGGAGGCCGCCGAAAACCCCGCCACCCCGGCGGCGATCAGGATCGCGTCGGAGATGGCGCAGACTGCGACCACCCAAGCCACATGCTCGCGCCGCAGGCCTTGGCGCAGGACAAAAGCGTTTTGTGCGCCGATGGCGAGGATAAGGCTGATGGCAACAAGCCAGCCCTGAAGGGCGGTTTCAAACATGGGACAGCTCCTGCAAGGCGGTCATTGCATCATGGCGGCGGGGCCATGGTACGAAGAGGTGGTCGTGGTGAAAGCCTGCCACGACATTGGCACTGATGCCATGATCGGCGAGTGCGCGGGCAAAGGCGGCGGTCAGGCCGACAGCGGCCAGATCGGAATGCACCGTCAGGCTGATGCGCGCCCATTCAGCCCCCGGATCAACCCCGGCGGCCTGCAAGGCGGCGTGGGGGGCGATGACGGTTTGACCTTCATCCTCGGCCACGGTTGCAAAGCTGCCGGGGACCGGGGTTTCGGTGACGGCATAACCATAGGGGTCGGGATGGAGAACCGGCTCCATCTTGGAAAGCAACTGCTGCAGATCGGTGATGGCGGGCATGGGATCCTCGGGTTGCGGCTTGGCTAGCAGGGGAACTTGGATTAATGAAGTTGAAGCTTCTGATATTGGATTAGAAACGCTTATGTTTGACCCCGATCAGCTTGCTGCCCTTGCCGCCGTGCATCGCCGGGGGGCGTTTGATCTGGCGGCGGCAGAGTTGCATGTGACGCCTTCGGCGATTTCGCAACGGATCAAGGCGCTGGAGGATCAGGCGGGTACGCTTTTGATCCGCCGCGCCAGCCCCTGCGTCGCAACGCCGGCTGGGCTGCGGATGATCCGACACCATGATGAGGTGGTGCTTTTGGAGCGCACGCTGGCGGCCGATCTGCCGCGCTTGTCGCCGCGCCCGGCCACGCTGCGCATTGCGGTCAATGCCGACAGTCTGGCGACATGGGTCATTCCCGCGCTGGCGGAGGTGGAGGGGTTTCTGTTCGATCTGGTGATCGATGATCAGGATGTGAGCCAAGACTGGCTGAAACGGGTCGAGGTGCAGGGTGCTATTACCTCGCATGCCCGTGCGCCGCAGGGGTGCGACAGTGTGGGGCTTGGCTGGCTGCGCTATCGCGCGACCGTCTCGCCCGCCTATCTGGCGCGGTGGATGCCCGATGGGGTGACGGCAGCGGCCCTGATGCGGGCCCCGGCGCTGACCTTTTCGGACAAGGACGGGCTGCAAGAGCAATGGGTAGACCGGCAGGTTGTGGGCCGCGCAAAGCGGGTGGCCTTTCCCTCGCATCGGATGGCGTCGAGTCAGGGCTTTGTTGATGCCTGTCTTGCGGGCTTGGGCTGGGGGCTGAACCCCGAGGCGCTGGTGGGCGGGCATATCGCGGCGGGGCGGTTGGTGGACCTGTCACCTGAGGCGCCGTTGGATGTGCCCTTGCACTGGCAGTTTGCCCGGTTGACCGCCCCGGCAACCGCGCCGCTGACGCGGGCCTTGCGCGCGGCGGCGGGGCGGGTGCTGGTGCCCTTTGGGGGCGAAGCCAGCGCCTAGCGTTGATCCCAGTTCGGTTTGCGCTTTTCCAAGAAGGCGCAGATGCCCTCATCGGTGTCGGCGTCCAGCATGTTCTCCACCATGACGCGCCCGGCAAAGGCATAGGCCTCGGCGGTCGTGAGCCCAAGCTGGTCGCAAAAGGCGGATTTGCCCAGGCGCGTGGCGATGGACAGTTTGGCCGCGACGGTTTCGGCCAACTTGCGGGTGTCAGACGCAAGCTCTTCGGGGGCAGTGACGCTGTTGACCAGACCAATCTCACGTGCACGCTCGGCCGAGACGAATTCGCCGGTGGAGAGCATTTCAAAGGCGACAGCAGGGGGCACCTTGCGGGTCAGCGCCACCATTGGGGTAGAGCAGAAGAGCCCGATGTTCACGCCATTGACGCCAAAGCGGGTGCCCTCGCTGGCAACCACCATATCGCAGGTTGCGGCCAGTTGGCAGCCCGCTGCGGTGGCGATGGTGTGGACTTGCGCGATGGTGACTTGGGGCAGGGCCTGCAAGGCCAGCATCATGGCCGAGCAGGTGGCAAAGAGGCGCTGGTAATAGGCCGCGCCCTTGTCTGCGTCGCTGCGGTGCGATTGCATTTCCTTCAAGTCATGCCCGGCGCAAAACGCCTTTCCTGCGCCTTTCAGCACCACAACCCGGATGGATCGGTCGACCGCCAGCCGGGCGATTTCGGCCGAGAGCGCGGCCAGCATCGCATCAGACAGCGCATTGTAATTGGACGGGCTGTTCAGCGTCAGCACCGCGATATGGCCTGCGTCTTCGCGCAGCAAGAGTGTGTCGGTCATTGCCTTCCCCCGGTTTCGCCGCCAGCTTAGGCGGGGAAGATGCCGGAGGAAAGTATGGAATTGCAGATGGATGCCGCCGCGTTGCAGGCGTTCTTGGCCCGTGATTTTGGGCAGGTGGCAGCAGATTTTGCTGTAGAGCGCGCCGATGCGGCAGGGGTTTGCCTGCTTCTGAAGGTGGCCGAGCGGCATTTGCGCCCCGGTGGCACGGTGTCGGGTCCGACGATGTTTGGGCTTGCCGATGTGGCGATGTATCTGGCCATCCTGTCGCGGATTGGGCCGGTCGCCTTGGCTGTTACGACCAATTGCAGCATGGATTTCATGCGCAAGCCCGCCGCCGGGCGAAATCTGCGCGCTGAGGCGCGGGTTTTGAAGCTGGGCAAGACGCTGGCCGTGGGCGATGTGTTGGTATTCAGCGACGGGCAGGCGGAGCCTGTGGCGCGGGCGGGACTGACCTATGCCATTCCGCCCGCCAAAGCGGCGGACAAGGGCTGAAACGATCAGCCCTTGTTGCGGTAAAAGCGACCTTCAATCTGGGCGCCGCTTTCGATCACAAGCCGGGAATAGCCGATATCGGCCTTCACCTCGGCCGAGGCGCGCAGGGTAAAGCTTTGGCTGGCCACGCGGCCATCAAGACGACCCTTGATTTCCACTTCTTCGACCGAAATGTCGCCTGTCATGCGACCATCATTGCCGATCACCAGGCTATGGGCCGAAACGGTGCCATCCACTTCGCCCAAAAGCTCAACACTGCCGGTCGAGCGAACATCGCCGGTGATTTTGAGATCGGCGGCGAGGATCGATCGGTTGTTGCTGGCTGTGCCAGTGGTGGGCCGGGGCGGGGCAGAGGTTGGATCTGTGGTCTTGGAAAACATCGGCGGCTCCTTGGGGTCGCAGGCAAACATAAGGACCGATGGCGGTGCAAGGGTCAAGTCTGGCCGTCGTGCGGGGCACGAAATGGGCTGGAAGCGACGTTGTGGGGGCGGAGAAAGCCTGACAACGGGCCAATGATCGGATCAAATGCGCTGAGGAATCGGGCAAAGGGAACACCGGGGATGTCTAAGGATGGGTTTTTCAAACCGGTGTCAGGCTTTGACCTGCCGCGATTCGCAGGGGTGCCCACCTTTATGCGCTTGCCGCATGTGCCCTTCGATCACCCGCGCTTTGGCGAGGTTGAGATTGGGCTGATTGGCGCGCCTTGGGATGGCGGCACGACAAACCGACCTGGCCCGCGCCATGGTCCGCGCCAGTTGCGTGATTTGTCCACCATGATCCGGGCGCAGAACGGGGCGACTTGGGTGGCGCCCTTTGATCTGGCGCGCTGTGCCGATCTGGGAGATGTGGCACCGAACCCCGGCGATCTGATGGACAGCATGGCGCGGATGGAGGCGTTTTATAACCGTGTGGTCGAGGCGGAAATTCTTCCCCTGACCGGGGGCGGGGATCATTTGTGTTCCTTGCCCATCCTGCGGGCGGTGGCCAAGAAGCGCCCCGTCGGTATGATCCAGTTCGACAGCCATACCGATCTGAATGACATCTATTTCGGCACCAGCCGCTATAATCACGGCACACCGTTCCGCCGTGCGGTCGAGGAGGGGTTGATCGACCCCAAGCGCTACGTGCTCATCGGTATTCGCGGCACGGCTTATGGCCGCGAGGATTGGGACTTTGCGGCGGCCAATGGCATCCGGATCATCCCGATTGCCGATTTCCATGCGCGGGGGGCTGATGATGTGATGACCGAGGCGCGCGAGATCGTGGGCTCGGGGCCGGTTTATGTGACCTATGACATCGATTTTGTGGACCCAACCTTTGCGCCGGGCACCGGCACTCCTGAAGTTGGCGGGCCGAACTCGTGGCAGGCCTTGCAGGTGGCGCGGGGCCTCAGGGGGTTGAACGTGGTGGGGGCAGACTTGGTCGAGGTTTCGCCGCCTTTTGATCCCAGCGGTGGCACGGCCTGGCTGGGGATTTCGCTGATGTTCGAGATGCTGTGTGTGATGGCCGAGAACCGTGCAGGGCGGGTCGCAGGCTGAGAGGGGGGCGCGGGGGGGCACACCCCCGCCGTTGCAGTTTGCAGAAAACTGCAACTTCCCCCGAGGGGTATTTTTGGCAAGATGAAAGGGCGGGATGATGGCTGCTGACATGATCGTGACAAATGCGCGGGTTTTGACCATGGATGCGGCCCGTCCGCGCGCCGAGGCTGTGGCCTTGGGTGGGGGCAAGGTGCTGGCCGTTGGCAGCCGGGCCGAGGTTGAAGCTTTGGCTGGGCCGGGGTGCCGTGTGATTGATGCGGGTGGACGCACGGTCATGCCGGGCTTTGTCGAAAGCCACTTGCATTTGGTCCTGGGCGGTTCTGAACTGGTGCAGCTGCAGCTGGGTGGCGTGCATGGCTTTGAGTCGCTGAAGGCGGCCTTCTTGGGTTATGCGGCGCAAAACGCGCAGCGTGCGCTGTTGATGGCCCAAGGGGCGGCTTATGAGATTTTGGACCATCCGGTGACGCGCCATGATCTGGACCGCATCATCGCCGACCGTCCGATTGCAATGATGTCCCCGGATCACCACACGGTCTGGGCCAATACGGCCGCCTTGACAGCGGCGGGTCTGTTGCAAGGGGCCCAAATGCCGCCCGGTCATTTTGTGGTCATGGGGTCCGATGGCACCGCCACGGGCGAATTGCGCGAGTTTGAGGCCTTTGGGCCGGTCTTGGCGCTGGGCGGCGAGGCGCATTTGCAGCTCGGCATCGCCACGGGTGGCGAGCCCACGCCTTGGCCTGACACTGCGATGCGGGCCGCCGATAAGGATAAGGTGGCCGCAGGGCTGGCGCATTGCGCATCGCATGGCATCACCTCGATGGTGAATATGGATGGCAACCGCTATACCTGCGCGCTGCTTCAGGAGATGGCAGAAGAGGGACGGCTGACCGCCCGCGTGGTGGTGCCCTTCCACATGAAGCCGCATATGACCTTGGCGGACTTGGACCGCGCCAGCGCGATGGCCGAGGAGTTCACCGGCGATTGGGTGCGCTCGGGCTTTGTGAAGATGTTCATGGACGGCGTTGTGGACAGCCGCACGGCCTATATGCTGAACGCCTATCCCGGCACGATGGAACGCGCCGAGCCTTTGTTCGAGTTGGAGCGGTTCAAGGACATCTGCACCGAGATTGATCGACGGGGTCTGCAGATTGCGGTCCATGCCATTGGCGATGCGGCAGTGCGCCAGACGATTGACGGCTATGAGGCGGCGCAAAAGCGCAACGGCAAGCGCGACAGCCGGCATCGGATTGAGCATATCGAACTGATCGACCGGGCCGATGTGCCGCGTCTGGGGGCCTTGGGCATCACGGCAAGCGTGCAGCCCCCCCATCCGCCCGGCGCGATGGATTTCCCGATCTCGACGATGGAGACGGTGTTCCACAAGGCGCGTTGGCGTGATGCGTATCTGTGGAAGACCCTGCAGGACCACGGCGCGCCTTTGGCCTTTGCCAGTGATTGGCCGGTGACCGATGTTTCGGTGATGCGCGGCATTCAGGCGGCGCTGACCCGCAAACCCTATGACGGAAGCGGTGACGAGCGCGTCAGCCTGATGGATACGCTCTACGCCTACACGGCCGGCGGCGCTTGGGCGGGGCATCTTGACGGCCTGACCGGGCGGCTGGCGGTTGGGATGGCGGCTGATCTGGTGATCATCGAGGGTGACATTGAAACGATCCCGGCGCAACGGATTGGCCAAACGGGAATTGCGCTGACCGTATCGGGCGGGCGGATCACCCACCAAGGCCAAGGATTCGCAGTCTGAAACGGGGAATCGGGCGTCACGGGGCGGCGAATCTGCCGCTTTGGCGCGCCCGGTGCCACCCCCGGACCAATCCGCCAGCTTTCGGGCCGTGCCTTGGGCTCTGCAAAACCCCTATAAACATGGGGTGTGACAGAAAAATGAAGGCAGGCGCGTTTTTTCCTCTTGCGGTGCGGCGCGAGCGAACGTAAATAGCGCCTCACCGAAGATGACGAGACGCAGAGATGCAGAAGTCGACGACGGAACGCCAAAGCGCGAGCAGCGGTAGAACTACTCTGGATGCAAGGTTGCAGGACGCGCCAAGTGATTGGCGGGTCGGCTTGTTTTGTGTCTTCGCTCTTTGAAAATCAGATATCTGAAGGGATATGTGGGCGGTTTGGGCGCATCGGCGTTTAACTGTTTGCATATCTGCCCAGCA
>JBILYK010000108.1:0-11488 GCA_044377735.1 Paracoccaceae bacterium | reverse complement strand
GATCCCGCGAAATCAGTGCCCAGCTTCACGCGAAATGACTGCCCATGATCCCGCGAAATCGATGCCCACCATCACGCGAAACACGCAGGCATGACATGCACTCTTCCCGGAAGGCAAAATGCGTCGCGGTGTCGAGCGCGATGGAGTCAAAGTCCCCGACATGGCCGATCTTGTGCACACCCTTAGCCCCGGTGTTCTGGCAGGTCATGACATTGCCGCGCAGATCGACGGCGATTGCGTCCGGGCTGTCCATACCACATTTCTGGCCTAGGGCCTCTATGGGCCGCCGGCGCTGGATCGAGCCATAGAATTCGTTGATGCGCTCTCCGAGACCGAAGGCGTTCGGATCCTCAACCAGCGCCTCGAAGATCGAGCGCGTCAGGCTGTTCAGCTCCGCGGGCTCGAACCGCCCCGTCCCGATGGCGGTCGCGCCGTCATAGACATTCACCACGCCCTCGAGCCCTACGAAGATTTCCGGACCGACCTTGCTTGCAAACCAAGCCTTCAGCGCCTTGAGATCATGGTTCTCCCGCGTCAGCACTGCGTTGAAGCCAGTCCTCCCCGGCCGCTCCGCCAGCAGAGCTTCAATCCAGCGCCGCTTTTCGGGATCATCAAAAGGATCAGGCCCGCGCAAATGCTGGCCAGGCCCGTCATGCGAGATCGTGATGGCAATGTCGTGTTCTGCGATGAAGTCGAGCTTCTCGCGGTCAAGGAGCGACCCGTTCGTGATGATAGAAAAGGCTGCCTTAGGAATCCGCGACCGCAGGAGCAGATCCTGATGGGAGATGAGACATTTTTGATTGAGGGTGAGCCGCGCCGAGATCGAGAGCGGCTCATCTGGACAATGACCCTCTGCCCTGCGTGAGCATGATGCATCTGAGCCTCAACATTGATCCTGACATTGTGGCGCTCATGCGGGAAGAGATTGACGCTGGCGAGCGTGCGGTGTCGACGGCGATCCGCGAAGCTGGCACACGCTTAAAGTCAGCTTGGCGCGGCCAGATCACGGGTGCGGGACTTGGCATCAGTTTGGCGCGCAGCATTCGGTCTGCGCAATATCCAAAGGGCAAACCCAGTCTGAACGCGGCGGCTCTGGTCTGGTCGAAGGCTCCGGTGATCATCGGCGCGCATGACGCAGGCCCGCTGATCCGGTCGAAAAATGGGTTTTGGCTTGCCATTCCAACTGCCGCGGCCGGCAAATCCACGCGTGGCGGTCGGATAACTCCGGCAGAGTGGGAGCGCGGACGCGGTGTGCCGCTGAGGTTCATCTACCGGGCGCGCGGCCCCAGCCTACTCGTGGCGGAGGGTCGCTTGAACAGTCGCGGCCTTGGCGTGGCCTCGCGTGCAAAATCCGGCCGCGGCCTTGCCAGCGTGCCGATCTTTCTTCTGGTCCAGCAGGTGAAACTCAACAAGCGGCTTGACCTGGCCAAGGCCGCTGGGGCGGAGTTGGGACGCGTGCCGGGAGCGATTGTGGCAAGCTGGGTGGAATGGCAATGGTGAGGTGGGTCGACAGTACGGGCCTGATGGCATATATTGCCAACACAGGTTCAGGAGGCAGCTATGGGTACCCGAAACGTCGTTTTGACAGACAGCCAGTCCGTTCTGATCGATCAGCTCGTGGCGTCGGGGCGATATCAAAACGCCTCGGAAGCTTTGCGCGCAGGCTTGCGTCTTCTTGAGCGTGAAGAAGCTGAGCTTGGCGCACTTCGCGACCGGCTCTCGTCTGGTCTCGTACAGGCGCGCCGCGGTGAATTGGCACAAGGCAGTGGCGAAGAGGCCATTCGGCGCGCATTTGCGTCCGCTCGGGCCAAAAACTAATGCCAAAACCGTGGCGCCTTACGCGCCAGGCCGGCGCATCACTCGAGGAAATTGCGCTCTGGACTGCAGAGACATTTGGACCTCTGCAAGCCACAGCCTATGAAGAGGACCTGATTGCACGCTGCACGGCGATTGCGGCTGGTATCGCCATCTCGCAGGATTGTCGCAAGTTGATCGAACCTGATTTGCCGGACGATTTGCGCTTCACGCGTGTAGGCCAGCACTTCGTCGTCTTCGTCGAGTACCCTGATCAGATCGTCATCATCGACGTGCTGCATAGCCGAAGTGATGTGCCTCGACGACTTATGGGGCTTGGACCCGGTACGTCGAAGTACGATTAAACTTCCGGGCTCTATCCCGGAACAGCGGGACCACAATGCCGACAGCCCGAGAAATCATCTTAACCGCCTTGGCAGATGCCTTTCGCACGATCCCGCATGTGCCGGTTCTGCGCGGCGAGGTGCTGCCTGAGCGCATCCCATCCGCAGGGCTGCTGATCCTGCGCGACGGCAACCCGGGCGATCCGGAGGTCACACTGTCCCCGCTGCGCTATCACTACCAGCAGCGGGCTGAACTGGAGGTCATCGTGCAGGCAAGCGGTGATCGTGATACACGATTTGACCAACTCATCGCCCGGATTGGTGCCGCCATCGCTGTTGAGCGTACATTGGGTGGGCTCTGCGACTGGATCGAGGCGGCAGCGCCTGAGCCTGTCGATCTCGCTGTTGAAGGGGCAGCCAGCCTCAAGGCGGCCGTCGTGCCCATCATGCTACATTATTCGCTGGCCGATCCACTTGGCTGAGTGGGTTCCGGGGGCGGGGTTATCATTCTCAGATGGCCCTCGATCATCGCGCCAGCTTCCACGGCCAGTTTAGTGTAATGAACTGAGCCGTTGATTTGACCGGAATGTGCAACGCGGACATCCTCCGCGATGACTGCGCCAACAACGACGCCTTCAATCGTTGCCCGCTTGGCCTCGATGTCGCCCTTCACATTGGCCCAATGCTCAATCGTCACGATCTCACCGGTAATGTTGCCGACAACACGCGCTTGAACCACCAAGGGGCCTTTGGTGGTGATATCGCCCGTGACTTCGAGATCCGGTGCGAGGACGGAAGGTTTTGCAGTGCTTGGTGTGAGAGTGGTCATTCGAGGTCTGCCTTCGGGTCGTGTCTGCACCATAGGTGCGTTGGCTGAGCGCTTGGCCCAGCATGAATTGCCCCTGCGCCATATGCAATTGCTGCTCCTCTAACCAAAATCCGCTGAAAAGGATACCAAAATGGCACGAGCCCATGGGGCGCGGGCGCAAATGGCGCTGGCGTTCGAGACTGTTTATGGCACTGCGCCCGCCACAGGGTTCCGCACGTTGCCCTTCGCCAACACCACGCTCGGCTCTGAGCAACCTTTGATTGCCTCGGAGCTCTTGGGCCAAGGGCGCGATCCGCTGGCTCCGATTAAGGATGCGGTGACGGCGGATGGCGATGTCGTAGTGCCGATTGATGTTGAGAACTTTGGACTCTGGCTGAAGGCGGCATTCGGGCAGCCCACGACCACGGGTACGACGCCCAAGACCCACACGTTCCAGTCGGGCAACTGGTCGCTGCCAAGCATGGCCATCGAGACGGGTATGCCCGAAGTACCGCGCTATGCGATGTACACGGGCTGCGTTTGCGACCAGCTGAGTTGGCAGATGTCCCGATCGGGGCTTCTGACTGCAACCGCACGGCTTGTGGCGCAAGGGGAGACCGCCGCCGCTGCCACGGCTGCAGGTACGACCACGGCCCTGTCGCAGCAGCGCTTTGGCCACTTCAACGGATCCATTACCCGCAATGGGATACCGCTCGGCAATGTCATCTCGGCGGAGGTCACCTATTCCAACGGGCTCGATCGGATTGAGACCATCCGCGCGGACGGCAAGATCGAGGGTGCGGATCCCGGAATGTCGTCCCTGACCGGGCGGATGGAAGTGCGCTTTGCCGACACGGCCCTCATCACCCAAGCCATAGATGGCACGCCTTGCGAGTTGGTCTTCGCCTGGAGCCTTGGGGCGAGTGCCAGCTTCACCTTCACGGCCCATGCCGTCTACCTGCCGCGCCCCCGGATCGAAATCCCGGGGCCTCAGGGCATTCAGGCGACCTTCGAGTGGCAGGCGGCCAAGGCCGCAAGTCCCGCGCGTCTCTGTACCGCCGTCCTCGTCAACACTGTCGCCTCCTACTGAGAGACCAAAGCATGCTGACACTTGATCTCACCAACGCGCCCTTTTGGTGCGACCTTGTCCCCGGCGTGCGGGTGAAACTCCGCCCGCTCACCACGGCGCTGATGGTGGCCGCACGCAGCGACCCCGCGATTGCTGACCTACCGAAAGAGGTGAGAACGGAGGAGGCCGCACTGGTGATGGCCAAGGCGCTGGCGCGCTCTGCTATTCTTGACTGGGAGGGGATTGGGGACGCTGAGGGCGAGCCATTGCCGGTAAGCCCTGATGCCATCGATGCGCTTTTGGATATCTGGCCGATCTTCGAGACGTTCCAGACGGTCTATGTCGCGAAGGGCCTGCTGCTGGACGCGGAAAAAAACGCCTCATCGCCCGTGCCGAGTGGGAGTTCGGCGGGGGCGACGGCTACTGCGCAGCCTGTGAATCCGTCTGCCCCGACTGCCCCGCACGACTGAACCAACCGCGCACATTTGAGGGTTGGCAGGCCTGGGACCTAGTCGGGCGGCTCGGCGGCCAGTTGCGCATCGGCCCCGGCGCGGTGATCGGCTGGGACTTGGGCGCGGCCTTTGCGCTTGGTGCGGCCTTAGGTGTGCCGGCCCCCGCTATCGGGGAACTTTTACCTGCCATCGAGGCGGTGATGGTGCGTAAGGTCAATGAGGGGCTGCAGGTCAACGCCGGCGGCTAATCTACTCTATTGGGCTTTGCTTCGCTCAGGCGGCTCGAAGGGGGTGGAGCCTTGTGAATTCTGCCTTCTAGGGGGCGCGGGCTAAATCCCAGGACCGCTGAAGGTTCATCCAGTATTCTGGCGTGGTGCCGAAGAAGCTTGCAAGGCGCATGGCCATGTCAGCAGACACGCTCGTCTCTCCCTTAATCAGCTGCTCGATCCGGGTATCTGGCACTGCCAATTGCTTTGCCAGCTCTTGCGCGCTCAATGCCAGCGGACCCAAATAGAGCAAGGAGAGCACTTCGCCGGGATGAGAAAAATTAGGCATCAGGTTCATCATGTCTCCTTTCAGCGATACGCCACAATTGCAACTTTGGCCGGGCTTGGCGACCTCAGGCCTTGATCTTTTCGATCAGGGTGACACCCGGCAGGCCCTCGAAATGCTTGTCGCAGGTCAACAGTTCGGCCCCCTTGGCACGGGCGGTTGCAAACATGATGGCATCAGCTGTGGCAAGCTTATGTGTGCGACAGGCTTCGGCCGCTGCGATGGCGATTTCTGTGTCGAGCGGGACCACCTGGCAGACTTGGGTAAAGGCAATGACCTGATCTGCCTTATCTTCACCCGCTTCCCGCGTGAGCCACTTCGACAGCTCCAACTGGACCATGCTGGGCACGAGCCACTCGTGCTGTTCAGGCAGATGCGCTTCCAATTCGTCGCCGGTCGGCGATCCGATCAGCCATTCGATCCAGGCAGAGGTGTCGACCAAGATCATCAGAAGCGGTCCGCCCAATCGCGGTAATCGGCAGAAGATGCACCACTGGCCAGCCCTTTCAAGGAATCGCGCCTTGGGACTGGGACCAGCAAGACGCCAGTGCCCTTCGGAATGAAGGCGAAGGTCAAACCTGCCTCCCAATGCTGAGCACTGCGGATCGCCTTAGGGATCGATATTTGGAACTTCGAGGATAGGGTCGCGGTCTCTGACATGATCATACGTCTCCATGATCGATGGAGGGAACGTAAGACAACTACAGTTCAAAATCAAGGATCCCAACCCCATGGCCGAAAAACGCATCTCTGTCCGGCTTGCGGCTGTAGGCGGCCGTCAGGTCCGCGCCGAGCTTGAGGGCATCGGCGCGGCAGGCACGAAGGGCTTCGGTCGGCTGTCTTCAGAAATGGAGCGGGCGAACACACGCCTTGCAGGTTTTGCAACCAAGGCCGGGATTGCGCTTGCCGCGATGACAGCCGCTGCAGCGGCGGCTGGGGTGGCGATGATCCGTTCGGGCCTCGACATGATCGGCGCGCAGGCTGACATGGCGGCTTCGCTCAAGACATCGGTGGAAAGCCTGCAGGTCCTGACCCTGGCGGGTGAGTTGGCCGGTGTCTCACTGGGCGAGATCGAACAGGCGACGAAGAAGCTGACCACCCGGCTGTCTGAAGCCGCCTCTGGGTCAGGATCTGCTGTTAGGGCGTTGGAGCGGCTGCGTCTCTCCGCGCGGGATCTCCAGGCTTTGCCCTTGGATGAACGGATCGTCACGATCCAAGGCGCCCTGGCCCGACTTGTCCCTGAGGCGGAACGTGCGGCCGTGGCCTCAGATCTCTTCGGCGACAAGGCCGCGTTGGCGTTCCTGAGGATTGATCCGGCCACCTTGCGCGAGGCGGCCAAGGATGTGCGTGACTTCGGGGTGGCGGTCAGTGCCACAGATGCGGTGCAGATCGAACGGACGGGGGATGCGATTGCAAAGCTCAGCCTGATCTGGCTCGGTTTGACCAATCGCCTCACAGCAGCAGTCGCGCCTGCGTTGGAGAGCTTCACGGGCTCTGCGATCCGATCAATCAGGCCAAGATCCAAAGCCTCCGTTGCATCAAGCCAAGTCTCTGCCGCCATGAGGGCGGCGATCTCTTCATCGGGCTTGCCAGACTTGGCCGTGTAGCCCTGGATCAAGCTGACCTTGACCTTATCGAGCGCCTCGGCGGTGGACCGCATATCCTCGGCCGAGCCCATCACAAGTCCCGAGGGGTCATGGATCATCAGGAAAGCGTTTTCTGGCATGACGATCATGTCGCCCGCCATGGCGATGTAGCTCGCAGCCGAGGCGGCAATACCATCGATCCAGACGGTGATGTCGCCTGTATGGCGCTTCAACGCGTTGTAAATCGCGACCGCGTCAAACACCGAGCCGCCAGGGCTGTTGAGGCGCAAATCAATGGCCGCATCATCGGGCAGCGCGCCCAGTTCTGCCAGAAAGCCCTTCGCTGTGACGCCGTAAGCGCCGATTTCGTCATAGATCAGCACTTCCGTGCCCGAGGAACGAGCGCGGATCGTGTACCAGGATTCCATGAGGTTACTCCTCTGCGGGGTTGTTTGCCCGGCTAAAGTCGGACGGTCCGACATTAGAATTCGTTTCCGGCACCTGGGTTGGCGTCGCCCGTGCACCCTGCGTCTCACCGGGGTTCGTTTTGTAACTGAGCCCCATCTCTCTGACCCGTGCGGCGTCGGCGGCGTTTTCACGGTCGACCTCTTCGATGTCATAGCCTGTGGCCTCGACCACCTTGCGCCGCGAGGTAATGCCCGCTCCCATCGCAAGAACCTGCGCTTGGATGTCTTTGAGCGGATCAACCCAGTCCCACCTTGGCGGGATCCATTGCACCGCGCGCGCGTCAGCGGGGTCTGCATTGAGCGCGCCCGACAGCACAGCCGTCTCCAGCCAGCGCCGCCAAACGGGACGGCACAGCTGATGCGCCATGACACCATGCTGCAACTGGCCAATGCGGCGGCGGAACTCGACCAGTTCGGCACGCAAGGACGAGTAGTTCGCCTGCCGGACATCGCCCGTGACGAGATGATAGGGCAGACCCAGCGAGGCCGAGACCGCTAAGAGTGTCCGGTACTGGAACGCCTCATAGCCGCCACCAACATCAGCGGGGCTTGAGAACTTCACATCCTCACCCGGCAGCAGCACCTGCATGGTTCCGGGCTCGAGGCTCGCAATGGCAGCCCCATCAAGATCAGCCGCCCCCTCCCCCATCATCGGGTCCTCGGGTGCGGTCTTCGTGATAAAGCCCGCGAACATCGCCGCGGTCTTTTTCCGGTCAAGCTCCGCATCATCGTACTGGTCTAAGAGGAAGAGCCGCACCATGGCCGGCGCCACATGCGGCAACCCTCGGATTTGACCCGCATCGATCGGCCGGTAGATATGCAAGACCTCCTCGGCCGGCACGCGCACCGTCTCGGGCACCGCCATGCGCTGGTCTGTGCTGTCGCCGGGATGGCGGCGGCGGAAGTGATAGGCCACGCGTCGTCCAATAAGGTCGAACTCGATCCCGCAGCGAATGCGGTTGCCGTTCGGGTCCGTCTCCGTTTTCTCAAAGGGCAGCATCTCAGATTGCAGAAGCTGCAACTGCAGAGGCACAAGGAGCCCATCCTCCGCCCGTCTGGGCCGCAGGCGCACAAAGCACTCGCCTGCAACGAACATCTCGCGCGCGACCATGGCCTGCAAACCGTAGAAATCGGTCAGACCATCGGCGTCCGCCTCATCCGTCCAGGCGAGCCAGAGCTTCTGGACCTGGTCACGCAGCACCGCATCCGTGATGAGCGAGGACGGCTTGATACCGTCCCCAACAAGGTTGGCGGCAAAGGCCTCGCAGGCGTTCGCCGCATAACCGTTGGTCACCACCAGTTCGCGCGATCGCGCCAGCAGTTTTGGTCCACCAGAGGCGACCAATGCGTTGATGTTCTCGAGAGGTGGGTTCCAGCCTCGCAAGCGGCGCTTTGCCATCGCGCCTTCAAGCCGCGCGCGCATGGCTTCAGGGCCGCCCGGCTTGGGGCGGCGGAACAAGTCGAACATCCCCATTCCTGTCAGAGCCCCTTGGCAGTCGTCACGCGGACCTGCCGCACGATCCGCCGCCCTTCGGCCATCGCGATCTCACGGTCCAAAGCCTCAATGGCCCGGTCGATCTCGGCCAAAGACCGGTAGTCGACCGTCTTGCCGTCATAGCTGACGCGGGCCACGCCCGAGGCGCGCTGCGAGGTCAGGGTCTCGCGGCGTGCGCGAAGATCGGCAAGTGTTGGCATATGCCACCTATACGTCATTGACATATGCGCCAGCGGCACACATATAAAAGCATGACCATCGTAACCGTCGTCGAAACCCCAGAATTCCAACGCCGCGCTCGTGCCATTATGAGCGAGGAAGAGCGCTTGGCGTTCATCGACTTCATCGCACGGCATCCAGACGCAGGCGTGTCGATTGGGGGAGGCGTTCGCAAGGCCCGCTTTGCGCGCGAAGGTGGCGGCAAAAGCGGGGGCTATCGCGTGATACACTTCTTCAGCGAAGATGAGGCCGTTCCAATTTTTCTCATCACGGTCTTTGCGAAGAATGAGAAGGCAAATCTCACCCGAGCAGAGACCGAACTTGTTAGATCCCTCGGCAAGCTGCTTGCCGACAGTTACAGGAGCCAGCCATGACCGACGCATTCAAGAGCATTGAACAAGGGCTTGAAGAGGCCATCGCCCACGCCCAGAAACGCAAGACTTTGACCATCCACGAGATCGACGTTCCGGCACCTGATGTCTCAGACATCCGGGCGCGAACTGGACTTTCGCAAGCTGAGTTTGCGCGCTCCATCGGCGTCAAGAAGGGGACACTCCTCAACTGGGAACATCGCCGCCGGACACCAGAGGGGCCTGCGAGAGTTCTCCTTGCCTTGATCGATAAAGATCCAAGGATCGTTCAACGCACCTTGGCACCCTAATCACCCCATATAGCTTGACCACGCAACGCGGCGGACCGGTGTCGACCTCATTGGTCTCGCGGTGGCCGCCTTAGGTGTCTGCGCATCGCTGCTATCTGCAAATTGCGCCGCCAGCTCTTCCCACCGAGCGTCCGACCAGCGGTCTGCGCCGAGGATCCAGGCGGCAGCGCGGGCATAAACACGGCAGTCGAGTGCCTCGTTGCGTTCCCGCAGCTTTTGCCATTCGAGCTTGGCAAAGCCGCGCTTGTTCTTGACCGTGACCAGCTGTTCGGCCGTGAGCTGCTTCAGCCATTCAGCGTCGACCCAGCCCGGCAGATGGAGAAAGCCGGGAGAAAACCTCTCCCCACCCACCGGGCTGGTGACTTCCAGCGGGTCAAGCCGCAGGAAGCGATAGGTCTCGGCCTTAAACGTCGATGTAGCCACCGTCCAAAGCCGTGCACCGCGGCGAAGCCGCTTGCCCCCTATCGTGGCGTCCACAAATGTCGGCCCTGTGACAGGGCTTGCCCGATTGAACCCCTCGGCATCGGGCGCTGGATCACTTTCTACAACCACCAACGCCCTCACACTGCCCATGGCGGACAACCGCCCGCCGTGGTTTACTTCAACAGCATTGAAACCGATCAGCAGATGAAGGCAGTAGCTTAAACAACCCGAAAATCTGTCCAAGAGTTGGGGAGTAGCTCACTAATGCTGCGTGGCGTTCTCACCTCCGCGCTCGGAATTGGTGACGGTTATGACGAGAATCTCCTCAGAGGGATTGCCGAAAATGGTGGTGGTCGTCTCCATGATGCAGAGCTTACGACAGAGATTTCTTCGGTGCTACTCGGAGAGCTCGACGACATTTTTGGTACCGTATTGGAGGGTGTTCAGGTCAAACTGAAGGCATCGCTCGGCGTTCAGGTCGAGGTCTTGAGCAAGGCTTTCAACGAAGATGCTGATGGCTCGTACCGAACCTCTGTCGGTCCCATCCAAAATAATATCGAGAGGGCTGTCGTATTCAAGGTTACCTTTCCTCGTACACAGCGTGGGGAAAAGCTGCGCTTCGAGATTGTGGCGAACGGAAAAGCGTCTGGGGGAATTGGCATCGTTGAAACCCCTCCTGTCGTAGTTTGGAATACTGCAGTAGACGACGTTGCCAACGAAGCTCAGCCGCGTGATTTGGCGACTTCAGATATTGTTGCGCGAACTTGGTCTGCACAGGTTGTGACAACGGCAGTCATGATGAATCGAGACGGCGCTTTCCGTGAGGCGGAGAGGTATATCAGGCAAGAACTGATCTACTTCCGTCGATACGTCGAGGCACTTCCGGGTGGTCAAGAAATGTTTCGTGACCTTCAGCTGTTGGCACATCGAGTCGGCCGGGAATTCTCCTCACGGATGAGAAAGGAGATGGTTGTTCAGTCATCGATGGCGATGGAGAGCCGGTTAGATCACCGAGGTGGCGGAAAAGCATCTTGGAGTGCACGTTTGAAGCGTGGCGATTGAAGCATGAGGTTTTGCTTTGGCCAGTGAATACCGCAGTCGCCATTCCCCCAATTGACAGCCATCGAATCGGTCCGAGAATCGTACGTGTGTGAGACAAGAACGAGGACGAGATGACCAAGATCGAAAAAGACCTGAACCTGATGCTGCTGAAGTTGTGTGAAGAAATCCTGCCCAAAACCAAGGTGGCTGAGGATACCAAGATTGTTACGGCGATGAAGAAGGTCCGGCAGTATCTTGAGTCGTCAGCTGACACGTCAGATGGAATTTAGTGGGGCGAAATTATGGAGAGTTTTTGGGTCGGGATGGGCATACTCATATTCGTAGGAGTTCTGGGATCCGTTGTGATAGAGGTGTTATCAGAAAAATGGCCGGGTTTAGATGGGGTGGATGGCCTAGCAATTGTTGTATCTGGATTTACGCTGCTTTACCTAGGGAAGGTCTGATCAACGGCTTCGGCTGCGCCGACATTGCCGCTTGAGGGCACTATGGGGCCAGACAGGCACCGTTTCCAGTGATTTTCGCGCTGATTGAGCCGCCTGAGCGGCGTCGATGCCGA